>NZ_JBSIPX010000007.1:0-247624 GCF_053668055.1 Massilia sp. SYSU DXS3249 | reverse complement strand
CCCCCCCCCCCCCCCCCCCCCCCCCCCCCCCCCCCCCCCCCCCCCCCCCCCCCCCCCCCCCCCCCCCCGCCCCCCCCCCCCCCGCCCCCCCCCCCCCCCCCCCCCCCCCCCCCCCCCCCCCCCCCCCCCCCCCCCCCCCCCCCCGCCAGGGTACATCAACGGGCAGCGACTTTCAGTCCCGCGCACTCGCTCGCCAGTCCGGCCGCCATCTCGTGGACCATGTGGTTGAGCGCGTAGTTCAGCGCCGTGACGTGCTCGGAATCGGCGCCCATCATGTTGGTCTTGCTGCCGCTGGCGCGGAACTTGCGCGAGCGGGTGCCTTCGGGCGATGCGATCGACACGTCGACGGCGACCATGCCGTTGATGCGCATGTTGCCGAACCAGGAATAGGCGCGGATCAGTTTGACGTCGAGGTTCAGGGCGTCGGCCGCCGGGGCCGCACCCTGCTGCACCGTATAACCGTACTGCTTCAGGTTCGCCAGGCCGGCGCCGATCCACGGTTCCGGCGCGCCGGTGCGGATGGGCGCATCGGCGCCCATGCCCTCCTTCGAAAAGCGGTTGTCGCTGATGCTGACGACGTTGATGCGGCAGGCGCCGGGCAGCGCCGCCGGGGCCTTGTCGTTCACGCCGGCGTCGTACACGAGCGGCGTGGGCGGGGTGGTTTCCGGCGCGGCCAGCGCGGCGGCGCTGCAGGCCGCCAACAGCGCGGCGATCAGGATGCGGGCACTCATTGCGGTTGTCCTCCGGTGGTGTGCGGCAGGGAATACAGGTTGCCGTCGCCATGGCGCAGGATCGCGCGGGCGGGCAGGGTGTCGAGCACGGGGCCGTTGACCTTGATGTTGACCGGGCTGGCGTAGTTGGTGAGCGACAGCTGCGCTCCCTGCGCGGCGGCGGCGGGGCCGGCCGCGAGGTCGATGCCGATCATCCGGACGATCTGAGCGACGCCTTCGCCGGCGGCGCTGCGATACCGTTCTCCCTTGTTCTCGCCCCATGCGCCGAGCGAGGTGCTGCCGCCCGGTCCCACCGGCGCCGACTGGTAGTGATAGGTGTTGCGGTAGACCGGCTCCTCCTTGACCGCCTGGTGCAGCCTGGCCTCGGTCGTGATGTTCAGGTGGCGGAAGTCGGGCGAGAAGGTGTAGGAGGTGGTCAGGAGCATCAGGCCCTGGTTGGTCGCCAGGACGCTGTGGCGCTGCTTGATCTCCCTGCCGTGCAGGTGCTGGGCGGCGTGGTCGATGGCGCCGAAGCGCACGCTCTTTTCCGCGGCCAGCGCCTTCTCCAGCGAGGCGGTGAACAGCGAGCGGAAATCGAAATCGTCGACCGTGGCGTAGAAGGGCGCCAGCGCAGCCTGCACTTCGTTCTGGCGGCCTTCTCCGATCTTCGACACGATGACCGCGCCGAGCAGCCCGCCGCCGGCCGCCATCGCATCCGGCGTTGCCGCACGCACGATGACTTCATCCTGGGCCACGATGTCGATGACCTTGACCTCCGCCAGCTTTTCCCTGGCCAGCGGATCGAACGGCACGTGCGACGGCGTCGCACACCCTGCCAGCACAAGCGCAAACGCGCTCCCTACCAGACTTCTTGTCAGCATATCTCCCCCGGTTTTGTTATTCGCTATTTTCCGACCGGAATTAATTCTACTGAGGTATTGCACATGTGCTAACAAATATTTTGTAACCAGCCGGATGCGTACGGCTGGGCCGCCCACCCTCGGGGAAAAAGCGGTCGGCAAGCACAGGCGCCAGTGTCAAAGCCGCAAGGACTTCGCTACACTCATGTTTTGCATTTCATACATAACGGAGAGTCCATGCAGCCCACCCTCAAGCAGTGTTCCGCGTTCATCCTTGCCGCTTTCGCCGTCACGGCCGCGCAGGCCGACACCGTGATCGTCAACGCCAACGGATACACGCTCAACGCCAAGGGTGACCTGGTGCAGTTCAATGCGCTCGCCTTCGACGACAAGGGCAAGATCCTCGCCGTCGGCAACGCCGCCGAGGTGCAGGCCAAGGCGCCCAACGCGCGCCGCGTCGACATGGGAGGCAAGACCGTGCTGCCGGGCCTGATCGACGCCCACGGCCACGTGTTCGGCCTGGGCCAGATGCTGACCCAGCTCGATTTGTCGCAGGCGACCTCGCTCGAAGGCGCCCTGAAGGCGATTCAAGCGTATGCGCGCGCGAATCAAAACCAGGCCTGGCTGCGCGGACGCGGCTGGAACCAGGAAAACTGGAAGCTGGGACGCTTTCCGACCGCCGCCGACCTCGACCCGATCGTGAGCGACAAGCCGGTCTGGTTCGAGCGCGTCGACGGCCATGCGGGCTGGGCCAACAGCCGCGCGCTGGCGGCGGCCGGCATCACGGATCAAACCCCGGATCCGGCCGGCGGCAAGATCATGCGCGACGCTGCTGGTCGCGCCACCGGCGTGCTGGTCGACGCCGCGCAGGAGCTCGTGACCAAGGTCATGCCGGCGCAAACCGAGGCCGAGGGCCGCGTGGCGCTGGACCGTTCGCTGCAGGAGATGGCGCGCGTGGGCATCACCAGCACCCACGACGCCGGCCTGGGCGTGTTCGAGGACCGCCTGTACCGCGCCTATGCCGACCAGGGCAAGCTGACCGCGCGCATCTACGGCATGATCGGCGGCACCGACGGCGACTTCGACGCGCTGGCCAAGAACGGGCCCCTGAAAACCTATGGCAACGACATGTACGCGCTGCGCGCCGTGAAGCTGTATTCGGACGGCGCCCTGGGCAGCCGCGGCGCGGCGCTGCTGAAACCCTACAGCGACGAGCCGCATTCGCACGGCCTGCTGTTCTTCAATACCGCGCAGATGGACGCGAAGATGAAAAAGGCGATGGCGCGCGGCTACCAGGTCAACGTGCACGCGATCGGCGACGCCGGCAACAAGCAGATCCTCGACATCTACAAGAAGGAACTGGCGGCGACCAAAAGCGCGGCGCAACGCCACCGCATCGAGCATGCGCAGGTGGTGACCGCAAGCGACATCCCGCGCTTCAAGACGCTGGGCATCATCCCGTCGATGCAGCCAACCCATGCCACGTCCGACAAGAACATGGCCGAGAGCCGCGTCGGCGCCGAGCGCATCAAGGGCGCCTATGCCTGGCGCAGCTTCCTGCACCAGGGTTCGCGCATCGCCTGCGGTTCCGACTTCCCGGTCGAGTCGCCGAACCCCTTCTTCGGCATCCACGCCGCCGTCACGCGCCAGGACGCCTCCGGCCAGCCGGTCGCCGGCTGGTACCCGAACCAGGCGATGTCGCTCAAGGAAGCCTTCCGCTGCTTCACGCTCGACGCCGCTTGGGCCGGCCACGCCGAAAACACCCTCGGCTCGCTGGAGCCGGGCAAGTGGGCCGACTTCATCGTCATCGACCAGGACCTGTTCAAGATGCCGACCTACGACATCCACAAGACCGGCGTGCTGCAGACCTGGGTGGCGGGCAAGGCGGTGTATCAGAAGTAAAAGCGGAAACGCTGACGATATGGATTGACGAGGTTGTATAGACAAGCCTAGACTCTCGGAGAGTTGAGGGTTTGCGGAAGGGCCGCGGCCCTTCCATCCTTTTCAGGAGCTGCCATGACCCACGATTCGTCCCAAGTTGTCGATCCACGCTTCGATCCAACCCGCACCATCCGCGCCCCGCGCGGCACTGAACTGAGCTGCAAGAGCTGGCTGACCGAAGCGGCCTACCGCATGCTCCAGAATAACCTCGACGCCGAGGTGGCCGAAGACCCGCAGCGCCTGGTGGTCTACGGCGGCATCGGCCGCGCCGCGCGCAACTGGGAATGCTACGACCAGATCCTGGCTTCCCTGCGCGAGCTCGAGGACGACCAGACCCTGCTCATCCAGTCCGGCAAGCCGGTCGGCGTGTTCCAGACCCATGAGAATGCGCCGCGGGTGCTGCTGGCGAATTCCAACCTGGTGCCGAAGTGGGCCAACTGGGAGCATTTCAATGAGCTCGACCGCAAGGGCCTGTTCATGTACGGCCAGATGACGGCCGGCAGCTGGATCTACATCGGCACCCAGGGCATCGTCCAGGGTACCTATGAAACCTTCGCCGAAGCGGGCCGCCAGCATTTCAATGGCGACTGGGGCGGGCGCTGGATCCTGACTGCGGGCTTAGGAGGGATGGGTGGCGCCCAGCCCCTGGCCGCCACCTTCGCCGGCGCCGTGTCGCTCAACATCGAGTGCCAGCAGAGCAGCATCGATTTCCGCCTGCGCACCCGCTACCTCGACAAGCAGGCGAGGGACATCGACGAGGCGCTGGCCCTGATCAAGGAACACACGGGCAAGCGCGAGGCGGTCTCGATCGGCCTGCTCGGCAATGCGGCCGACGTGCTGCCGGAGCTGGTGCGCCGCGCCCGGGAAGGCGGCCTGGTGCCCGACCTGGTGACCGACCAGACCTCGGCCCACGACCTGATCCACGGCTACCTGCCGCAGGGCTGGACCGTGCAGGAGTGGAAAGCGGCGCAGGCCGACCCGTCGCAGCACGCGCGCCTCAAAGCTGCAGCCGCCGCCTCCTGCGCCGTGCACGTGCGCGCCATCCTCGACTTCAAGGCCATGGGCGCCCATGCGGTCGACTACGGCAACAACATCCGGCAGGTGGCGCTGGACGAGGGCGTCGAGCAGGCCTTCGACTTCCCCGGCTTCGTGCCGGCCTATATCCGCCCGCAGTTCTGCGAAGGCCGCGGCCCCTTCCGCTGGGTGGCGCTGTCCGGCGACCCGGAAGACATTTATAAAACCGACGCCAAGATCAAGGAGCTGTTCCCGCAGCATGCGCAGGTGCACCGCTGGCTCGACATGGCGCGCGAGCGCATTGCCTTCCAGGGCCTGCCGGCGCGCATCTGCTGGCTGGGCCTGGGCGAGCGCCACATCGCGGGCCTCGCCTTCAACGAGATGGTGAAGAACGGCGAGCTGAAGGCGCCGATCGTCATCGGCCGCGATCACCTCGACACCGGCTCGGTCGCCAGCCCGAACCGCGAAACGGAAAGCATGCGCGATGGGACCGATGCCGTGTCCGACTGGCCGCTGCTGAACGCCATGCTCAATACCGCCGGCGGCGCCACCTGGGTCTCGCTGCACCACGGCGGCGGCGTCGGCATGGGCTACTCGCAGCACTCGGGCGTCGTCATCGTTGCCGACGGCACCGAGGCGGCCGCCAAGCGCCTCGCGCGCGTGCTGGTCAACGACAGCGGCTCGGGCGTCATGCGCCACGCCGACGCCGGCTACGAATCCGCCATCGCCTGTGCCAAGCGCACCGGCCTGAACCTCCCGATGATCAAGTAAGGTAGTCAAGAACATGATGAACGCATCGCAGCACGGCTGGACCCTGAACCCTGGCGCCTTGAGCCTCGCGGACCTGCGCGCGGCCTGGGCCGCCCACTTCCCGATTGCCTTGTCGGCGGACAGCGCGGCACCGATCGCCGCCTCGGCGGCCCTGGTCAAAACCATCGTCGACAAGGGAGATCCTGCCTACGGCATCAACACCGGCTTCGGCATCCTGGCCAAGGCCCACATCCCGAACGATCAACTGGAACAGCTCCAGCGCAACCTGATCCTGTCGCATGCGGTAGGTACCGGCGAGCTCATTTCCGACGCCGTCGTGCGCCTGATCCTGCTGACCAAGATCGGCAGCCTGGCGCGCGGCTATTCCGGCGTGCGCCCGCTGATCATCGACACCCTGATCGCCATCTACAACGCGGGCATCATGCCGGCCATCCCCTCGCAGGGCTCGGTCGGCGCCTCGGGCGACCTGGCGCCGCTGGCGCACATGACCCTGGCCATCATGGGCGTGGGCCCGGTGCGCTACAAGGGCGAACTGATGGACGCCGGCGCGGCGCTGGCGGCGTGCGGCATCGAACCGGTGACGCTGGCCGCGAAAGAGGGCCTGGCGCTGATCAACGGCACGCAGGTGTCGACCGCGCTGGCCCTGCACGGCCTGTTCATGGCCGAGCGCCTGGTGGAAGCGGCGATGGTCACCGGCGCCTTGTCGGTGGACGCCGCGCGCGGCAGCGACGCGCCTTTCGACGCCCGCATCCACGCGGTGCGCGGCCAGCCGGGCCAGATCGCCGCCGCCGCCATCTACCGCGAACTGGTCAAGGGCAGCGCGATCCGCGCATCCCACCTGGTCGGCGACGAGCGCGTGCAGGACCCGTACAGCCTGCGCTGCCAGCCGCAGGTGATGGGCGCCGTGATGGACCTGGTCGCCAACGCCAGCCGCACGCTGCTGATCGAAGCCAATGCCGTCACCGACAACCCCTTGCTGTTCCCCGACGATGGCGCGATCGTCTCGGGCGGTAACTTCCACGCCGAGCCGGTGGCGTTCGCCGCCGACACGCTGGCGCTGGCCATCGCCGAAATCGGCGCACTGTCCGAGCGCCGCATCGCCCTGCTGATCGACGCCAACCTGTCGGGCCTGCCCGCCTTCCTGGTGCGCGAGCCGGGCCTGAACTCGGGCTTCATGATCGCCCACGTGACGGCGGCCGCGCTGGCCTCGGAAAACAAATCGCTGGCGCACCCGGCCAGTGTCGACAGCCTGCCGACCTCGGCCAACCAGGAAGACCACGTTAGCATGGCCACCTTCGCGGCGCGCCGTCTCGACCAGATGGCGCACAATACGGCGGTTATTGTCGGGATCGAACTGCTGGCGGCAGCCCAGGGCATCGAGTTCCACCGCCCGCTGGCCAGCTCGGAGCACCTGGAGCACGTGCATGCCCAGCTGCGCGCGCGCGTGGCGGCATTCGACGCCGACCGTTTCTTTGCACCCGACATCGAGGCGGCGCGCTTGATGGTGGTGAGAGGCGAGCTGTCAGCATCATGCAAGGACTTGTTCGCAGTATTACATCCTTAACTCAACCTTCGCACAGGAGCAGTAATGGATTTCCGGTTCAAGGCAGGTGACGCCCCGATGCTGTTGTCGATGCCGCACGTGGGCACCGACATTCCCGACGAGGTCGCAGCGCACATGACGCCCTGCGCGCTGGCGAAAGCCGACACCGACTGGCACCTGGCCGAACTCTACGAGTGCGCCGACCGGCTCGGCATCTCGACGCTGGCGGCGCGCTGGTCGCGCTATGTCATCGACCTGAACCGGCCGCCGGAAAACACGAACCTGTATCCGGGCATGGACACGACCGGCCTGTGCCCGCTCGACTCCTTCGGGCGCGAAAGCCTGTACCAGGAGGGCAGAACGCCGGACCAGGCGGAAGTAGCGCGCCGCCTGGAGCGCTACTGGCGGCCCTACCACAACCAGCTGCGCGCGGAACTCGGCCGCCTACTGGCCCTGCACGGGCGCGTGGTGCTGTGGGATGCACACTCGATCGCCTCGCGCGTGCCGCGCTTCTTCGAGGGCCGCCTGCCGGACCTGAATTTTGGTACGGCCGAAGGAAAATCCTGCGATCCCGGCCTGGAACGCGCGGTGGTGGACGTGGCACGCAGCCAGGACCGCTTCTCGATTGCGGTGAACGGCCGTTTCAAGGGCGGCCACATCACGCGCTTCTACGGCCAGCCGGGGGAGGGCGTGCATGCGATCCAGCTCGAGATGTGCCAGTGTCTCTACATGGACGAGGCGCCGCCGTTCGCCTACCGACCCGACGTCGCGGCCGAGGTGCAGCCGCTGCTCGGCGACATGATGCAGGCCGCCCTCGACTGGGTGCGCGCATGAACGCCCTGTTCGCACGGCATGCGTTATTACCGGATGGCTGGCAGGGCGACGTCCTCATCGAATGGGACGGCCGCGGCAACCTGACCCGGGTCGAACCCCATGCGCGCCCGCCGATCGGCGTCGCCCGCGCCGATTACGTGGTGCCGGGCATGGTCAACCTGCATTCGCACGCCTTCCAGCGCGCGCTGGGCGGCCTGACCGAGAAGGCGGGAGACGGCCCGGACAGCTTCTGGACCTGGCGCGACCTGATGTACCGCTTCGCCGCCAACATCACGCCGGAACAGCTGGAAGCCATCGCGGCCCAGCTGTTCTCCGAATGCCTGCGCCACGGCTACACCTCGCTGTGCGAGTTCCACTACATCCAGCGCGACCCGCGAGGCGCCTTCTACGCCCGCCCGGCCGAAATGGCCGAACGCATCGCGGCCGCCGGCCAGCATGCCGGCATGGGCCTGACCCTGCTGCCGGTGCTGTACAGCCACAGCGGCTTCGGCGAGCAGCCCTTGACGCCGCAGCAGGCGCGCTTTCGCACCGACGTCGACGACGTGCTGCGCATCGTGGAAAGCCTGGCGCCGCTGCGCGGCGGCCAGCTGGAAGTCGGCGCCGCGCCCCATTCGCTGCGCGCGGCCGGCATCGAGCAGATCCGCGAGCTGGTACAGGCATTGCCGGGCGGGCGGCCGCTGCACATCCACATCGCCGAGCAGCCGGGCGAGGTCAGGCAGAGCATCGAGTTCTCGAGCCGGCGCCCGGTCGAGTACCTGCTCGAGCACGTCGACATCGATGCGCGCTGGTGCCTGGTGCATGCGACCCACCTGAGCGACGAGGAAACCCTGGCCCTGGCCGCCAGCGGGGCGGTGGCCGGCCTGTGCCCGACGACCGAGGCCAACCTGGGCGACGGATTGTTCCCGCTGCCCGCCTACCTGGCCGCGGGCGGGCGCTTCGGCATCGGCAGCGACAGCCATATCTCGCAGAGCCCGGTCGAAGAACTGCGCTGGCTCGAATACGGGCAGCGCCTGGTGCGCGGCAGCCGGAATGTCGCCGCCACCCCAGCGCGGCGCGACGTTGGACTGAACCTGTGGCAGGATGCGCTATCCGGTGGCGCGCAGGCGTCCGGACGGCCGGTCGGCGCCCTGGCGACGGGGCGGCGCGCCGACCTGCTGGTGCTCGACAGCGCGCATCCGAACCTGGAGGGCGCGCTGGAAACCGACGTGCTCGGCCGGCTGGTCTTCTGCGGCAACGACAACCTGGTGCGCGACGTGCTGGCGGGCGGGCGCTGGGTGGTGCAGGGCGGCCGCCACATGGCGCAGGAAGCGATCGCGCGCCGCTACCGGGAAGCCATCAACCAGTTGCGCGAGGCACAAAAATGAACATCCTGATTCCGTTTGCCGGGCTCTCGGCGCTGCCGTGGAAGAATGGCGGCGGCAGTACCACCACGATTGCGATCGGTCCGCCGGAGGCCGGCTTCGAGGACTTCGACTGGCGCGTCAGCCTGGCCACGATTTCCGAGGACGGGCCGTTCTCGCGCTTTCCGGGCGTGGACCGCACCCTGGCCCTGGTCGACGGCCACGGCATGACGCTCGACATCGACGGCAGCGAGCGCGTCATCATCTGCGAGAGCGGGCCGGTGCTGGCCTTCGACGGCGACTCGGAAGTGGTGGCCAAGCTCAATCGCGGCCCGACCACCGATTTCAACGTGATGACCCGCAGCGAACGCTGCTACCATCAGTTCGGGCGCCGCCGCCTGGCCGGCAAGTCGAAGTTCGTGGCGCGCGCCGACCTGACCATCATGTTCCTGGCCGAAGGCGAGAGCCTGGAAATTGCCAGCGATTCGGAGCGCATCAACATGGTGCGCTACGACGCCGTGATGTTCGATCCGGGCACGGTGTGGTCGCTCGAGACCACGCAAGCCGTGATCTTCATTGTCGACATTTTCTACTACAACGAGGAAGAAGAAGATGAGTGAGCGCCACGGCCCGCGATACGATGCGGTGTTTGCGAACGTGAACCTGGCCACGATGGTCGACGGCTACGGCGACATCAAGGATGGCGCGATCGCCGTGCACCACGGCCGCATCGCCTGGCTCGGCCCGCGCCGCGAAGCGCCGCGCGCCGCCGTCATCCACGATTGCGACGGCGCCTGGATGACGCCCGGCCTGGTCGACTGCCATACCCACATCGTCCACGCCGGCAACCGCAGCGACGAGTGGGAAGCGCGGTTGGAGGGCGCGAGCTACGAGGACATCGCGCGCGCCGGCGGCGGCATCATGTCCACCGTGCGCGCGACGCGCGCGGCGACCGTCGAGGACCTGCTGCGCGAAAGCGCGCCGCGCGTCTCGCAACTGCTGGCCGAGGGCGTGACCACGCTCGAGATCAAATCGGGCTACGGCCTGAACCTGCAAGGGGAGGCGAACCTGCTGCGCGCCGCGCGCCGCATGGGAGAATTGCTGCCGGTGCGCGTGCGCACCACCTTCCTCGGGGCGCATGCGCTGCCGCCGGAATTCGCCGGCCGTGCCGACGACTACATCGCCGAGGTGGCCGAGCGCATGCTGCCGCTGCTGGTGAAGGAAGGCCTGGTCGATGCGGTCGACGCCTTCTGCGAGCACATCGGGTTTACCTACGACCAGACCGAGCGCGTGTTCGCCGCCGCCAAACGGCTCGGCCTGCCCGTGAAACTGCATGCCGAACAGCTGTCCGAACAGCGCGGCGCCGAACTGGTGGCGCGCTACCGCGGCCTGTCGGCCGACCATTTGGAACACCTGAATCCGGCCGGCATCCAGGCCATGGCGGCGGGCGGCACGGTGGCCGTCCTGCTGCCGGGCGCATATTACTTCCTGCGCGAGACCAAGGCGCCGCCGATCGAGGCCTTGCGCGCGGCCGGCGTGCCGCTGGCGATCGCCACCGACTGCAATCCCGGCACCTCGCCCATGACCTCGCTGCTGCTGGCGCTGAACATGGCCTGCACCCTGTGGCGCCTGACCCCGCGCGAGGCGCTGCTCGGCGCCACCGTGCACGCGGCGCGCGCGCTCGGCCTGCACACCGAGGTCGGCACCCTGGAAGTCGGCAAGCGCGCCGATTTCGCCTTGTGGGACATCGCGCGGCCGGCCGAGCTGGCATACGCGATCGGCTTCAATCCCTGCCAGGCGGTCGTCAACGGCGGCGTGATGCGCGAACGCGATATCGGGCTGCCGGCCGGGTTTTGACGACTGCGCTTGAGCAGGAAACGATAAGCCCCGGCGCGTGAGCCGGGGCTTTCTGTATGTTTACAGCGATTGCAACTTCGCGCGCGTGGCCGACACCGCCCGGTGCAGCATGCGCTCGGCATGGAAATCGTTTTCGCGCTGGGCTGCGATGGCGTGCAGGCTGCGTGTGTAGTTGTCGAGGCGGGAGCGCAGCCAGGCCTTGTAGAGCTGCCGGGTAACCGGTTTCAGGATGGATCTCATGGTCTCTCCTTATGCGAAGAGCACATTCTCGTTGCGCGTCTTTTATTGCACTTGTGATAACTCAATCGTGCGACAGCCGGTTTCACCTATTGACGAACCTCAAGTCATCCATCTCCAGCTCGGTAATTATAGGTATCAGACAATCCGTAAGAGAGGTAAGCAATTGTAAGAACAACCACTTCTGACGATCTCACCCGGCTATAGTGAAATCGTTGATTTCCAGTCTCCCCTCCCCATCCTAAAAAATGGGTTCGCCCACGGCACCTCACGGTCCCGTGGGTTTTTTATTGTGCAAACGGTTGAGCTTAGCGCGCGTAACAAAGCCCCTAGGGCAAGGCGCATCGTCGAAGACAGTACGTTAGTACGGCGAGACGAATGCAACGCAGCCATAGGGGCTTTGTTAGGTGCGCTTAAGCCGCGCGGCGTGCGAGGTGGTCGAGCGACTCGCCGGTCACGCGGCAGATGCGCCATTCCGGCAGGATCTCGGCGCCCATCGTTTGGTAGAAACCGATGGCCGGTTCGTTCCAGTCCAGCACCGACCACTCGAAGCGGCCGCAATTGCGTTCCACGGCGATCTGCGCCAGGCGCGACAGCAGCTGGGTGCCGTAGCCCTTGCCCCGGTGCGATTGGCGCACGTACAGGTCTTCGAGGTACAGGCCCTTCTTGGTGAGGAAGGTCGAGAAATTATGGAAGAACAGGGCGAAGGCGACCACTTCACCGTTTTCCTCGCCGACGATCGCCTCGGCGGCCGGGCGGGCGCCGAACAGGCCCTCGTGTAGCAGTTCCTCGGTGGCGACGACCATGTGCTCGAGTTTCTCGAACACGGCCAGCTCGACGATCATCGAGTGGATGTGGGTGATATCGGCAGGTTCGGCGGGACGGATGGAAAAATGGGTGACAGCGGTCATGGGGTTTCGATGGCGTTGTTCGCGTTGTTCAGGGAGGGTTGCACCGGTTTGGCTGCGGGTGCGCGCAGGGCCCAGGCCACGCTGGCCAGGCACAGGATCATGCCCAGGAATTCGACGGGACCCGGGCGGTAATGTTCGAGCTGGATCGACAGCAGCACCGACAGCACCGGCGTGATGACGCCGATGTACACGGCCTTCTGCGGACCGATGCGGTTGATCAGCGTGAAATAGGCGAGGAAGGCGATCACCGATCCGAACAGGGACAGGTAGAGCAGGCCCAGCGTATAGGTGAGGGACGGCGGCGCGACAAAGCGCTGGCCGCTCAGGACGGCATAGACCGCGACCAGCAGCGTGCCCCAGAGCATGGACCAGGCGGTGGTCAGCATGACGTTGCTCGATTGGGCGCGCACCTTGCCGACGACGATGCTGCCGGCCGAGCTGGCAATCGTGGCGACCAGCGCCAGCACCACGCCCAGCAGGAACTGGCCGCTGCCGCCGACCTGCATGTCGCGCCAGGCGGTGCCGATCGAGTGATAGAACAGCAGGGCGACGCCGCCGGTGGCCACCGCGCCGGCGCCCCAGGTGCGCGGCGCGATCGGCGTGCCGTGGAAGATGCGTCCCAGCACGGGCGTCCAGAACACCATCAGCGCGAACAGCACGGCCACCAGGCCGGACACGACGACTTCTTCCGCCTGGTAGGTGCAGATATACGACAGGCCGAAGGTCGCCATCCCCTGCAGCATCAGCCATTTCTGGGTACGCCAGGGCAGCTGCAGCTTGTGGCCACGCATCATGCAGATGGCAAACAGGGTGGCCGAAGCCAGCGCAAACCGGTAAACGACGGAAACGGATGGAGGCACTTCGCCCAGCTGCAAGGTGATGGCCCAGAAGGTCGAACCCCAGATCAGCGAGGCGATGGTGAACAGGACGGAAGTAGGCATCGCGGAAGTATACGTGCTTTCCGCGTTGCCCGTTATCCATAAATTGATGCCTGGCCCCGCACGCCGGGGCAGGTGCACGCCCTCAGGCCGGCGCCGCCCCGGATGGTGACGCGATGTGTCGCAGGCGCACCACGTTCGCCCTCAATGCGTGACGCGGGTCTGGTAGCCGTTGCTCACCAGGCGCACGCGTTCGCCGGGCCGGAACAGCTCGTCCGCGGCCTGGGTGATGGCGCGCAGTTCGCCGCTGTCGAGTTTCACGGTGATCTCGAAACCGGGACGGTTGTTGGCGCTGGCCTCGACGCGCTGGCCGAGCAGGCCGCCCGCGATGGCGCCGACGATGCTGGCCGCGGCCGAGCCCCTGCCGCTGCCGGCATACGAGCCCGCCAGGCCGCCAAGCGCCGCGCCGCCCATGGTGCCGACGCCCGATTCCGTATTGGCGATGATCACGTTGCGCACCGACTCGACGGTGCCGGTGCGCACGACTTGTTCGTTCTGGGTCTGGTAGGCGCGGTAGACGCTGGCCGAAGGCGGCGGCGTGGCGCAGCCGGCAAGCACGGCTGCTAGGCTAAGGGCAAGGGGCAGGGCGAGGGGCAGGGTGGCTTTCATGACGACCTCCGGCAAGCGCAATGTGTTTGCGCCAAGCTTACTCCTCGAAAGCGTGCCGCGCACACGTGGTGCGCAGTGCGGGAGCCGGTTCTTCAGTAGGCGACGTTCAGGCGGCGGTACAGGAAGCCCAGCACGAACAGCGGCCCGATCAACAGGAAGCGCAGGTCTTCCAGGAAGGACGGTTTCTTGCCCTCGATCTTGTGGCCGATGAACTGGCCGATCCAGGCCACCACGAACACGGCGATCGACAGCGGCAGCACCGTCATCGGCGGCATCATCGCGAGAATGCCCAGCATGACGGCCGACATCGCCAGCATGCCGTAGGCGAAGGGTTTCGAGAGCTGAAAGTAATACCACATCGATCCGAGCACCGCGGCCAGCGCCACCACCGGATGCAGCGACCACAGGATGCCCAGCAGCGAAAACACGATCAGCGGCACGCACACGAAGTGGAACAGCTCGTTGGTCGGGTTGCGGTGGCTTTCGCTGTACTGGTCGAGCAGTACGTGGATGTTGCGGGCGTTGTTCGGCTGTGCGGTCTGGTCCATGGGTGTCTCCGGCCGGGATTGTTATGCCGCCGATTCTACACCGGCGCCGCCGTTTTCAGGCCACCTCGGCCGGCTGCGGCACGGGGGCCGGGCGCGCGCCCAGGCGCATGTGCGGATGGTTGGCGAACAGCTCCGAGACCCATTCGACGAACACGCGCACCTTGGCCGACATGTGGCGGTTCTGGGGGTAGACGATGTGCACGGGCAGCGGGTCGCTGACCCATTCCGGCAGCACCCGCACCATGCGCCCATCCTCGACGTGGCGCATCAGGAGGTAGTCGGTCATATGGATGATCCCGAGCCCGGCCAGCCCGGCCTGCACGTAGGCGTTGGAATCGTTCAGGACGATCACGCCGGGCAGCGGCACCTCGATCCGCTCGTCGCCGCGGTTGAAGTCCCAGTTCGAGATCCGGCCTGTCTTGGCCGAGAAGTAATTGACGCAGCGGTGACGCGCCAGGTCGCCCGGATGCTGCGGCACGCCGTAACGCGCCAGGTAGGAAGGCGCCGCCGCCGTGACGAAGTTGATCACGCCGACGCGCCGCGCGATCAGGCTGGTGTCGACCACGGTCCCGCCGCGCACTGCGCAATCGACCCCTTCCTCGACCAGCTCGACGGGACGGTCCGTGCTGCCCAGTTCGAGCGTGATGTCGGGGTAGCGCTCGAAAAAGGCGGGCAGGGCCGGTATCAGGATTTCGCTCGCCAGCCCGGTGGGCGTGTCCACGCGCAGGCGCCCGCTCGGATTGACGCGCATGCGCGACAGCGATTCCTCGGCGTCGCGCACGTCCGAGAGGATGCGGATGCAGCGCTCGTAGTAGGCGGCCCCGTCCGAGGTCAGCGTGACCTGGCGGGTGGTGCGGTGCAGGAGCTTGGCCGAGAGCGAACTCTCCAGCGCTTGCACCAGGGTCGAGACGGTGGCCTTGGGCAGGTCGAGCATCTCGGCCGCGCGCGTAAAACTGCCGGTGTCGACCACCTGCACGAAGACTTCCATTGCCTGCAGCTTATTCATTTTTCCTCGTCCGTTCAGACTTTGACTGATTTTTCGCTTATTGTTCGCGTTTCCTGAACAATCAATTCGAAATTGCCGTCTTTATCAGATTGTAGTCGATGTCTATAGTGCTGGTACTGGAGCAGCAAACCAGATAACCGGCAGCAGGAGCAGGCAATGAAAACGCGGGAAACCTTTGTAGCAACGGTCGTACTGGCCATCGGCATGCTGGCAATGGCCGGCCTGATCGGCAGCGGCGCCTATGCGCAGGCGGCGGGCGCCGAGGCACGCGGCGTGCATGCGCTATCGACGGTCGTGGCGCAGGCGGTGTGCACCGAGCCGGCCACGCTAGTGGCTGCGGCGCCGGAGGCGGCACAATGAATGCGCCACGCGAGAATGCCGCCGCATCCCTGAACCCGGGCGCCGACGACGTGCGCGTGCGCGAACTCGAAGTGGGCGGCGAGCAGGGACCCCTGAAAGCGCGCCTGTACACGGCCGGCGCTCCCGCCGCTGCCTCCAGCAAGCGCGACACCCTGATCGTCTTCTTCCACGGCGGCGGCTTCGTCGGGGGCGACCTGGACGACGCCGACGGCTTCCTGCGCCACCTGGCCAACGCCAGCGGCTCGCAGGTCGTCCTGGCTTCCAACTACACGCTCGCCACCGTGCGTCCCTTCCCGGCGGCGGTCGAGGATGCCCACGCCGTGCTGCTGTGGGCAAAGAAAAACAAGACCAAACTCGGCTGGAACGGCAAGCGCATGCTGGTGGCCGGCATCGAGGCCGGCGCCAACCTGGCCGCTGTCTGCGCGCTGATGTCGCGCGACCGCGGCGCTCCCAAGCTGGCCGGCCAGATCCTCCTGATGCCGATGCTCGACCCCGGCCTGTCGACCTGTTCGATGCGCGAAATGCCGCAGTGCCCGGACCGGGAACAGCTGGCCGACGGCTGCGCCGCCGCCTACCGCGGCTATCTGCCGAACGCGGCCGACCGTACCCACCCGTATGCCTCGCCCCTGCAGTCGAGCCGGCTGAAGAACCTGCCGCCGGCCCTGATCCTGTCGGCCGAGGACGACCCGCTGCGCGACGAGGCGGAAGCCTATGGCGCCAAGCTGGCCAGCTTCGGGGTCGAGGCCACCGTGCGCCGCCTGCTGCCGGCGCTGCAGCAGGCTGGCGACCGCAACGAGTGCGCCTGCGAAGCGCCGGCGCTGGTCGAAATCGCAGCCTTCATCGCAAGCCTCGGCGGGCAGGAGGCCCCGCCCGGCTAAGTCAGCACCTCTTTCCGCTTTTCATATCACCGATTGACCAGGACACGCGCCTAAAACAGGCGCGGCGAGCCCCCTTTTTCCCGCGATTCGTCGCCGGGCGGGACGGGTGTCGCCGACTGATTAACATTCTTACAAGAAAATGGAGTTCAACATGAGAAACCATCGCCGATTCGCCGCCGTCGTGCGGCCACTCGCGGCAGCGCTGGCCACCGCCGGCCTGCTCGCCGCCACCCTGTCCGGCTGCAGCGACGCTACCGGCAAGGCGGCCGCTACCGCGCCTGCCGCGCCGCCCGTGTCGGCCGCCCTGGTGCTGGAAAAGCCGGTTGCCGAAACCCAGGAATTCTCGGGCCGGCTGGAAGCGGTCGAGCAGGTCGAGATCCGTTCGCGGGTCAGCGGCTTCATCACCGCCGTCAACTTCAAGCCAGGTAGCGAAGTCAAGAAGGGCGATGTCCTGTTCGTGGTCGACCCGCGCCCTTACCAGGCCGAGGCGACGCGCGCCGCGGCTGCCGCTGCGTCGGCGCGGGCCAAGCTGGAACTGGCGCGGCGCGAGCTGGCGCGCGCCGAGAGCCTGCTGGCCGACAAGGCGATCGCGAAACGCGAGTTCGACGAGGCGCTCTCGGCCCAGAAGGAACTCGAAGCCAACGCCAACGCCGCCCAAGCCCAATACGAGTCGGCGCGCCTGAACCTGGCCGATACGCGCGTGGTGTCGCCCATCGACGGGCGCGTCTCGAAGGCCGAGATCACCCTCGGCAACCTGGTCGACCCGAGCGCCGTGCTGACCACGGTCGTGTCCCTCGACCGCATCTACGCCAGCTTCGACGGCGACGAGGAGACTTACCTGCGCGTCGGCGCGCGTGCCCAGCAGGGCGCCCCGGTCAGCGTGCGCGTGGGCCTGGCCAACGAAACGGGCTTCCCGCATGAAGGCCGTCTCGAATTCGTCGACAACCGGCTCGACGCCGGCACCGGCAGCGTGCGCATGCGCGCCGTGTTCGAGAACCGCGGGCGCAGCCTGGTGCCGGGCCTGTTCGCGCGTGTCCAGCTGGGCGCGGCCGACAGCCGCCAGGCGGTCCTGATCAGCGACCGCGCCGTCAGCACCGACCAGAGCCGCAAGTTCGTGGTCGTGGTCGATGCCGCCAACAAGGCCGAATACCGGCAGGTGGCGCTCGGTCCCGTCATCGATGGGCTGCGCGTGGTGCGCTCGGGCCTGAAGGCCGGGGAGAAGATCGTCGTCAACGGCCTGCAGCGCGTGCGTCCGGGCGAACCGCTGGCGCCGCGCATGGTGCCGATGCAGGAGCAGCCGGCGCTGGCCCTCGCTGCGGCGACCGGCGCCAAGGAGTGATGTGATGAACATTTCCCGCTTCTTTGTCGACAAGCCGATTTTCGCAGCGGTGCTGTCGGTGCTGGTGTTCGTCGGCGGCCTGATCTCGATCTTTCAGCTGCCGGTGTCCGAATACCCCGACGTGGTGCCGCCTTCGGTGGTGGTGCGCGCCCAGTACCCGGGCGCGAATCCGAAGATCATCGCCGAAACGGTGGCCGCCCCCCTCGAGGAACAGATCAACGGCGTCGAGAACATGCTCTACATGTCCTCGCAAAACACCTCGGACGGCGCCCTGATGCTGACGCTCACCTTCGCCATCGGCACCGATATCGAACAGGCCGAGTCGCAGGTGCAGAACCGCGTCCAGCGCGCGCTGCCGCGCCTGCCCGAGGAGGTGCGCCAGATCGGCGTCACCACCGTCAAAAGCTCGCCGAATCTCACCATGGTGGTGCACCTGCGCTCGCCCGACGGCCGCTACGACGACCTTTACCTGCGCAACTACGCCACCCTCAATATCAAGGACAGGCTGGCGCGTATCGACGGCATGGGCGAGGTCCAGCTCTTCGGTTCCGGCGACTATGCGATGCGCGTCTGGCTCGACCCGCAGAAGGTCGCCGCGCGCGGCTTAACGGCGGGCGACGTGGTCGATGCGATCCGCGAGCAGAACGTGCAGGTGGCGGCCGGCGTGATCGGCCAGGGACCGGCGAAGGGCGCCGAGTTCCAGCTCACGGTGAACACCCAGGGCCGCTTGCAAACGGTCGAGGAGTTCGGCCAGATCATCGTCAAGACCGGCGAGGATGGCGCCACCACCCTGCTCAAGGATGTGGCGCGCCTGGAGATGGGCTCGAATTCCTATGCCCTGCGCTCGCTCCTGAACAACAAGTCCGCGGTCGCGATCCCGATCTTCGAGGCGCCCAATGCCAACGCATTGCAGCTCTCGACCGACGTACGTGCGACGATGGACGCGTTGTCGAAAGATTTCCCGGAAGGCGTCGAATACAGCATTGTGTACGACCCGACCCAATTCGTGCGCGAGTCGATCGACTCCGTCATCCGCACCCTGCTGGAAGCCATCGTCCTGGTCGCCCTGGTGGTGATCGTGTTCCTGCAAAGCTGGCGCGCCTCGCTCATTCCGCTGCTGGCGGTGCCGGTGTCGGTGGTTGGTACCTTCGCCGTGATGCTGATGTTCGGCTTCTCGATCAACACCTTGTCCCTGTTCGGCCTGGTGCTGGCGATCGGCATCGTGGTCGACGACGCCATCGTCGTGGTCGAGAACGTCGAGCGCAACATCGCCAGCGGCCTGTCGCCGCACGACGCGACGATCCAGGCGATGAAGGAGGTCAGTGGCCCGATCATCGCCATCGCCCTGGTGCTGTGCGCGGTGTTCGTGCCGATCGCTTTCGTATCGGGCCTGACCGGCCAGTTCTACCGCCAGTTCGCGCTCACGATTGCGATCTCCACCGTGATCTCGGCGTTTGCCTCGCTGACCCTGGCGCCCGCCTTGTCAAGCGCCCTGCTGCAGCGGCACGACGCGCCGAAGGACCGCCTGACGCGCATGATCGACGCCGTGTTCGGCCGCTTCTTCGCCGCCTTCAACCGCTTCTTCGGGCGCGCTTCGCATCGCTACGAAGGCGGCGTCAAGACGGTCCTGCGCCGCAAGACCCTGTCGCTGGCGGTGTATGCGCTGCTGGGCGTCGGTGCCGTCGTCATGTTCAAGGCCGTGCCGCCGGGCTTCGTGCCGCAGCAGGACAAGGCTTACCTGATCGGCTTTGCCCAGCTGCCCGACGCCGCTTCGCTCGACCGCACCGACGCCGTGATCCGCAAGATGTCGGCGATCGCCCAGGAGATCCCCGGTGTCGATTCCTCGGTGGCCTTCCCTGGCCTGTCGATCAACGGTTTCACCAATGCGCCGAACGCGGGCATCGTGTTCACCACCCTGAAGCCGTTCAGCGAGCGGCGCGGCAAGGAGCAGTCGGCCGCAGCGATTGCCGCGGAGATCAACAAGCGCATGGGCGCGGTCGAAGACGCCTTCGTGATGGTGCTGCCGCCGCCGCCCGTCAATGGTCTCGGCACCACCGGCGGCTTCAAGATGATGCTGGAAGACCGCGGCAACCTCGGTTACGACGCGCTCTACCAGGCGACCCAGGCAATCCAGGCCAAGGCCTGGGGCGACCCGCGCCTGCAGGGCGTGTTCTCGAGCTTCCAGATTAACGTGCCGCAGCTGTCCGCGGACGTCGACCGGGTCAAGGCCAAGCAGCTCGGCGTGCCGCTGCACACCATCTACCAGACGCTGCAGGTGAACCTCGGCTCGCTGTATGTGAACGACTTCAACCAGTTCGGCCGCACTTACCAGGTGCGGGTCCAGGCGGACGCCCAGTTCCGCTCGCAGCCGGAGCAGATCGCCCAGCTGAAGGTGAGGAGCAGCAAGGGCGAGATGATCCCGCTGTCGTCCCTAATGCAGGTGAAGGACAGCTATGGCCCGGACCGCGTGCAGCGCTATAACGGCTATGTCTCGGCCGACCTGAACGGCGGCCCGGCGGCGGGCGTGTCCTCGGGCCAGGCCCAGGCCATCATGGAGCAGATCGCGAAGGACACGCTGCCCAAGGGGATCGCCTACGAGTGGACCGACCTGACTTACCAGGACATCCTGTCGGGGAACACGATGGTCTACGTCTTCCCGCTGTGCGTGCTGCTGGTGTTCCTGGTGCTGGCCGCCCAGTACGAAAGCTGGACGCTGCCCCTGGCCGTGATCCTGATCGTGCCGATGTCGATCCTGTGCGCGCTGGCCGGCGTGAAGCTTACCGGCGGCGACAACAACGTGTTCACCCAGATCGCGCTGTTCGTGCTGGTCGGCCTGGCCTCGAAGAACGCGATCCTGATCGTGGAATTTGCGCGCGAGCTGGAACACCACGGCCGCAGCGTGGTCGAGGCCGCGCTGGAAGCGAGCCGCCTGCGCCTGCGTCCGATCCTGATGACCTCGATCGCCTTCATCATGGGCGTGGTGCCCCTCGTGTTTTCGAGCGGCGCCGGCGCCGAGATGCGCCAGGCCATGGGCGTGGCCGTGTTCGGAGGCATGCTGGGCGTGACCTTCTTCGGCCTGTTCCTGACCCCGCTGTTCTATGTCCTGCTGCGCACCCTCGCGAAGCGTTTCGAGAAACCGGCCGCACGCCCCGTCGCCGTGGCCGCCGAAGGAGTCCCGCAATGAATAAGATGATCGCACGCGGCCTCGCGCCGCTCGTCGCTGCACTGCTGCTGTCCGCCTGCGCAGCCCCGGCCTTCCAGCAGCCGAAGCTCGACGTCCCGGCCGCCTTCAAGGAGACGCAGGACCCGGTACGCACGGCCGCCGACGGCAGCCGCTGGCAACCGGCGCGACCGGCCGAGGCGCAGCCGCGCGGCGAATGGTGGCTGGCCTTCGGCGACCCGGCCCTGAACGCACTGGTGGCCGAGGCCACGCGCAACAATGCCAGCCTGGCGGTGGCCGCCGCCCGTGTCAGGCAGGCCAGGGCGATTGCCGGCATCGCGCAGGCGGACCGCAGCCCGCAGCTGGGACTCGGCGCCGGCGCCCAGCGTACCCGGCCGTCGCCACTGGAAGCGGGCCTGCCGCAGGGGACGGGCGTGGCGCCCGCAACCACTTACACGGCCAGCCTGAGCGCGAGCTACGAGGTCGACCTGTTCGGCCGCGTGGCGGCCGGCGTCGAGGCGGCGCGCCAGGATGCGGGGGCAGTCGAAGCCAGCTACCGTTCGGTGCTGCTGTCGCTGCAGGCGGACGTGGCGCAGACCTGGTTCCGGCTGCGCGCCCTGGATGCCGAACTGGACACCGTGGAGCGGGCGGTGCGCCTGCGCGCGGAAAGCGTCGCGGTTAACCAGCGCCGCTTCGACCTCGGCGACATCGGCGAATTCGACCTGGCGCGCGCCAGGACCGAGCTGGCGGCGAGCCGCGCCGAAGCGGTCGGCCTGCAGCGCCAGCGCACGACGGCGGAACATGCGCTGGCGGTGCTGCTGGGGAGCCCTGCGTCGCAATTCAGCGCCGCCACGGCGCCGCTGCCCGAGGACGCCGCCATGCCGCATATTCCCGCCGGGCTGCCTTCGACCCTGCTCGAGCGCCGGCCCGACATCGCCGGCGCCCAGCGTGCGATGGAAGCGGCCAACGCGCGCATCGGCGTGGCGCGCGCGGCGATGTTCCCGGCGCTGAACATCAGCGCCGCGGGCGGCGGCGTGGGCGGGACGGTGGCCGAGGTGTTCACCTGGAGCAGCCGCTCCTGGGTACTGGGGGCGCTGCTCAATCTGCCGCTGGTCGACGGCGGGCGCAACGCGGCCAATGTCGCGCGCAGCGAAGCGGCGCTGGAGGAAGCCGTCGGCGCCTACCGCCAGAGCGTGCTGGGCGCCTTTGCCGAGGTCGAGGACAACCTGGCCGGGCTGCGCATCCTGGCCGAGCAGGGCGCCCAGCTGGACGAGGCCGTGCTGTCGGCGCGCCGTTCCGCCGACCTGGCGCGCAAGCTCTACGATGCCGGCCGCTCGAGCTACCTCGACCTGCTCGACGCCCAGCGCAACCTGGCGGCGGCCGAGCGCAGCGCCGTCCAGCTGCGCGGCAACCGCGCCCTGACCACGGTGGCGCTGATCCGCGCCCTCGGCGGCGGCTGGGAGTCGCCTGCCTCGCAGGAGCTGGCGCGCAACTGAGCGGCCATTGGTCTCCTTGGCGGCGGCGCGCGGTGGCGGCCGCCGCTTTTTTTCGTGCGTCCAGGGAGACTGGGCGGCAGCTAGAATGCAGGGATGACGAACGACTCCAAGCGGATGACCGGCCTGGCCCCGGTCTTGGCCCCCGACACGCGCATTCTCGTCCTGGGCAGTTTTCCCGGCGCCGCCTCGCTGGCGGCAGGCCAATACTATGCGCACCCGCGCAACCAGTTCTGGAAGCTGGTCGGCGCCCTCGTCGGCGAAGACCTGGTTGCCTTGCCCTATGCCGAGCGCCTGCCGCGCCTGCTCGCGCACCGCTTCGGCCTGTGGGACGTGCTCGATGCCTGCGAGCGCGAAGGCAGCCTCGATTCCGCCATCCGCAAACCGGCCGCCAACGATTTCGAACGCCTGCATTACCTGTGCCCGCAGCTAAAAACCGTCGGCTTCAACGGCCAGGCCTCGGGCAAGTTCGCGCCGCAGTTCGCGCAGGTCGGCTACCGCACGGTGGTGCTGCCGTCGAGTTCACCGGCGCACATGGCGATGAGCTTCGAGCAGAAGCTCGCCGTCTGGCGCCGGCTGCTGGTGGAGGAGGGGACAGCCGACGCATCGGGCCAGCTCGCGCTCGACGGCCTGTTTCCTTGAGCCTGCGGAAGGCCTCCAGCCGCCGCGTGTGCTCTGCCGTACGCGCTTTCCGGAACCGTGCTACACTGTGTTCAGTCGTAGAGGTCCTGGTGATCTCCACGACATCCCGCAGGAGCCCGCAACGCGATATGTGTAATGTCGCCAGCGACCAGCCAGGCGGGATTGTTATACCAAATACGTTGGACGACTTACACCAATGGAGGCACCACGCAGATAGCATGGGCGTCCAGGGCTCCGCACCTTGCAGATAGCACCGGCTGGAGCAGCGAACCAAGTATTATTGGCACTACATTGAAACGAAGCCCGCAGCAAGCGGGCTTTTTTTTCTCCCCGCGCAGGTCGGCGTCCGGCTGCAGTCCCGGATCGAAGCCGCCGCCATTCAATTGTCCGCCCGAGAGCGGCCCATTCACCCTTACTCCGATCCAGTCCCGCGGGCGCTGGCATCCGGCAGCATCGTCGCGGCGCCGTTTTATGACGCGCCGGTCCGCAGCATAACTCTCAAAGGAAGAACAACATGGCAAAAGAAGAACTCATCGAAATGAATGGCCTCGTCACCGAAGTGCTGCCGGAACTGCGTTTCCGCGTCGACCTCGACAACGGCCACAAGCTCGTCGCCTACACCTCGGGCCGGATGAAGAAAAACCATATCCGCATCCTGGCGGGCGACAAGGTGACACTGGAACTGTCGCCTTACGACCTGAACAAGGGCCGCATCGTATTCCGCCACATCGAACAGCGCGGCACCCCGGCGCCACGCAGCGGTTTCCAGCGCCGCCGCTAAGCGGCCGCCGCCAAGCGGCCGGCCTCAAGCCAGGTAGTCAGCGCGGGCGCGGCACATTTGCCGCGCCCGCGGCGTTTCGGGCACGCGTATTCGCCCGCAAATTCTCCAGTTTCGCCACATACCGCCCTCGCGTATCGGCCCGCGTGCTCGTATCGCGCGCCAGCGCCAGCTGCTTTGCGGCCGGCGCCAGCTCTCCCAGGCCCAGGTGGGCCGCCCCCAGCCAGAAATGAAACTCGTCGTTGTAGGGCGCGCGTGCCACTTCGCGCGCGAACAGGGCGCGCGCGCGTGCAAAATCGTTCGCGCGGTAGGCGGCCATCCCCTGGTTGAAATAGTGGAAGGGCGGCTCCGGATTGAGGCGGGCGATACGCTGTTTCAGAAGGTCCGATTCGGCAGGCTTGCCGTTGGCGGCCAGCAGCGGCGCCAGGTTCTGCATCACGACCAGGTTGTCCGGTTCGCGCTCGAGCGCGGCGCGGTAGACGCGTTCGGCCAGCAGCGGCCGGCCGCTGCGGTGGTAGATGACGCCCAGCGTGTTGTAGGCGGACATCACCGAAGGCCGCGCGAGGAGCGCAGCCCGCGCCCACCAGTAGGCCTCGGCATGGCGGCCCTCGACCAGCTCTTCCACGGCACGGTTGTTCATGTAGAGCGCCACGATATCGGCCTCCTCCAGCGCGCGCGTGCGCATCCGGCTGACGTCGCGCGATGGCAGGAAGTCGACCGTCAGTTCGCTCTCGGAGTCGATCACGCCCGGGGTGAACGCGCGCGGCGCCAGGTGGATGTTGACGTGCTCGCTGACCAGATACAGGGAATTGGTGCGGCTCCAGCTCTCCTCCGCGACGACGCTCTGGAAGCGCACGCGCATGCCCAGTTCGCGCGCGAACGCGGCCGTCATGATGACGAGCGAGAGGCAGTTGCCCGAGCGCGCGGCATAGGTTTGGGCGGCGGTCTGCGTGCGCGTGGCGTCGTAGTCGAGCTGCAGGTCGCTCTTGTCGTAGAGTGCCGCCAGCAGGCCGCGCGCCGCGCCCTTTTCACGCAGCCTGGCCTGGAAGGCGCGGCTGCGCAGGTGCGCCGACATGGCGGGACTCAAGGTGAACAGGTCGGACGCCGTGACGGCCGAAGCCGGGGAGGGAAAGGCGGTATCGTCGAGCAGCCCGGCCAGAGAAGGAGGCTGCGGCGGCGGCGCGGTGGCGCAGCCGGCCAACAATACGCACAGCAGCAGGAACCAATGTCGCATTGCGCCTCCGAGACCGGTGATCTGCTTCCAGTATCGGCCGGTTGGCGGAGCCTGTCAAAGCAGGATCAATGATCGTCGTGCAGGGCTTCTTCGAGTTCGTCGAGCAGTTCGGCCGTTTCGTCTTCGTCAAGCGACAGGTAGGCCTGGGCGCGGGCGCCGCCCTTGTCCCATTCCGCGGAATGGGCCAAGCCCTGGTAGCGGCAGATCGCGCGCTCGGCCAGCAGCGACAGCGCCACCAGCGAGCGCACCACGTCGTCCGTACTGTCGTCGTCGAGCACAGCGTAATCGTGGTGGTGCAGGATGGCCCAGGCGACTTCGCTCGACAGGCCCCAGTTCCGCGCCAGCAGGGTGCCGACGGCCGCGTGGTTGGTATTGTGGCGTTCGTCCTCGACGGCGGTGAAGGCGCGCAGCGGTTCGGCGCCGGCGTCGAGGAAGGTCGTTTCGTAGCCGGGGAAGCGGCCGACCAGCAGCGGCATGCCGGTGTCGCAGAACAGCCCGAAGGTGTGGGCGATGTCGGGCGCGCCGATGCGCAGGCGGCGCGACAGGAACACCATCGCGTGCGAGCGCTTGGTCGACACCTCCCAGAAGTTCGCCAGCGCCGGGCTTTCGGCGGGAATCGCCTGGCGTGCCAGCAGGCCCGTCATCAGCGCCGCCACTTGGTTAATCCCGAGGAACAGGATGGCCTGCTCGATCGACTTGGCGCGCCGTCCCCCGAACAGGGAGGAGTTGGCGAGCTTGAGCAGCGCGCCGGCCATGCCGACGTCGCGCGCGACGATGCGCCCGATCCGTTCGGGAGAAGGGTCCGCGGACGCCAGCTCGGCCTGCAGGTCGGCCAGCAGGCTGGGGCGCGGCGGGATGCGGATCGACTTGATCAACGCGTCGACCGGATCGGTCGTCGGTGCCGCGGCCGCGGGCGCGGCTGCGGCACGGGTCACGCGCGCTGGCATTGCTTTGGCGGCAACTGTACTCATGGGGGAAATGTCAGGAGAAATAAAACCGAAGAGCGTCACTATAAACCAGGCAGCATTTCCTTGCAGCAACAAGCTGCCTTGTGTGGCAAAACGGACAGAACGGTGTTGCGAAGCTGCCTAGAATGGTCCCCATGAATCCAACTATCCTCGCAGGAATCGATTTCAATGCTCCGGCTGACGAAGTGGCGCGCCAGTTGATCGGGGTGGTGGTGCTCGTCGACGGCGTCGGCGGGCGGATCGTCGAAACCGAGGCCTATGACCGCGAAGATCCCGCTTCCCACGCCTATTCCGGGCCGACCGAGCGCAACTTCGCGATGTTCGGTCCGCCGGCGCATGCCTATGTCTATCGCTCCTACGGCATCCACTGGTGCCTGAACTTCGTCTGCCGCGAAGAGGGGCATGGCGCCGGGGTGCTGATCCGCGCGATCGAGCCGCTCGCCGGGCTGGACGTGATGCGCGCGCGGCGCGACGCCCAGGACCCGGTGCAGCTGTGTTCCGGTCCGGGCAAGCTGTGCGAGGCGCTGGAGGTGACGCGTGCCTTCAACGGCCGTTCGCTGGCGCAGCCGCCCTTCCTGCTCGAGGCGGCCCCGCCGGGGCTGGACATCGTGGCCGGGCCGCGCATCGGCATCTCGAAGGCGATGGACGTGCCCTGGCGCTTCGGCCTGGCCGGCTCGCGTTTCGTCAGCCGCCCGTTCCGCTGACCCGGCCAGGGCGCTTGCGCCCGGACGCGCGCTCGTCGGCGAGGGCGCGCGGCTTGCGCGCACGCAGCGGGCTGTCGGGGGCGCGCCGCTCGAGCGGATCCTGGAAGGCCTCGACGCCGTCCTGGTCCTGATCCTGCTCCAGGCCGGGCTCGGACGCGTCCAGCGGCTCGACGCCCTCGATCTGGAACACCGACACGGCGCGCGCCAGGTTCACCGTCTGCTCGTGCAGGCTCTCGGCCGCCGCCGCCGCTTCCTCGACCAGCGCCGCGTTTTGCTGGGTCATGTCGTCCATCTGGCCGACCGCCCGGTTCACTTCGGCGATGCCCTCGGCCTGCTCGGTGCTGGCCACGCTGATGCGTTCGATGATGTCGTTCACCTGCTGCACCGACGCGACGATGTGGCCCATGCTGCTGCCCGCCTCGTTGACCGAGGCGGCGCCGCCGTCGATGATCGAGACCGAGTCCGCGATCAGGGCCTTGATCTCCCTGGCCGCGGCCGCGGAGCGTTGGGCCAGCGTGCGCACCTCCGAGGCCACCACGGCAAAGCCGCGTCCCTGTTCGCCGGCGCGCGCCGCTTCGACCGCCGCGTTGAGCGCCAGGATATTCGTCTGGAACGAGATGCCGTCGATGACGCCGATGATTTCGACGATCTTGCGCGAGCTGGCGCGGATCGATTCCATCGTCGTCACCGCACGGTCGACCGCCTGGCCCCCGTGGGCGGCCAGGCGCGCCGCTTCGGCCGCCAGGTCGGTCGCCAGGCGGGCGTTGTTGGCGTTGTCCTTCACGGCCACGGTCAGGGTTTCCATGGCGCTGGCGGTCTGCTCGAGCGAGCCGGCCTGCATCTCGGTGCGGGTCGACAGGTCCAGGTTGCCGGTCGCGATCTCTTTCGAGGCGGTGTCGATCGAGCGCACCGAAGTCAGGATCGCGTGCAGCGTCGTGTTCAGGGTGGCGATCGTGTGGTCGAGGGCGCGCGAGGTGTCGGCGATCTCGTCGCGGCCAAGGCTGCCGGTGGCGCTGGCGAGGCGGCCTTCGGCCAGTTCCGACACCACGTCCGAGATGGCGCGGATGTCCGCCAGCATGGCGCGGCGCACCAGCATCGTCACGCTCAGGGACAGCGCGATCGACAGCACCACCAGCACCGCCATCGAGGTGCCCAGCGTGCGGAACTCGGCGCCGGCCGCCGCATAGGCTTCTTCGCTCAGCTGCGTTTCCAGCGCCGCCAGCTGGGCCAGCTGGGTGTTGAGGATGCCGAAATCCTTTTCCGCCTTCTGCATCGAGTTGGTGGCGATCGACTGGTCGACTTGCGCCATCTCGATGGTCTCCAGCACCCCCTTGCGATAGGCCGCCAGCGCCGTGATGGATGCGTCGATCAGCTTGCGCTCGGCGGGATCGGCCACTTTCGCCAGCGCGTCCAGGCGGGTCTTGATGGCGGCGTGCTTCTTGTTGATATCGCCAATCAGAGCGTCTAGGCGGTTCTTGGCGAAGCTGCCGCTGATCCAGGCCAGCAGCTGGTAGATGTTGGCGTGCGCGTATTTCGCGTCGCCGGCGACATCGGCCGTGTCCTGCAGGCGCGCGGCGCGCACCTGCACCATGTTCTCGAGCGAGGCATGCTGGCGCACCATGCCGTAGTAGGCGGCGCCGGAAAGCAGCGTCAGCAGCACCAGCACCAATCCCGGCGCCAGCAGCAGCTTCGGGCCAATCCGTAGTTTTTTCAGCATGCTTTTCTCCAATCAAAAGGGCGGCCGAAGCCGCCCCGGGGTAAATACCGCGCTTACTTCTTGTAGATGCCCGCTTCCAGCACCACGCCGTCGACCAGCAGGATGTAGGTGGTTTTTGGCTCGATCTTGCCGGTCGTCGGGTTCTTGTACTGGTAATCGACCCAGCCCTTGCCCTTGGCGGCGGCCAGTTCGATGATCTCGCGGCGGTACTTCTTGCCGTTCGCATCCGGCACGTCGACCAGGTCCTTGCCGACGATCGACGGGTTGTACGGATGCGCCAGTACGATGCCGGTCTTGACGTCGCGGAGGTCGACGTACAGCTCGCCCTGGACGAAATCCGGATCCTTGGCGTTAATGCGCTTCATCATTTCATCTTTGCCCTTGGCCTTGATCAGGGCAGCGCCGCGTTCGGCCATCGCGATGGCGTCTTTTTCGGTGGGTTCGAATGCCAGTGCACCGGAGCAGGCAAGTCCGAGGCACAGGGCGGTGGCAGTGGCGAACAGCTTCATAGAGACTATCCTTTCGATAAGACATGCATGGGGTAAAACTTTCCTAAGTGCATTGAGGAATGTACGCTGCACTTCCTATAGGCAATTTGAGCCGCCGCAAGCGGGTACGATGGACAGGCAGATTGCACCACATGTCTCCAAGCAAACAAATCGTGCTTTGTGGAAAGCTTTGTTGGATTAAGTTGATTGCTGGCAATTCCAGTGTTTTGCACCGCTCCTAAGATGAGTTCCCGTCGGCAATTTCTTACTCAAGAATTCGACCGGCGCCCCACCATCTTTCCTTATCAGGAGCATGACGTGACCACCACCGAATCGACGCCCGCCAAGTTCAAACCATATACGCGCCAAACCATCGCGCTTGCGCGCCAATGGCAATGGATGAGCCCCGACCTGCAGGAAGCCGTGCAGGTGGTTTCGCATGTGCTGCCGTTTCGCGTGAACGAATATGTGCTCGACCAGCTGATCGACTGGGACCGCATTCCGGACGACCCGATCTTCCGCCTGACTTTCCCGCACCGCGACATGCTGCCCGCCCGCGAATACGAGCAACTGCGCGACCTGGTGCTGCACAAGAAGGACGACGCCGCCACCGCGAAACTGGTGCACCAGATCCGCATGCGCATGAACCCGCACCCGGCCGGCCAGATGACCCACAACGTGCCGCGCGTGAACGATGCGCCGCTCAAGGGCCTGCAGCACAAGTACAAGGAGACGGTGCTGTTCTTCCCAAGCTCGGGCCAGACCTGCCACGCCTACTGCACCTTCTGCTTCCGCTGGCCGCAGTTCGTCGGCATGGACGATATGAAATTCGACGCCCGCGAGTGCTCGGAACTGGTGTCCTACCTGAAGACGCATCCGGACGTGACCGACGTATTGATCACCGGCGGCGACCCGATGATCATGAATACGCGCTCGCTGGCGGAGTTCCTCGAGCCGCTGCTGGCGCCCGAACTGGCCCACATCCAGAACATCCGCATCGGCACCAAGTCGGTGGCCTACTGGCCGCAGCGCTACGTCTCGGACAAGGATTCCGACGACCTGATGCACCTGTTCGAGCGCGTGGTCAAGGCCGGCAAGAACCTGGCGATCATGGGCCACTACAACCATGCGGTCGAGCTGCGCCATCCGATCGCCCAGGCGGCGGTAAAACGCATCGTCGGCACCGGCGCCACGCTGCGCATGCAGGGCCCCCTGATCCGCCACATCAACGAAGACCCGAAGAGCTGGGCCGAGCTGTGGACCACCGGCGTGCGCCTGGGCGCCATCCCCTATTACATGTTCGTCGAGCGCGACACCGGCCCGAGCGACTACTTCGCGCTGCCGCTGGCGAAGGCCCACGAGATCTTCCAGTCGGCCTATTCGATGGTGTCGGGCCTGTCGCGCACCGTGCGCGGCCCCTCGATGAGCGCCTTCCCGGGCAAGGTCGTGATCGACGGCGTGGTGACGATCAACGGCGAAAAGCTGTTTGCGCTGCAGTTCCTGCAGGCCCGCAATCCGGAATGGGTGCGTAAACCCTTCTTCGCCAAGTACGATGCCGAGGCCACCTGGCTCGATCACCTGAAACCCGCTTTCGGGCGCAAGAAATTCTTCTTCGAAGAAGAGGGAGGCGATGCGGGCCACCATGTGCCGGCCGGGCGCGTGATCCCGATCGTGGCGAGCAGCCAGCACGACCGCCGCGCCAGCGACAACCAGCCCAGCGCTGCCTGAGCCCAGCCGCCATGGGCGACCAGACCTCGCCACGCCTGTCCGGCGTGGCGGTTTTCTTCTATGTCTTCCTGCCGTTCGCGCTCGGACATTACCTGTCTTCGCTGCTGCGCAACGTGAACGCGGTGCTGGCCTCGAACCTGGTCGGCTCGCTCGCGCTCACGCCAGGCCAGCTCGGACTGCTCACCAGTGCGTTCTTCTTCGCCTTCGCGCTGGTGCAGCTGCCGGTCGGGATCGCGCTGGACCGCTACGGTCCGCGCAAGGTGCAGCTGGTGCTCATGCTGCTGGGCGCGCTGGGGGCGCTGATGTTCGCGCGCGGCGACAGTTTCGCGCAGCTGATCGTCGCCCGTGCGGTCATGGGCTGCGGGCTGGGCGGCTGCTTCATGTCGGCCGTCAAAGCCCTCTCGACCTGGATCGCGCCGACCAGGCTGCCGTCGGTACACGGCTACCTGATCGCCGTCGGCGGACTGGGGGCGGCGTCGAGCACGATGCCGGTGCGCATGGCGCTCCAGCACACCGACTGGCGCGGCCTGTTCCTGGTGCTCGCGCTCCTGATTACCGCCTGCGGCGCGCTGATCTGGCTGTTCACGCCGCGTAGCGCGGCGCCCGCCGCATCCGTTGGCGGCACGCGGCCGCCGGTGATCGCCTCCATCGTGAGCGTTTATCGCACCCCGGCGTTTCGCCGCACTATCTCGCTGGTGCTGCTGCCGCATGCGGTCTTCTTCGGCATCCAGGGCCTCTGGATCGGGCGCTGGCTGTCGGACGTGGCGCGCTTTCCCGACGATGCGGTGGCCTACCTGCTCTACCTCGGCATGGCAGCCGTCATCTTCGGCGCGATCGCAGTCGGCATGATCACCGAGTGGGCGGCGCGGCGCGGCATCACGCCGCTCGATGTCGCCGGGGCCGGGATCGCCGTCTTCGTACTGGTGCAGGCCGCCTTCGTGTTTGGCTACCGGCCGAGCTTCCAGCTGCTGTCGGTGCTGTTTACGCTGGTAGGCACGATCACCGGCATCGAGTATGCGATCGTGGCCCAGAGCATGCCGCGCGAGCTGACCGGGCGCGCGGCCACCTGCCTGAACCTGCTGATCTTCGTGGGCGCTTTCCTGGTGCAGGCCGGCTTCGGGCTGGTGATCGGCATGTGGCAGCCGGATGCCCTCGGACGCTATCCGGCGCTGGCCTACCAGGCGGCGTTCGGCCTGCTGGTCCTGTTGCAGCTGCCCGGCCTGCTGGGATGGGCGCGCCAGCGCTTCGCTCCGGCACAGGTGGATGCGGAGGTCGGCGAGGAGGCGCAGACGCCGGCGTGAGGGCCACTGATTGTTGGAAGGAATCGGGCGCAAGCGTATTGCATAGTTCGCTACACTTTGCGCATCCCGCCCGATTCCGTTCCAGGAGATCATCATGCGCGCTCAACCGGCCTCCGCTGTCGCTGTCGCCGTATTGCTCACCCTTGGCGCCTGCGGCGACAGGTCCACCCTCCCGGTCAATGCGGACGTCGGTCCGTCCCCGACCTTGCCTGCCCCGAACAAGAGCCTGATCCCGACGGTCGACATCGCGCCCGCCAGGGGATGGCCCCAGGGCGCCACGCCTCAGGCGGCTCAGGGCCTGCAGGTCAATGCGGTGGCGACTGGGCTGGATCACCCGCGCTGGCTGCATGTGCTGCCCAACGGCGACGTGCTGGTGGCCGAATCGAACAAGCCGCAGACCCCGGAGACGCAAAAGAAGGGCATCAAGGCCTGGGTCATGAAGAAGGTGATGGAAAAGGCGGGGGCGGGGGTGCCGAGCGCCGACCGCATCACGCTGCTGCGCGACCTTGACGGCGACGGCGTCGCCGAGACCCGCAGCGTCTTCCTCAAGGGCCTGCACTCGCCCTTCGGCATGGCGCTGGTGGGCAAGACGCTGTACGTCGCCAACGCCGACGGCATCGTGCGCTTCCCATACAAGCAGGGCGCCCTCGAGATCACCGAGGCCGCGCAGAAGGTGGCGCCGCTGCCGGCGGGCCTGAACCACCACTGGACCAAGAACATCATCGCCAGCCGCGACGGCAACAAGCTGTATGCGACGGTCGGCTCGAACAGCAACGTCGGAGAAAACGGCATGGAGATCGAGGCCGACCGCGCCGCGATCCTCGAAGTCGACCTGCGAAGCGGGGCCACGCGCCTGTTCGCCTCCGGCCTGCGCAACCCGAACGGCATGGCCTGGGAGCCGCAGACGGGCGTGCTGTGGACGGTGGTGAACGAGCGCGACGAGATCGGCAGCGACCTCGTGCCCGACTACCTGACCTCGGTGACGGACGGCGGCTTCTATGGCTGGCCCTACAGCTACTACGGCCCGCACGTCGACGCCCGCGTCAAGCCGCCGCGCCCCGAGCTGGTGGCGAAAGCCATCGTGCCCGACTATGCGCTCGGCGCCCACGTCGCCGCCCTCGGCCTGGCATTCGCCGAGGGAGCGAAACTCGGCCCGCAGTTCGCCGGCGGCGCCTTCATCGGCCAGCACGGCTCCTGGAACCGCAAGCCGCTGTCGGGCTACAAGGTCGTGTTCGTGCCTTTCGCGAACGGCAGGCCGAACGGCACGCCGGTCGACGTGTTGACCGGCTTCGTGAACCAGGACGGCGATGCCTTCGGGCGTCCGGTGGGAGTGGCGATCGACAAGGCGGGAGCCTTGCTGGTGGCGGACGATGTCGGCAACGTGGTGTGGCGCGTGCGGGCGGAGCAATAATTCGGAAGACATGGGGACGTAGGGTGGACGGCTCTACCCGGGACATGTGAATATCCGCGACCGTGGCGCCGTCCACGCGTTCAACCGGCGGCCGAGCTATCGCGATCGATCCGGCGGTGGTTGAACGCGTGGACGGCGCACGCGGTACGGGCATGCCGGAGTCCAGGTAGAGCCGTCCACCCTACGTGTTACGCGCAGCTGTCCACAAACCACAGCGGCACCGAAGTCCACACGATCCCGACGAAGGCCAGCAGCGCCGAGCCGGCCGCCGCCCAGTCCAGCAAGGCGGTCCGCTCGTCGCCGGCGAGCAGCGGGGCCCGGGCGCGCCAGGTCAGCACGCCGCATACGGCCAGCGCGGCGACGGTCAGCAACGCCAGCGGCAGGCGATGCGGATTTCCCGGCGCGAACCCCGCCGGGCTGCATTGGAAGGCGACCAGGACGTAGCAGACGCCGAAGTGCGCGGCCCACACCAGCAGCGGCAGGGTCCCGCGCATCAGTTTTCGAAAGAAGCGTTCGCGCCTCGGTAACTCCATTGCTCACTCCATCAGCAGGGGGACGACGTGCACCGCGAGCGCACCGATGATGCCTTGCAGCGTCGTGTAATGCCACATCAGGGCCGTGTTGTCGAAGGTGGCGCGGCTCCTGTCCGTCAGGCGCCCGGACCAGGCGCGCGCGGCAAGGTAGGCCCCGGACAGCACCAGCACGACCACATGGAAACCCTGGTAGGCGACGATGGCGGCAATCGTCGCGCTCCACGCCTGCGAGGTCGGCTCCAGGTTTGCCAGGCCATAGCCGTGCAGCTCGACCAGGAAGGCGGCGCTGGTGCAGGCGGTGGCGGCCAATACCATCCAGGGCAGCCGGCGCTTGCCGATGCCGCGTCCGCCCAGCAGCATCAGGCCCGATGCCGCGGCCAGCAGGAGGCCGGACAGCATCGGCCACAGGCGGTCGGGCAGGCTGGCCGAGGGCGGCGGGCATACCTCCAGGCGCATCGAGATGTGGACGTAGGCGAAGACAAGCGAGGCGAAGATGGTGGCGTCGACCACCAGCATGATGATGGTCGCCCACCACGAATGCGAGCGCGTGCCGCGCGCGCCGACGGGCAGCGTCAGGGTGTCCGATACCTTCGCCGAAGTGATCGGCGGCACGCGGTCCGAGCCCCACAGCCAGGCGATGGTCGAGACGATGGCGATGATGCCGCAGGTCCAGGCGACGACCATCATCTTGACCGTCAACAGAAGGAAGAAGCCGGCGGTGCCGGCCGCCGCGACGAGGGGCAGCCAGCTGTCGCCCGGCAGGATCATCAGGTAGGTCGGCTTGCCCGCGATCGGGCTGGTGGCGATCGTCTCGCGCTTGCCGCTGGCCGTGCCGGGCAGGTAGTGCTGGCCGGCCTCGACCTGCTCGGACAGGCCCGGCTGGTCCCACAGCGGATCGGCGGAATGCACTTCAGGGATGCTGCGCGTGGCGTACGACTCCGACGGCAGCCATTCGAGCGTCGACGCATTCCAAGGGTTGCCGACCGGCTTTTCCGGACGGCGCAGGGTGCGTACCGCATCGGCCGCGAACAGCAGCACCCCGGCCGCGAACACGAAGGCGCCGGTGGTGGAGACCATGTTCAGCGCATCCCAGCCCATCTCGGCCTGGTAGGTGTAGACCCGGCGCGGCATGCCGAGCAGGCCGGTGATGTGCATCGGGAAGAAGGCGACATTGAAGCCGCCGAACATCAGCCAGAACACCCATTTGCCGACCCGCTCGGACATGCGCTGGCCCTTGACCAGCGGCAGCCAGTAGTACAGGGCGGCGAACACCGGGAACACCATCCCGCCGACCAGGACGTAGTGCAGGTGGGCGACGATGAAATAGGTGTCGTGGGCCTGCCAGTCGAAGGGCAGCACCGCCACCATCACGCCGGTCAGGCCGCCGAGCACGAAGATGAACATGAAGCCGCCCAGGAACAGCGCCGGCGACGTCATCGACACTTTTCCCTTCCAGAGCGTGGCGATCCAGCCGAACACCTGGATCGCGGTCGGCACCGCCACCGCCATGCTGGCGGCCGAGACGAAACTCATCGTCATCACGCCCAGCCCGGCCGTGAACATGTGGTGCGCCCACAGCCCGAAGCTGAAGAAGCAGACCACCACCAGCGCCATGATGATCGCGCGCCGGCCCACCAGCGGCGTGCCGGCGATGGTCGGGATCATGGTCGAGACCATGCCGGCGGCCGGCAGGAAGATGATGTAGACCTCGGGGTGGCCGAAGAACCAGAACAGGTGCTGCCACAGGATAGGGTCGCCGCCGCGCTCGGCGATGAAGAAGGGCCAGTCGAAGGCGCGCTCTATCTCCAGCAGCAGGGTGCCGGCGATGATGGCCGGGAAGGCGAACACGATCATCACGGCGACGACCAGCATCGCCCATGCGTACACCGGCATGCGGGACAGCGTCATGCCCGGCGCCCGCGTGAACAGGATGCCGACGATCAGTTCGATGGCGCCGGCGATCGCCGAGATCTCGATGAAGCCGATCCCGAGCAGCCAGAAGTCCGCGTTCAGGCCGGGCGAATACGCCATGCCGGTCAGCGGCGGGTACATGAACCAGCCGCCGTCGGGTGCGAGGCCGAAGAACAGGGTGCAGAAGAAGGCCAGGCCGCCGATTGCATAGGCCCAGTAGGCATAGGCCGACAGGCGCGGGAAGGGCAGGTCGCGCGCGCCGAGCATGTTCGGCAGCAGGTAGACGGCGAGCGCCTCGACGATCGGAATCGCGAACAGGAACATCATCACCGTGCCGTGCATGGTGAAGACCTGGTTGTAGGTTGCGTTGCCGAGCAGGTCGTTTTCCGGCACCGCGAGCTGGGTGCGCATCAGCAGGCCCAGCACACCGGCGAGCAGGAAGAACAGCAGCGCCGTCCCGATGTAGAGCAGGCCGATGCTGGTGTTGTTCACGCTGGTGAGGAAGCGCAGGCCGGTCGGGGTGCGCCAGACCTCCTTCAGGCGCTCGAATTCGCCCTCGGGACGGGGGAGCGAGCTTGGCAGCTCCCTGGGCAGGTGGGCTTCGGTGGCGGTATGCGTCATTTCAGGTGCTCGAGGTAGGCGGCGAGCGCGTTCAAGGTCGCCCCGTCGATGTCGTGGGCGGCCGGCATCCGGACTCCGGGCTTGATGGCCTGCGGGTCGGCGATCCAGCCGGCTAGCGTGCCGCGGTGGTTGCGCAGCGTGCCGGCGCCGATGTGGGTCCTGCCGCCGACGTGGGTCAGGTCGGGCCCGCGGCGCGACTCTTCGGCCACGCCGCGGATCGTGTGGCAGGTCTGGCAGCGCTGCTCGAGGAAGGCGGCGCGTCCGCGGACGAGCAGGGCGCTGTCGGGCGCCTGCGCCGGCTGCGCCTGCTTCGACAGCCACTGGTCGAACTCCGCCTGCGGCATGGCCACCACGTACAAGGCCATGCGCGCGTGCTGCTCGCCGCAGTATTCGGCGCACTGGCCGCGGTAGATGCCGGGTTTGTCGGCCTGCAGGGTCAGGCCGTTGACGCGGCCCGGGACCGTATCCATCTTGCCGTTCAGGGAGGGTATCCACAGGCTGTGGAGCACGTCGCTCGAGGTCAGGCCGATGTAGACCGGCTTGCCGACCGGGATGCGGATCTCGTTGGCGCTGGCCACTTCGCGCCCGCTGGCAGGATCGTGGTAGCGCACCTCCCACCACCACATCTTCGCCGTGACGCCGATGCTCATCGCGCCGCGCGAGGTCTGCGGCGTCAGTTCCGCGCTGCGCAGCGTGCTCCACACCAGCAGGGCGCTGAGCACGGCGACGGGAAAGACGATGCCGGCGCCGAGGATCCAGCGGCGCGGCGCGACCGGACCGGCCTTGCGCCGCACCGCCAGCACCAGCAGCGCCATCACGGCCACGAAGATCAGTGCGGCGCCGCCGAACAGCACCCAGGTCATGTTGGCGATGATGGCGGCGTCGGGGCCGGCCGGATGCAGGGCCGATTGCAGGGGGGCGCCCAGGGTAGGGCTCACTGCGGCGCTCATTTCAGGGTCATCAGGTAAGCCGCCATGTGGCGCGCCTCGTCGGTCGAGACGCCGAGGTCGGGCATCGGCGTGCCGGGCTTCATCGCTTGCGGATTGTCGAGCCAGCGGGCCAGGGTGTCGGGCAGGTTCGGGATGCCGCCCGCGATGTAGCTGCGCTGCCCGAATCCGTCGAGCGGCGGGCCCGCGTTGCCGGCGGCGCCGGGCACTTCAGGGATGGCATGGCAGGCCGTGCACTGGTATTGCGCCATCAGGCGCTGGCCCTGGGCGGGGTCGCCGCCGGTGACGGGCGGCTTCGCGCCGCGTTCGCCGCAGCCGGCCAGCAGCGCCCCGGCCAGGGCCAGCGCGCCGAGCTTGGGGAAACTGACGGAGCAAAATAAATGGTTGCGCACAATTGAAATCAGCCAAGGCGAATGGCTCTATATAATACAAGAATAAAGATATCATTTTTTCAACAGTGCGCACCCCAGCGAAACGCGACCGATGCCGACCAACCGTACCCGCCTGATCCTGAAGACCGCCGCCGCGACCCTGGCCCTGGCCGGATTAGCGGCGGCTGCTGGCGGGCTGGCGGTCTGGCGCGCCGGCTGGTACGACATCTCGGCCTCCGCCCAGCACCTGCAACCGGTATACACCTTCCTGGAAGAGGCGATGAACTATTCCGTACGCAACCACGCCAGCGAGATCGCCGTGCCTGCGCTCGGCGCGCCGCAGCAGGTGGCGCGCGGCGCGGTCCTGTACGCCGCCAATTGCGCCCAGTGCCACGGCGGCCCGGGCGATGCGCAGGCCAAGATCGGCCAGAGCATGCAGCCCTTGCCCGGCCCCCTGATCGACGCCAGCAAGCGCTGGCAGCCGCGCGAGTTGTACTGGATCACGCGTAACGGCATCAAGATGAGCGGCATGCCGGCCTGGCAGTTCCACCTGAGCGAGGCCGACATGTGGGCCGTGGTCGCGTTCATGCAGGTGCTGCCGACGCTCTCCGCGCGCGATTACGCGGCGGCGACGGCGCCGGTCCCGGTGACGGTCAATCCGTCGGCCGTCGTGCCGCCCGGGACGCCGGCGCCCGTGTCTTCACAGGTGGCGCGATGAAGGCGCACATGATCGCCGCCGCCTGCGTGCTGGCATCGCTGGCTGCGTGCAGCCAGGAGCCGCGCTCCTCCGCCGCCCTGCAGGGCGACCCCGAGCGCGGGCGTGCCGCGCTGGCCCAGCATGCCTGCCGCGCCTGCCACGTCATCCCCGGCATCAGCGGGCCCGAGACCAGTGTCGGGCGCACGCTGGCCGACCTCGCCGAGCGCCGCTTCATCGCCGGCGGCCTGCCGAATACCCAGGCCAACCTGGTGCGCTGGATCCGCAATCCGCAGGAGATCGACCCCCACACGGCCATGCCGGCGATGGGCGTGAGCGAACGCGACGCCCTCGACATGAGCGCCTATCTGCTGGCCTCGCAAAAATAGCGTCCGTATCCGCGCGCCGTATCCTTGCGCAGTATCCTTGATATGATGCGAGCCCGTCCGGCGCCGTGGTGGCGCGGGCGGACGACACGAACGACAGGAAAAATCCAATGAGATTGGTACGCTATGGCCGCCCGGGTAAAGAGAAGCCGGGCCTGTTCGACGACGAAGGGCGCCTGCGCGACCTGTCCGGCGTCATTCCCGACATCGACGCGGCGGTATTGAACGAGCGCGCGCTGCGCAAGCTGGGCAAGGTCGACCCGGCCACGCTGCCCCTCGTGCGCGGCAATCCGCGCCTGGGCGTGCCCGTGAAAGGCATCGGCAAGTTCATCGGCATCGGCATGAACTACGCCGACCACGCCGCCGAGACGGGCTCCGCGGTGCCTGCCGAGCCGGTGTTCTTCACCAAGGCGATCAGCTCCCTGAACGGCCCGGACGACCCGATCCAGCTGCCGAAGGGTTCGAAGAAGACCGACTGGGAAGTCGAGCTGGGCGTCGTGATCGGCACCCGCGCCCAGTACGTGAGCGAAGAAGAGGCCCTCAAATTCGTGGCCGGCTACTGCGTGGTGAACGACGTCTCCGAGCGTGCCTTCCAGTTCGAGATGGGCTCGCAGTGGGACAAGGGCAAGGGCTGCGACACCTTCGGCCCGGTCGGCCCCTTCCTGGTCACGCGCGACGACATCTACGACGTGCAGGACCTCGACCTCTACCTGGAACTGAACGGCAAGCGCATGCAGACCGGGAATACCTCGAGCATGATTTTTACCGTGGCGCAGATCGTCAGCTACGTGTCGCGCTTCATGACGCTCGAGCCGGGCGACATCATCACCACCGGCACCCCGCCGGGCGTCGGCATGGGGCGCAAGCCGCAGCGCTTCCTCAAGAAGGGCGACCAGCTGCGGCTGGGGATTGCGGGCCTGGGGGAACAGCAGGCGGAAGTGGTGGCGTTTCCGAAATAACGGTATCTACGTCGCTATCGCCGCATCCACCGCCTCCGCCAGCCGCGCCACGATCTCGGAGAGCTCGTGCGCGGTGACGATGAAGGGCGGCGCCAGCAGGATATGGTCGCCGTGCTGACCGTCGATGGTCCCGCCCATCGGATACACCATCAGCCCGCGCGCCATCGCCTCCGTCTTGATCGCCGCGTGCAGCTTGCGGCTCGGAGCGAACGGTTCCCTGGTCGCGCGGTCCTGCACCAGTTCGATCCCCAGGAACAGCCCGCGCCCGCGGATATCCCCCACGTGCTCGTGCTTGCCGAAGACGTCGCCCAGCATGCGCCGCAGCGTGGCGCCGCGCCGCTGCACCTGTTCCAGCAGGCCGTCGCGCTCGATCACCTGCTGCACCGCGAGGGCCGCCGCGGCGGCAACCGGGTGGCCGATGTAGGTGTGCCCATGCAGGAAGCTGCCGCTGCCGTGGCGCAGGCGCTCGACGATGGCGCCCTGGGCCAGCACCGCGCCCACCGGCTGGTAGCCGGCGCCAAGGCCCTTGGCGACCGTGATGATGTCCGGGGCCACGCCGTCCTGCTCGATGGCGAACATGGTGCCGGTGCGGCCCATCCCGCACATGACTTCGTCGGCGATGAACAGGATGCCGTGGCGGTCGCAGATCTCGCGCACGCCCTTGAAATAGCCCGGGGTCGGCGGGATCGCGCCGCCGGTCGCGCCCACCACCGGCTCGGCCACGAAGCCGATGACCCGCTCCGGCCCGGCCGCCATGATTGCCGTCTCCAGTTCGTCGAGCAGCAGGGCCGTGTAGTCGTCCAGGCTCTGGCCGTCGCGGCGGTCGCGGTATTCGTAGCAGGGCGCCACGCGCGGTACGTCCATCAGCAGCGGCGCGAAGGGCTTGCGGCGCCACTCGTTGCCGCCCACCGCCAGCGCCCCCAGCGTGTTGCCGTGGTAGCTCTGGCGGCGCGCGATGAACACCGAACGCTTCGCTTCGCCGCCCTCGACGAAATACTGGCGCGCCAGCTTCAGGGCCGTCTCCATCGCCTCCGATCCCCCCGAGACCAGGTACACGGCCTCGATCCCGCTCGGCGCGCGGGCGACCAGGCGCTCGGCCAGTTCTTCCGCCACCTCGGTGGTGAAGAAGGCTGTGTGCGCGTAAGCGCAGCGGTCGATTTGCCGGTGCATGGCCGCGATCACGTCCGGATGCCCGTGCCCGAGCGAAGACACGGCCGCGCCGCCGCTGGCGTCGAGATAGGCCTTGCCTGTGCTGTCGAAGACCGTGATGCCCGAGGCGCTGCTGGCCACCGGGGGCGTCTGGCGCAGGCTGCGGTGGATGATGTGGCTCATGCTCTTTCCCTCCAACAAAAAAAGTTGACGGTTGACAATAAGCTGGTCGAGGCCGGATTCCTTTGATCTTTGACGGAAGCTGTGCGAATATTTTTCCGGCCAGATACTTTCGCGAACTGCCAAGAGACCGAACATGACCGACCGCCTTCGCCCGATTCCCCCCAGCGAGATGACCGAGGCCCAGCGCAGCGCCGCCGAGGCGGTCATCAACGGTCCGCGCGGCGCGCTCTACGGCCCCTTCGTGCCCCTGCTGCGCAGCCCGGAATTGCTGGAGAATGCCCAGCGCATGGGCGAATACCTGCGCTACCGCAGCGCGATCGGGGTGCGCCTGTCGGAACTGGCGATCCTGGTTACGGCGCGCCAGTGGAACCAGGGTGTCGAGTGGGCGATCCATGCGCCGATCGCGGCGCAGGTCGGCATACCGCAGGGCGTGATCAATGCGATCGCACGGCGCGAGCGGCCGGAGAACATGCTGGTGGACGAATCGGTGGTGCACGATTTCTGCATCGAGCTGCACCAGACCAAGGAAGTCTCGGACCGCACCTATGCCGACGCGCTGGCGCTGTTCGGCGAGCAGGGCGTGGTCGATCTGATGGGCCTGAACGGCTACTACACCTTCCTGGCGATGGTGATGAATACCGCGCGCACCGAGATTCCGGTGTCGAGCGCGGCGCCGCTGCCGGAGTGACAGGCAAGGCGCCGGATCGGAACAGGGCGACGGCCGCTGCGCCAGGCGGGCTTTCTCTTTTTGTTTGCTTGATGGCATGAAAATCAGGCATCATCTTTTCTCCAACGCCGCGCTTACCGGAGAAGAGACCAGCATGAACCGCCGATTTTGCCGTAGTTTCCTTGTTTTCGCGCTTGCCGGCGCCGTCGTCGCGCACAGCTACGCGCAGGCGCCGGCCCCTGGCCGCGGCGAACGCGTGGCTGCGCTCCTTCCCGAGATCGACAAGATGTACGCGGAACTGGCCGGCAAGGAGCACCTGCCGGGCCTGGTGTACGGCGTGGTGCTGGACGGGAAGCTGGTGCATGTCCGCTCGCTCGGCCTGGCCGACGTCGAGCGCAAGATCCCCCCGACCAGTTCGACCGAATTCCGTATCGCCTCGATGACCAAGAGCTTCGTGGCGATGGCGGCGCTGAAGCTGCGTGACGGCGGCAAGCTGCGCCTCGACGACCCGGTCGCCGATGTCCTGCCCGAACTGCGCCGCGTCCGGCTGCCGACCACCGACTCGCCCGCGCTGACGATACGCCACCTGATGACCATGACCACCGGGCTGCCCGAGGACATGGCCATCAGCAATGCCAGGCTCGAACAGCTGATCGGCGCCGGGCTGTCGTTTTCCAGCGCGCCCGGCCAGTCCTTCGAGTACAGCAACCTCGGCTACATCCTGCTGGGCAAGGTCGTGAGCAAGGTATCGGGCATGCGCTTCCAGGATTACGTCACGCGCGAGATCCTGCGTCCGCTGGGCATGCACAACACGCGCTGGGAATACACGCAGGCCGAGAAGGGAAAGCTCGCGCTGGGCTACCGCTGGGACCGCGACCACTGGGAGGCGGAACCGATCCTGCCCGATGGCGACGGCGCCGCGATGGGCGGGCTGATCACGACCGCGGATGACTTTGCGCGCTACGTCGCCTTCCACCTGGACGCCTGGCCGGCCCGTAACGATCCGGAGCGCGGACCGCTGCGCCGTGCTTCGGTACGCGAGATGCACCTGCCACAGGTGCTGGAAGGCCTGGCCGCCAAGGCAACCATGACCGACGGTAAAACGCCGAATCCGCGGGTGGGCTACTACAGCTATGGCATGGCCGGATTGCGCGACAGCCGCGATGTGCTGATAGCCGGCCACGGGGGCGGGCTGCCCGGCTTCGGCAGCCAATACTATTTCGCGCCGGGCCATGGGGTGGGCGTCTTTGCCTTCACCAACCTGCGTTATGGGCCGGTCTACGGACGCACGGGCAAGGCGCTGGCCATGCTGGTCGAGCGTGCCGATCTCGGCCGCCCGGTTGCCGTATCGCCCATCCTGGCGACGCGCCATGCGCAGGTGGCGCAACTGGTGCAGTCCTGGGACGCGTCCCTCGGGAACACGATCGCGGCGGACAACCTCTTCCTTGACCGCTCGCGCGCAGACTGGATCGTGCACGTGCGGGAAAAGCTGGAACCGATCGGGAAGATTACGGCGGTCGGCCCGGTCAAGGCCGAAAACCAGCTGCGCGGCAGCTTCGCGCTGATCGGCGAGCGCGGCGCCGTGGACGTCAAATTCACGCTCACGCCTGAACACGAGCCCAGGGTGCAGGAGATCGAGATCACGCCGGCGAAGCCATAAGCTTCAGGCATCTGCCCGACGGGAGGAAGGCGCCGGGCGCCCCCTTGCAGCACCCGCTCAGGCCAGCGCTTCCTTCGCCGCCTCTTCCGGCGTCAGGCCGTCGTAGAACAAATCGGTGAACCACTCGACCTGCTCCTCGATGTGGTCCTGCGCCTCTTTCTGGGTGGCGCCGCCGGCCACCAGGTGTTTTTCGACTTCGATGCACCAGTTAATCAATGCCATCGTTTCTTCGTCGAGTTCTTCTTTCTTGGCCATGGCCGTCTCCTTCAGTACTGCATTCGTCAACAATTGACGCGAACAAGTCTCGCTGCATTCTACAGCACGGCCCTGCGGCGCTTCACCCGGCCCCGGCCCATGACGCTAGCGCCACAGGACAGCGTACAAGCGCGGGAGTCTTCGCGCCACCAGTACATTTGTACCGCATAAATCAGCCGGTCGGTCCCATGGTCTGTTCAGCTTGCCACGTCTAGACTTGCTCTGACAGTCATTAACTGGACATTGGGGGAGGAAGATGGGCCTGCGTATCGGCAGCCGTCCTGGCGGCGTTCTGGGCGGTATTGTGCTGCTGTGTGTTCTTGCGGCTGGAGCGCGCAAAGCGCCGGCGTCATTGGAGAGCAGCGCACCACACCCCGTACAGGCTGTGGCGGCTTCCGCATCGATTGCGCCGGCTGGCCGGGTGGCAGGCGGCTTCGGGAATGTATGGCCCTTGCATGACACCGCACCGCCCGCCCCCAACCCGACGGTTGGCGCGGACGATCCGCACAAGGCGATGCAGGCACGGATCGCGGCATTCCGCGCAGCGCGCCTGCAGGCAAAGCAGGCAACGGTACCGACCGATCCCCATGCCCGGCCCGGACCCGGCGCACGTCCAGGGGACCTCGTCCCACGGCGCACCGGCGACGAAGCTGCCGCACCTGCCCCCCACCCGGCCCGGGGACCCGCTATCGGCCTTGCCGCGCGCAGCGCGCCCGACCCTGCCATGTATTCCCGCATCGAACGATTCCGGGCAGCGCAGTTGTCCCGGAACGGCGGTGCCGTTCCTGATCGGCCTACCGTGGCGCCTGGCATGTCCGCCAGCACACGGCCGGGCGACATGCCGGGCCCGCGTCCCGGCGACCTCGCGCCACCACGCTGGTGACGCAACTTTAACAATAGGCGCAGCAACGCCTTCACAACAACCAACTGGGAGAGAACACCATGAAAATTTCGCACATCGCCGCAGCCCTCGGCCTGGCCGCCATCACCTCGGCCGCCAGCGCCGCAGTGACCTTCGATTCCGCCACCGGTACCGGCTTCATCGGCAAGGGCGACGTCCAGCTGGCCTTCGGCTGGAATAATGCGACGCTCCAGGCGAAAGCCTCGGGCCTGACGTTTTCATACAACCTGAGCAGCGAATACGAGGCGGTCTGCACCTGGACCACGGCCGAAGGCAAGAAAGGGGAAAAAACGCATAACGTGACCCATACCGAGCGCTACGCGGTCAGCGCCGGCATCAACGTCGATGCGCGCACCCAGAGCCAGGTGACCGGTTTCATCCTGAAAGGATTCTTGAGCCCGCTGCCGGAAGTCGGGACCAAGCCGGTCGTCAATACGCCTTGCCCTGGCAATGAAGGCCATGACGGAGTATGGACCAGTGTTACGGACGGGGCAACCACGGATAGCCTGATGGTTACGCACGGCACGATGACCTTGCCGCTGCCGATCACGCCGGTACTCTGATGTCGCGACAGGGAACCTATGTGGTTCTCTGTCAACTATTTCTAGAAAGAATTCATATCATCATTGCAATTTTATGAAGATTGCGTAGACTGGGTGCTGAACGGCGTATTGACGATCAGCATCCAATCGATGACCTCAAACTCAATCTCACAAGGAAGCGAAGGGGATGCCGGCTTTGAGGCAAGCCCTTCCGTTATCGCCGCCATCCGCCTGGCGCTCGCGGGTACGGTTCTCGTCGCCTACCTGATCGACATCCCCGGACAGGTCAGTTCGCACCGGCTTACCTGGGCGGTCATCGCGGCCTACCTGTTGTACAGCGTCCTGCTGTTCGGCGTGCCCCGCCTGCATCGCAATCCCACCATTAACCGCTACGTGCACTGGGCCGACCTGGCCTGGTACGGCCTGCTGACCACGGTAACCGATGCCGCGATCGGCGGCGTCTTCATGTTTTATTTCTTCGCCATCCTGTCCACCTCCTTCCGCCAGGGAATGAAAGCCGGCATGGCCATCACCTTTGCCAGCGCCGCGATGTATATCGCCGCTTTGTCCATGCTCACGCCGGACGAGGGCGGCCCCGAATCCACGACGGTCTTCCTGCGCGTATTCTTCCTGCTCTGCCTGGGCTCGATGATCGCCATGTGGGGCGGTTCGGAACTGGCGTCCAAACGGCGGTTGGCGCTGCTGCGCGAGATCAATGCGCTGTCCAATCCACGCTTCGGGGCGGAGGAGGGCGCCATCAGGGCGATGACGGCATTGCGTCAGTTCTTCCACGCCGATGCCTGTATCGTCGTCGTCCACGACGAGGCGGCCGATACCGGAATGCTGCGCGAGTACAGTGCGACCGCATCCGGAAAGCCCGACAGCATTTCCGGCGATTTGGCGGCAGCCCTGGTGCCCGCAGGCGAGGAGCATCGCGTGTTCACCGCCAACGCACGGTCGTGGGGCAAGAGCGGCGCCATCTGCGTACAGGCATGGGAGCCCGCCACAGCGGTCTGGACCGAAGATTCCGGCGGCAGCGCCGCCGCCGGAATCTTCGATGCCGGTGTCTGGATGTCGGCGCCTCTGCACGCGGGCAAGGAAAAGGGGCGTGTCTACCTCACGGCTCGCCACAGGCGGTTCAGCCGCAGCGACGCTGTCTTCTTCATGCAGGCCGTGGAGCAGCTGTTTCGCATGGTCGAGCACGTCCGTGTCCTGGACCAGTTGGCCTCGGGCGCCGCGGCGGTCGAGCGCAACCGTATCGTTACCGACTTGCATGACACTGCAATCCAACCCTACATCGGCTTGCGCATCGGTCTGGCGGCATTGCGCGCCCAGGTCGCGGATAACCATTCGCTGGCTGAACCGCTCGACCGGATGCTGAGGATGAGCGCGTCGGTCGTCCAGGACCTGCGCAGCTACGTCGGCGACCTCGAGCGGCACCAAACTGCGGCGTCCGCCGGTCTGCTTGCAGACACCTTGCGCGACGTCGCTACCCGCTTCGAAGAATTCCATGGCGTAGCCGTCGAGCTGGACTTGCCACCGGATCTGCAGCTGGGCGACCGCCTCGCAGCCGAGGTGCTGCAGATCGTTCGTGAGGGTCTGAGCAACGTGCACCGGCATACGCGTGCTCGAAGCTGCACATTGTCCTTGTCCTGCCAGGTAAAACAGCTGCGGATCCTGATCGATAATCCGCACGATAGCGCTTGCCCCATTCCGGTGTTCTCGCCGCGTTCGCTCCTGAAGCGGGCTGAGGCGCTGGGCGGAGGGGTCGACGTGCGCACCGCCGCCAGCTGTACGAGAGTGGCTGTCACGATTCCGCTATGAGTATGCCACCCTCCTTGCGCATTTTGCTTGTCGATGACCACGATATCGTCCTGTGGGGACTGCGCCAGCTGATCGACGGGCAGCGCCCTGCCATGGAGGTGGCGGGCACGGCGCGCAGCGCCGAGGAAGCACTGGCAGCCGCGCGCAGCCTGCAGCCGGACCTGATCGTGCTCGATATGCAGGTGGGTAACAGCGACGGCGCTGCGCTCGTCCCGGAGTTGCTTGCCCTGTGTCCGGCACGGATCGTGATCCTGACCGGCGTGCGCGACCAACGCCGCCTCGACGACGCCATCATGCATGGCGCGCGCGGCCTGGTCATGAAGGAGGCGCCGCCAGAATTGCTGTTGCGGGCAATCCGCAGCGTCAGCGATGGGGAACTATGGGTCGACCGTGCCACGACCGGGCGGATCCTTGATCGGCAGCTGGGGCGCGGCGCCCATGCCGGCAGCGACCAGGGGAAGTACGACATGCTGACGCCGAAAGAGCGAGAAGTCGTCGGCAAGGTCGTCGAAGCCTCGGGCGCCAGCAACCGCGAGCTGGCGCGCATGCTCTTCATGAGCGAACACACGCTGCGCAATCACTTGTCATCGGTCTACCAGAAGCTCGGCGTCGACAACCGGCTCAAGCTCTATGTCGACGCCGTCAAATGCGGGTTCGCGAAACCCTGAAGAGGCAGCCCGGGACCGGATTGCCCGTCACGCGGTCAGGCCAGTACTTTTCTCAGCCAGGCCGAGATATCCTGCACTTCCTCGAAGCACAGCGAATGCTGCATCGGATATTCGTGCCATTCGACCGAGTAGCCCAGGTCCTTGAGGATGTCGCGCGACTGCTCGCCGCGCAGGTAGGGCACCACGTGGTCCTGGCGGCCGTGGGCCATGAAGATCGGGGTGTCGATGCTCTCTTCGGTGCGCTCGTGCGCCACCTTCTCGTTGAGCGGCAGGTAGCCCGACAGGCAGAGCATGCCGGCCAGCTTTTCCGGGTGGCGCAGGCCGGTCTGCAGGGTCATCGCGCAGCCTTGCGAGAAGCCGGCCAGGATGATCTTCGAGGCCGGGATGCCGCGCTCTTTTTCGCGCGCGATCAGGGCCTCGACGTCGCGCTGCGAGTCGCGCAGGCCGGTCTCGTCTTCGCGGCGGGTCAGTTCGGCGCCGGTGATGTCGTACCAGGCGCGCATGATGTAGCCGCCGTTGATCGTCACGGGAATCGTCTTCGCGTGCGGGAAGACGAAGCGGATGCCGGGCAGCCCTTGCAGGTTCAGCTCGCGCACCAGGGGCACGAAGTCATTGCCGTCGGCGCCCAGGCCATGCAGCCAGATGATGGCGGCGGCCGGGTTGGGCGCGGTTTCGATTTCGATGTTTTGCAGCAGATCGCTCATGCGTTATCCTGGGTTGGTAGCGGGGCCGGACGCTGGGCCGTCTTTGGGCGCCAGGCGGTCGTCACGGCCGGATTGGTTTCCATGTAGGGGCCGCCGATCAGGTCGATGCAGTAGGGGACGGCGGCGAAAATACCGCCCGCCACCACCTTGCCGTCCGCATCCTTCAGGCCTTCCAGCGTTTCCTTGATCGCCTTCGGCTGGCCCGGCAGATTCATGACCAGCGCCGCGTGGGTGTCGGTTTCGCGGATCACGGCGACCTGGCGCGACAGGATGGCGGTCGGCACGAAGCGCAGGCTGATCTGGCGCATCTGCTCGCCGAAGCCCGGCATCTCCTTGGTGCCGATGGCCAGCGTCGCCTCGGGCGTGACGTCGCGCCGCGCAGGGCCGGTGCCGCCGGTGGTCAGCACCAGGTGGCAGCCCACATGGTCGACCAGGTCGACCAGCGTCTGCTCGATCTGCACGCGCTCGTCGGGGATCAGGCGCGGCTCGATGCGGTAGGGCGTGGTGATGGCCGAGGCCAGCCAGTCCTGCAGCGCCGGGATGCCCTTGTCTTCATAGACGCCGCCGCTGGCGCGGTCGGAGACCGAGACCAGGCCGATGACGAGCATCGTCTCTTTACTCGTCTGCGGACTCATCGTCTTCCTGCTCGTCTTCGCCAGCGGCCGGCTTCGCCTTCTTGCTCAGGTCCTTCAGGATCTGGAACAGTTCGCGGTAGGCCTTGGGCGGCTTGTTCTCCGCCTGCTCCTTGCGCGCATTGCGGATCAGGGTGCGCAGGTGCTGCACGTCGAGTTCCGGATGCTCTTCCAGCAGCACGGTGAGGGCCTTGTCGTCCGTGAGCAGCTTTTCGCGGCGGCGCTCGAGCGCGTGCAGGGCGGCCGTCTCGGCCTTCGAGGCGCCTTTCCAGCTGTCGATGGTGCGCTGGATGACGGCCACTTCCTCTTCGGTCAGGGTGCGCATCTTCTTGCCCACGAACTGCAGCTGGCGGCGCCGGCCTTCGTGGTTGGTGATGGTCTGGCACATGAGGATGGCTTCCTTCACGTCCTCCGGCATCGGCACGCGCTTGACGCGGTCGCGCGGCTCGGCAACGAGTTGCGCTCCGAGCTTTTGCAACTCGTCCATCTGGCGCTTGAGCTCGGACTTCGATGGGCGTTCGTATTCTTGCTCGAACTCGTTGGACTGGAAGCCCACGGAGCCGCGGTTTGGATTAGGCATGGTATTGGGTGATCCGATTGGCGCTGAGCCGATCAGTAAAAACAGTAAACGGCTGCTATGATAACTGTTTTAGGGCTCGCTACGAAAAACACACATGAACGACACCGTTTTTACCCATACCCAGGACCAGTTGCGGGAACTGGCGCAGAACGTGCTCGCGTTCGCCCGCGAACAGGGCGCCAGCGACGCGTCGGTGGAGATCAGCGAGGGTAGCGGGCTGTCGGTGTCTGTGCGTCGTGGCAAGATCGAGACGATCGAGCAAAACAAGGACAAGGGCATCGGCGTCACCGTGTACGCCGGCCAGCGCCGCGGCAACGCCAGCACCTCCGATTTCTCGGAAGCCTCGCTGCGCGCCACCGTCGAAGCGGCCTGGAACATCGCCCGCTTCACGGCCGAAGACGATGCCGCCGGCCTGCCCGACGCCGACATGCTGGAGATGAACCCGCGCGACCTGCGCCTGTGCTACCCGTGGCAGATCAGCACGGAAGAAGCGGTCGAGCTGGCCCAGCGCTGCGAGAACGCGGCCTTCGAAGTCGACCGCCGCGTCACCAACAGCGAAGGCGCGAGCGTCTACGTGCAGCAGTCGCATTTCGTGGCCGCCAACACGCGCGGCTTCATCGGCGGCTACCCGTTCTCGCGCCACACGATGTCGGTGGCGCCGATCGCGGGCAAGGGCAATAAAATGCAGCGCGACGACTGGTACACGTCGGCGCGCGATCCGAAAAAGCTGGCCAAGCCGGAGGCGGTCGGCCGCTACGCCGCCGAGCGCGCGCTGGCGCGCCTGAACGCGCGCAAACTCAATACCCGCACCTGCCCGGTGCTGTTCGAGGCCCCGCTGGCCGCCGGCCTGATCGGCGCCTTTGTGCAGGCCGTGTCGGGCGGCTCGCTGTACCGCAAGTCGAGTTTTCTGCTCGATTCGCTCGGTAAATCCATCTTCCCGAGCCACATCCAGATCCTCGAAGACCCGCATGTGATCGGCGAAGTCGGCTCGTCTCCCTTCGACGAAGAAGGCGTGCGCACGGTGCGGCGCAAGGTCGTCGACAGCGGCGTGCTGCAGGGTTACTTCCTGTCTTCGTATTCGGCGCGCAAGCTGGGCATGAAGACCACCGGCAACGCCGGCGGCTCGCACAACCTGTCGATCACCTCGGACGAAACGAAGCTGGCCGACACCTTCGAAGGCATGCTGCGCAAGATGGGCACCGGCCTGCTCGTCACCGAGCTGATGGGGCAGGGCGTGAACTACGTTACCGGCGATTATTCGCGCGGCGCTTCGGGCTACTGGGTCGAGAACGGCGTCATCCAGTATCCGGTCGAGGAAATCACGATCGCGGGCAACATGCGCGACATGTTCCAGCAGATCGTCGGCGTCGGCAACGACGTGCTGGCGCGCGGCAATAAATCGACGGGCTCGATCCTGATCGAGAAAATGGTCATCGCAGGCGAGTAAAGCCTTACCAGAGGCATTTAGATTCAACCAGAGGAAAGCCGTGAGCAAATTCGTTCGTATCGACAAGGAAAACAACCCGAAGAAGGCCGTCCTGCTGAACCTGGACCTGGTCGCTTCGGTCGAGCTCGCGCCCCAGTCCGACCTGCTCAGCTCGGCCGACGAAAAGCGCGTCTATGTCAGCTGCCTGGCCAGCGACAAGACGGTCATCGCCACCGTGCACTTCGACGGCATCGAAGACGCGCACGCCTGGATCGAAAAGCACCTCGGCGTCCAGCTCTAAGCGGCCGAGGCGCGCCATGGCGGAAAACAAGACGCAGCCGACCGACGCCAGCGTCGACGCCTACCTGGGCGCGATTGCCAATGCGGGCCGGCGCCAGGACTGCGCCGTGCTGGTCGAGATGATGGGCCGGATCACGGGCGCGCCCGCCACCATGTGGGGCGCCGGCATCGTCGGCTTCGGCAGCTACCACTACCGTTACGAGAGCGGGCGCGAGGGCGATGCGCCGCTGGCCGGCTTTTCGTCGCGCAAGGGCGACATCAGCGTCTACCTGATGCCGGGCTTCGAGGGACAGGAAACCCGGCTGGCCCGGCTCGGCCGCCACAAGGCCGGCAAGGCCTGCCTCTACCTGCGCAAGCTGGCCGACGTCGACCTGGCCGTGCTCGAGGAACTGATCGACAACTCGGTGGCGGACATGCGGCAGCGCTATGCCAGCCCTGCAGCCGTCTGAACTTCCCTACACCACGCTCGGCACCGCCGCGGCGTCGTTCTCCGCCTTCCGCAGCGCCCGCTCGACGACGGCCGCCAGCTCCGCCAGCTGGAAGGGTTTGCGCAGCAGCATGTCGTCGCCGATGACTTCCTCGATCGCCTTCATGTCGGCATAGCCGGTGGCGATGATCATCGGCACGCCCGGCAGCTGCACGCGGGCGCGCCGCACCAGGTCGGCGCCGGTCATGCCCGGCATCAGGTAGTCGGTGATGATCAGGTCGGGCCGCGCGCGCTCCAGTTCGAGGAGGCCGGCTTCGCCGTCGGGCGCCTGGGCCACCGTGTGGCCGAGCGCCTGCAGCGATTCGACCATCGATTCGCGCACGAAGTCGTCGTCCTCGACCACGAGGATGCACGCGCCCGGGCGCGGCACGGCAGGAGAAGAGGATTCCGGCAGTGCCGGCGAGACGCCCGCACTGCCTGCCTGCTTCAGCCAGATTTCCACCGTCGTGCCCACGCCGCGCTCGCTCAGGATGCGCGCCGCGCCGCCGGACTGCTGGGCCATGCCGTACACCTGGGACAGGCCCAGGCCAGTGCCCTTGCCCACGCTCTTCGTCGTGAAGAAAGGTTCGAAGACGCGCGCGGCGATCTCGGGTGGCATGCCTTCGCCGCTGTCGGTCACCGCGATGCGCACGTACTCTCCGGCCGGCAGCAAATCCGCGGGCGGGGTGGCGGGGCCGGCCTCGAAGCGCAGCTCGCCGCCGCCGTCCATCGCGTCGCGCGCATTGATCGCCAGGTTGAGCAGGGCCATTTCCATCTGGTTGCGGTCGGCCATGACGCTGGCGCCCGGCGCCGCGACGGCGAAGTGCAGGCGGATGCTGGAACCGAGCGAGGTGGCGACGAGTTCCTGCACGCCCTCGAAGAGCAGCTGCACGTCGAGCGGGCGCAGGTCGAGGGTCTGGTTGCGCGAGAAGGCCAGCAGCTGGCTGGTGAGCTTGGCGCCGCGCTGGCAGGCACGGCGCGCCACCTCGGCGCGGCTTTTGGCCACCTCGTCCTTCGACATCAGCAGGATCAGGTCCATGCTGCCTTGCACCACGTTGAGCAGGTTGTTGAAGTCGTGCGCGATGCCGCCGGTAAGGCGTCCGATCGCCTCCATCTTCTGCAGCTGCACCATCGCCTGCTGCACCCGCTCGCGCTCGATCACTTCGTTCATCAGGCGGTCGTTGGCCTGGGCCAGGGCGCGCGTGCGTTCCTCGATCCGCGCTTCCAGCGTCTCGTTCAGGTGCACCAGCGCTTCCTGGCTCTGGCGCAGGCTGGACGCGGTGCGCTCGCGGTCGGCGAGCACGTCGCGCGAGCCGTATTGGCGGCGGCGCGCGCGCAGGGCCGAGGCGACGGCGCTGCGCAGGGTCTGGGCATTCAGGGGCCGCTCGAGCAGGACCACGTTGCCGAGTTCGTTGATGCGCTCGCGTGCACCCTCCGGCGCCAGGCCGATGACTTTACCCAGCAGGACCACGAAGGGGAAGTCGGACCAGGGCGGCTGGCGCTCGAGCCAGGCGCGCAGGCGCGTCAGGTCGACGTCGGCCAGCGCTTCCTCGGCCACGATCGCGGCGCCCGCGCCGGCCTCGATATGGGCGACGAAGGCGTCGAAGCCGGGCATGACTGCGCACTCGAAGCCGTCGCCGCCCAGCACCGAGCACATGACCTCGGCGTCGCGCCCGCGCGGCGCGAAGACCAGGATGCGTTCGTCGGCGTTGTTATTGAGGCGCATCGGGCAAATTCGGCAGCATCGCGGTGCTGCCGTGATAGCTCGGCAGGCCGGTCAGCACGCCCTCGAAGCCGACCAGCGGCTCGCCGATGCGCACGCCGTCATGGCCGAGCTGCAGTTCGTGGATGGTCAGCGCGTGGGTCGTGGTGCGGCTCTTGATGACGGTGAGCGCGCGGCGCAGGCGGCCGCTCGATTCGAAGAAGCGCAGCAGCACCGTGGTGTCGGACAGGTAGCTCAGGTCGACATCGGTGCGCACTTCGCCGATCAGGCCATGCTGGCCGAGCACCAGCACGGTGGTCACGCCCTGCTGGTTCAGGTAGGACAGCAGCTCGTGCATCTGCAGCGTCAGGTACTGCTCGCCCGGCATCGCCTGCAGGTAGGCGTTCAGGCTGTCGATGACGATGAAGCGGACGCCGTCCACCTCGACCGCGTCGCGCAGCATCTGCGCGAACTCGCCTGGCGACAGCTCGGCCGGGTCGATGTGCAGGATCTTCAGCTGGCCATTCTCGGCATACGGCTTCAGGTTCATGCCGAGCGTGGCATTGCGCGCGAAAAAGGTGCCGAGGCCTTCGTCGAACAGGTAGAAGGCGGCCTTTTCGCCGCGCTCGAGCGCCGACAGCAGGCAGCGTACCGAGAGGGTGGTCTTGCCGATGCCGGACGGTCCCACCATCAGCGTGTTGGTGCCGCGCACCAGGCCGCCGCCGAGCAGCTGGTCGAACTCGCGCGAGCCGCTCGAGCTGACCTGGGGCTGGAAGTCGCGCATGTGCTCGGCCGCCACCAGGCGCGGGAACATGGTGATGCCGCCGGTATCGAGGTTGTAGTCGTGGTAGCCGCCGCGGAAGCGGATGCCGCGCATCTTGATGATGTTGACGCGGCGGCGCTCCTTGCCGAATTCCTTGGCGATCTGCTCGAGGCTGATGACGCCGTGGGCGATGCTGTGCAGGTGCTGGTCCGAGGCGGCGGTCTTGTCGTCGAGCAGGAGCACGGTGCAGCCGCGCGCGCCGAAGAACTGCTTCAGGGCGAGGATCTGGCGCCGGTAGCGCAGCGGATTCTGGGCCAGCAGGCGCATTTCCGACAGGCTGTCGAACACCACGCGCACGGGCTTGATGCGGTCGACCTGGTTCATCACGTTGCGGGTCGTCTCGCCCAGTTCCACTTCCGACGGGTGGAACACCGACTGCTGGGCGTCGATGTCGAGCGCCTGGTCGCCGGCCAGCTCGAAGATCGAGAACGCGTCGAGCAACCAGCCATGCGAGGCGGCCACCGCGCTCAGTTCGGCGGCGGTTTCCGAGAGGGTGATGTACAGGCCGCTCTCGCCCCTGGCGATCCCGTCGAGCAGGAACTGCAGGCCGAGCGTGGTCTTGCCGGCGCCGGGCGAACCCTCGACCAGGTAGATGCGCTGCGGCGTGAGGCCGCCGCCCAGGATGTCGTCGAGCCCGGCAACGCCGGTCGACATGCGTGGTCCGGGAAGCGCGGGGCGCGCGGAAGCGTTCGAATACATGGTACGGGCCTATTGATGTGACCTTCCCGCAGCGTATCGACGCTGCGTGCCTGGCCGGAATGTGGCGGCGCCGGATGCGTCACGGCGCTCATATAGCGGAGATTATAGTGCGGTTCGGACACGGAAGACGCAATGCTGGCGTGCGCGGCGCCCGTGCAAACGGGCGGGCAGGCAATCAGGCCGCTTCGATGCGGCTCAGGCGCTGGCCGTAGATGCCCCAGGTGACATCGAGGCCATCGACCTGGCCGCGCAGCGCCCAGCCGGTGCCGATCTTCTCGACCGTCACCGAGGCCTCGATTTCCTTCGCCACCTTGGCGGCCCAGCCTTCGGCGGCGCCGCGGCCCTTGAACAGTTCCTGGCCGTTGTAGATGACGGTGGCGTCGAAGACGGGGGCGGAGAATATGGACATGACGGTTCCTTGATGATGAAAAACGCCCCGGCGGGCGGGGCGTTCGGGGGTTACTTGATTGCGCGGATCGACTGCAGCACCGGCTGCAGCACCGCCGCGCCGAGGCGGGCGCTGCGGGCGCCGTCCCAGCCGACGTGCCGGTCGGGGTCGTTGGCGTTGTCCTTGAAGGGCAGTTCCAGCGTCAGCGACAGGCAGCCGAAGGCGTGCGTGATGTGCGGCGAACCCATGGTCAGCGTCTCTTCGGTGTAGGGCGTGGCGCCGTAGCCGTGCACGTCCTGGAAGTCCGGGCTGGCGATCTTGAAGTCGTCGCTGAAGCGCTTCTGGGCGGCGGCCTGCTCGGCGGTGAAGGTCGGCAGGGATTCGCTGCCGGCGATGAAGACATACGGCAGGCCTTCGTCGCCGTGCACGTCCAGGCACAGGTCGACGCCGGTTTCATGCATCTTCTGGCGCACCAGGAAGACTTCCGGGCTGCGCTCCATGGTCGGGTTCAGCCACTCGCGGTTCAGGTTGGCGCCGGCGGCATTCGTACGCAGGTTGCCGCGCACCGAGCCGTCCGGGTTCATGTTCGGGACCACGTAGAACACCGACTCATTCAACAGCTGGCGTCCGAACGGATGGGCCGGATCGAGCAGGGCGTCGAGCATGCCTTCGACGAACCACTCGGCCATCGTCTCGCCCGGGTGCTGGCGTGCGATGACCCAGACCTTCTTCTTGCCCTCGGCAGGCTCGCCGATAACCAGCATGTTGAGGTCGCGGCCGTCCACGGTCGAGCCGAGGTCGAGCATGCGCACGTGTTCGCTCATCTGGGCCCGGTCGAGCAGCTCGAGGTGGCGTTCCCACGAGTAGGGCTCGAAGTAGGCGTAGTAGACGCTGTCCATGCCCGGGGTGTGCTCGATGGTGAGCACGTCGCCGTCGAACGAGGTCGGCACGCGGAACCAGTTGATGCGGTCGTAGCTCGCCATCGCGTTGTAGTCTTCCCAGCCCTTCGGGTAGGCGGCCTGGCCGGCGTTGAGCAGGCGGATGGTGCATGCCTGGCCCTGCGCGCCCTGCAGGCGGAAGTAGAACCACTGGGTGATGTCGGCGTGGGAATCCTTGCGGATGTTCAGGTCGATGGCGTTCGCGCTTGTGGCGTTCACGATCTCGATGGCGCCGGCGTCGAACTGGCTGCTGATCTTGATAGACATGGTGTGTCCCGTAGATTGGGTAAAGCCGAGATGATACTAGGTTTCGTTTTGCATGCGGCCGATCGAGCGGTGAAAACGCGTGGACTCAAGAGTCCACCCTACAACGGCCGAACACCGTAGGGTGCGCACTCGTAAGCACGCGGTCTCACCCCTTGATCAGCCGCGCAATCCCCCGAAGCGCTGGTAAAACGCCTCGTCGGCCGCCGGCGCCGTCTCGTCCTCGCGCCTGAGCACCGCATCGATGTGCACCTCGGCCTGCGCATACACCAACAAATAAATCGCGCGCGCCACCTCGTAGGCGTCCGATCCCGGCCAGGGATCGGGCAGCAATTCGATCGGCAGCATCGGGTCGTGCAGATGCAGGCGGCGGTAGGCGTGGATCAGCAGCGAGCGGATCGCGAAGGCCTCGGCCGGGGCGATCCCGGCCTGCTCGCGCAGCAGGGCCAGCAGCGGCGTGAACTGCCCGATGAAGTCGACATAGCTGCGCGCCACGGCGGTCAAATCCCAGCCGTCCTGGGCCAGCTCCTGCAAGGGACGCGAGCCGGCGCCCGGCAGCTCGGAAGAGGTCAGCACGAACACGCGGCCGGTCGCCCCTGTGCGGCGCAGGGCGTCGAGCAGGCCGTCGGGGTCGGCCGCCGGATGGGCCAGCACGCCCGGCCCCAGCATCGCAAAGCCTTCCCATTCGAGTTCCTTCCTCACCGCCGTGCGCAGGTCGCCGTCGATGCTGCCGTTCGGCGCCAGCACCAGCGTCCAGCGGCCGTCCCAGTGCAGGCCGGGCGGGGCGTAGATGCGGCGGTCGGCGCGCTGGAAACGGGCCAATGAAGCCGGATCGAAACCGTAGCGGCTGCGCCGGCCTTCGCGGCTGGCCGTCAGCCAGCCTTCCTGCACCAGGCGGAACACGCTGGTGCGCACCAGGCGATCGGTCACGCCGAGGGGCGCCAGCAATTCGATCAGGCTGCCCAGCCAGGCCGCGCCGCCATGCGCCGCGATCGTATCTCCCATGATCGTCATGACGAGCGATTTTGAACGCGGAGGATCCGCGGCGAGCGAGTGGGCGATCCACTCCGTGCTGGTCAGTTGTGTCATCCGATACCGTCCGCTATTGCTTCTCAATATGATTCAAAATTTTGGTGTACATCTCGAATTCTGTATCGTATTATCTCCTCATGATGTTTGCAATGGGAGACTGACCATGTACGCGCAACTGGTGGAAACGGGCCTGAAAAAGGTCCAGACCGAGGCCGATATGAGCCTCGAAGAACAGGCCTTCCAGGCCCGCATCGACGCGGGCGTGAAGATCGAAGCGAAGGACTGGATGCCGGACGCCTACCGCAAGACGCTGATCCGCCAGATTTCCCAGCACGCCCACTCCGAGATCGTCGGCCAGCTGCCCGAGGGTAACTGGGTGACGCGCGCGCCGACACTCAAGCGCAAGTCGGTGCTGCTGGCGAAGATCCAGGACGAAGCGGGCCACGGCCTGTACCTGTACAGCGCCGCCGAAACCCTGGGCGTCTCGCGCGACGAGCTGCTCGCCGCGCTGCACTCGGGCAAGGCCAAGTATTCGAGCATTTTTAACTATCCGACCCTGAGCTGGGCCGACATGGGCGCGATCGGCTGGCTGGTCGACGGCTCGGCCATCATCAACCAGATCCCGCTGTGCCGCTGCTCGTACGGCCCGTATGCCCGCGCCATGATCCGCGTCTGCAAGGAAGAGTCCTTCCACGCGCGCCAGGGCTACGACATCATGATGAGCCTCGCGAAAGGCACGCCCGAGCAGAAGGCGATGGCGCAGGATGCCCTGAACCGCTGGTGGTGGCCCTCGCTGATGATGTTCGGCCCGTCGGACGCCGAATCGGTCAACAGCGCGCAGTCGAGCAAGTGGCGCATCAAGCTGTTCTCGAACGACGAACTGCGCCAGCGCATGGTCGACCAGACCGTGCCGCAAGCCGAATACCTCGGCCTGACCATCCCCGATCCCGACCTCAAGTGGAACGCGGAAACCGGCCACTACGAGTTCGGCGAAATCGACTGGAGCGAATTCCACAACGTCCTGAAGGGCAACGGCCCCTGCAACCGCGAACGCCTGCGCACGCGCGTCAAAGCCTGGGACGACGGCGAATGGTTCCGCGACGCCCTGGTTGCCCACGCCGAAAAAGCCGCTGCCCGCAAAGCCGCAGCATAAACGTAGGGTGGACGGCTCGTAATTCAGGCCCCCGGCCTGAATTACTCCACGCGTTCAACGAACATCTGCACGTCGAATCGGCACACGAGGCCGACAAACATCCTGAAACACCGGAGACAAACCATGAGCAAAGAATGGCCCCTGTGGGAAGTATTCATCCGCAGCCAGCACGGCCTCGCCCACAAACACGTCGGCAGCCTGCACGCCCCTGACGCCGAAATGGCGATCAACAACGCGCGCGACGTCTACACCCGCCGCAACGAAGGCGTCTCGATCTGGGTCGTGCGCGCCGTCGACATCGTGGCTAGCAGCCCGGCCGACAAGGAAGCCCTGTTCGAGCCGGCCAACAGCAAGGTCTACCGCCACCCGACCTTCTTCCCGATGCCGGAAGAAGTGAAAAACCTGTGAGCATGGCCATGGATGCAAAAATTCAGTATCTGCTGCGCCAGGGCGACAACGCCCTGATCCTCTCCCAGCAGCTCAGTCAACTGTGCGGCAAGGGCCCGGCGCTGGAAGAAGACATGGCGCTGACCAACGTCGCGCTTGACCTGCTCGGCCAGACCCGCATGTGGCTGACCTATGCCGGCGAACTCGAAGGCAAAGGCCGCGACGAGGACAAACTCGCCTTCCACCGCGACGCCCACGAGTACCGCAACGTCCTCCTCGTCGAGCAGCCGAACGGCAGCTATGCCGAGACGATGATGCGCCAGTTCCTGTTCGATACCTGGCACTACTTCCTGATGCAGGGCCTGCTCAAATCGAGCGACGGCCGCATCGCCGAGATCGCCGAAAAGTCGCTCAAGGAAGTGACCTATCACCTGCGCCGCAGCGGCGACCTGGTGGTGCGCCTGGGCGACGGCACCGATGTCAGCCACGCGAAGATGCAGACGGCGCTCGACGAACTGTGGATGTACAGCGGCGAATGCTTTATCTACGACGAGATCGACAACGCGATGGTCGAGCAGGGGATCGCTCCGCCGGCGGACGGCTTGCGCGCCGCCTTCCTCGAGCACGTCGGCGAGATCCTGGCCGAGGCCACCTTGAGCATGCCTTCGCCCGACGCCTGGATGCAGCGCGGCGGCAAGCAGGGCCGCCACAGCGAGCGCCTCGGCTACATCCTGGCCGAGATGCAGTTCCTGCAGCGCGCCTATCCCGGAGCCGAGTGGTAATGAACGTGCAGAGCGTCACGACAAGCCAGGTCTGGGCCTGGCTCGGCGAAGTCCCCGATCCCGAGATCCCCGTGATCTCGATCGTGGACCTCGGCATCGTGCGCGAGGTCGCCTTCGATGCGGACGCGTGCATCGTGACGATCACGCCGACCTACTCGGGCTGCCCGGCGATGCAGGTGATCGCCGAAGCCGTCACGGACGCACTGCACGCACGCGGGCTGGAGAACGTGAAGCTGGTGAACCGGCTGTCTCCCGCCTGGACCACCGACTGGATGAGCGAGGCCGGCAAGGCAGCCCTGAAAGGTTACGGCATCGCGCCGCCCGTGCAGCAGGCGATCGACATCAGCGGCTTGCGCAGCGGCGTCAAGCGTGCAGCGTTCGTCGAGCCCGAAGTGAGCTGCCCGAATTGCGGCTCCAAACACACCCAGCTGACCAGCCAGTTCGGCTCGACCCCGTGCAAGGCGCTGTACAAGTGCCTGGACTGCCGCGAGCCTTTCGATTACTTCAAGTGCCATTAGGCGCATCAAGAAGAAGCGACCATGAGCAAATTCTATCCACTCACCGTGGCCAAGGTGAAGCACGAAACGCGCGACGCGATCGCGGTCACCTTCGCCGTGCCGCCTGAACTGAAATCCACCTTCGCCTACCAGCAGGGCCAGCACCTGACCCTGCGCGCCATGATCGAAGGCGAAGACGTGCGCCGCTCCTATTCGATCTGCTCGAGCGTGCAGGACGAGCAGCTGCGCGTGGCGATCAAGCGCACGCCCGGCGGCCTGTTCTCGAGCTGGGCCAACGAAAGCCTGCAACCCGGCGCGACGCTCGACGTCATGCCGCCGATGGGCCACTTCAACGTGCCCCTGGAACCGGAGAGCGAGCGCCACTACCTGGCCTTCGCCGCCGGCAGCGGCATCACGCCCATCCTCTCCATCATCAAGACCACCCTGCAGGCCGAGCCGAAGAGCCGCTTTACCCTCGTCTACGGCAACCGCGCCTCTTCGTCGGTCATCTTCCGCGACGAGCTGACCGACCTGAAGGACGTCTACATGGGCCGCCTCAAGCTGGTCTACGTGATGAGCCGCGAGCAGCAGGACATCGAACTGTTCAACGGCCGCATCACCGGCGAGAAGTGCAGCGCTTTCCTCAAGCACTGGATCGACATCCAGGACATCGACATCGCCTTCATCTGCGGCCCGGAAGACATGATGCACGGCGTCTCGAAGTCGCTGCAGGAAGCGGGCATGGCCAAGGAAAAGATCCGCATCGAGCTGTTCGCCGCCAGCATCCCCAAGCACGAGCACAAGCCGCGGCCAATCCAGGCGGGGGCGCACCAGCAGACCGAAGTGACCGTGATCATGGACGGCAGCGCCGCCAGCTTCACGATGGACAAGGACAAGGAATCGATCCTCGACGCGGGCCTGCGCGCCGGCATCGACATGCGCTACTCCTGCAAGGGCGGCGTGTGCTCGACCTGCCGCTGCAAGGTCGTCGACGGCAATGTCGAGATGGACGTGAACTACGCGCTGGAAGACTACGAGGTCGCGCGCGGCTTCGTCCTGTCCTGCCAGGCTTTCCCGATCACGGACAAGGTGATCGTCGACTTCGACCAGCACGAATAATAAAGAGAGAGACATCCAATGAGCTACGAATCGATCCTGTTCACGATTGAAAACGGCGTCGCCGTCCTCACGCTAAACCGCCCCGACCGCCTGAACAGCTTTACCCAGGCCATGCACCTCGAAGTGCGCGACGCGCTCGACAAGCTGCAGGCCGACAAATCGGTGCGCGTGCTGGTGCTGACCGGCGCCGGCCGCGGTTTCTGCGCCGGCCAGGACCTGGGCGACCGCGCCGTGGCGCCGGGCGCGCCGGGTGTCGACCTCGGTGAATCGGTGGAAAAATTCTACGCGCCGCTCGTGATGACCCTGCGCAGCCTGCCGCTGCCGGTGATCTGCGCGGTGAACGGCGTGGCCGCCGGCGCCGGCGCGAATCTCGCGCTGGCCTGCGACATCGTGCTCGCCGCGAAATCGGCCAGCTTCATCGAAGCCTTCTGCAAGCTGGGCCTGATTCCGGACACCGGCGGCACCTGGCATCTGCCGCGCCTGATCGGCCACGCGCGCGCGACGGGACTGGCCATGCTGGGCGAGAAGCTGTCCGCCGAAAAGGCGGAAGAGTGGGGCCTGATCTGGCGCTGCGTACCTGACGAAGCGCTGATGGACGAGGCGATGGCCATGGCCGACCACTTCGCCAGCGCGCCGACCAAGGGTCTCGCATTCACGAAAAAGGCGCTGCAGGCCAGCTACGCGAACACGCTGCCGGAACAACTTCAATTAGAAGGCGCGATGATGCGCGAACTCGGCTACAGCCACGACTACCGCGAAGGCGTCGCCGCCTTCATCGCCAAGCGCCCGGCGCAGTTCAAGGGGGAATGATGGAAGGCCTGGCTAAAAATAGCGTCGTCGCCGTCATCGGCAGCGGCGCCATGGGTTCCGGCATCGCCCAGATCGCGGCCGCCAGCGGCCACCCGGTGCGCCTGTTCGACACGCGCGAAGGGGCAGCCGCCAAGGCCATCGCCGAGATCGGCAAGGTCTACGCCAAGCTGGTCGACAAAGGCCGCATGGCCGCAGCTGACGCCGACCTCGCACGCGAGCGCCTGCAGACGGTCGACACGCTGGACGGCGTACGCGACGCGGCCATCGTCATCGAAGCCATCGTCGAAAACCTGGACGCCAAGCGCAAGCTGTTCGCGGACCTGGAAGGCATCGTCGGCGACGGCTGCATCCTGGCGACTAACACCTCCTCGATCTCGGTCACCGCGATTGCCGCGCCCTTGAAACGCCCGGAACGCCTGGTCGGCATGCACTTCTTTAACCCGGTGCCGCTGATGGCGCTGGTCGAAGTGATCAGCGGGCTGGCGACCGACAAGCAGGTCGCGGACACCGTCTACGCTACCGCCCAGGCCTGGGGCAAGGACCCGGTGCACGCCAAGTCGACCCCCGGCTTCATCGTCAACCGCGTCGCCCGCCCGTACTACGCCGAAGCGCTGCGCCTGCTGCAGGAAGGCGCGGCCGATGCGGCCACGCTGGACGCGGTCATGCGCGAAGCGGGCGGTTTCCGCATGGGGCCCTTCGAGCTGATGGACCTGATCGGCCACGACGTCAATTTCTTGGTCACCCAATCCGTGCACGCCGCCTACTTCGGCGACGGCCGCTTCACGCCTTCGGTGGTGCAGCAGGAGCTGGTAAATGCCGGCTTCCTCGGCCGCAAGACGGGGCGCGGTTTCTACCGTTACGGCGACGATGCGGCGAAACCCGTCGTGCAGACGGAGCCGGCGCAGCCGCGCCCGAACACGGTCGCGATCAGCGTGTCGCGCGAAGTGACGAAGAGCGTGCTGACGCCGATGGAAGCGCGCCTGGCCGCCGCCGGTTTCACGGTCGCGCACCGCGAACCCCTGCACGGCGCCGAGAAGAACGAAGCGCCTGCCTTCCACTGCAACGGCGCCGCCATCTTCCTCACCGACGGCCGCAGCGCCACCGAGCGCGCCGCCGCCAACCACCATGCGAACACGGTGGTCTACGACCTGCTGTTCGACCATGCGAAGGCCACGCGCATCGCCCTGGCGCGCGCCGACCAGTGCAGCGACGAGGCTTATCACGCCGCGGTCGGCCTGTTCCAGGCAGCCGGCTTCGAAGTCACGCGCCTCGAAGACGTACCCGGCATGGCCGTGATGCGCACCGTCGCCATGCTCGCCAACGAAGCGGCCGACGCCGTCAACCAGGGCGTGTGCAGCGCGCAGGCCGTCGACATCGCCATGCAAAAGGGCGTCAACTACCCGCGCGGGCCGCTGGCCTGGGCGGACAGTGCCGGCATCGCCCACGTGGTGACGACCCTGGCCAACTTGAGCACTACCTACGGCGAAGAGCGCTACCGCATCTCGCCCCTGCTACGCCGCAAGCTCGCCGCCAATCCCGAGGAGCCGCGTTTCCATGCACAGTGATCCCCAGGCCCTGGCCGAACTGGCCGGCAAGACCATGTACGAGCGCGACCCGGCCAGCCAGGCGCTCGGCATGACGCTGGACGAGATTCGTCCCGGCTACGCGCGCATGCGCATGCAGGTTCGGAACGACATGCTCAACGGGCATGCGACCTGCCACGGCGGCTACATCTTCATGCTGGCCGACAGCGCCTTTGCCTTCGCCTGCAATTCGCACAATTTCAATACCGTCGGCGCCGGCTGCACGATCGACTACCTGGCACCGGGACGCGAAGGAGACGTCCTGGTGGCCGAAGCCGTCGAGCAGGCGCTGCAAGGTAAAACCGGCGTCTACGACGTCACGGTGACCAACGCGGAAGGGCGCCGTATCGCGCTCTTCCGCGGCAAGTCGCACCGCGTGAGCGGGATGGTCGCCGAAGTAGCTGCCTGAGCACCTAAAACGACACCCCTGAAGGAGATCCAGATGGTCCAGCGTATTCCCACGCCCGGCGAGCTCGAACCGATCGAGCGCGCCAGCCGCGACGAGCTGCAGGCGCTGCAGCTCGAACGCCTGAAATGGTCGCTGCAGCACGCCTATGACAACGTGCCGCATTACCGTCGGGCTTTCGATGAAGCCGGCGTCCATCCGGCCGACCTGACATCCCTGGCCGACCTGGCGAAATTCCCCTTCACCGAAAAGAAGACCCTGCGCGACAACTACCCGTTCGGCCTGTTTGCGGTGCCGCGCGAGCAGGTGGTCCGCGTGCACGCGTCCTCCGGCACGACCGGCCGCCCGACGGTCGTCGGCTACACGAAAAAAGACATCGACACCTGGGCCGACGTCGTCGCGCGTTCGATCCGCGCGGCCGGCGGGCGTCCCGGCGACATGGTGCACGTCGCCTATGGCTACGGCCTGTTCACGGGCGGCCTGGGCGCCCACTACGGCGCCGAGCGCCTGGGCTGCACCGTGGTGCCGATGTCGGGCGGGCAGACCGAAAAGCAGGTACAGCTGATCTGCGACTTCCAGCCTTCGATCATCATGGTCACGCCTTCGTACATGCTCAACATCGTCGAGGAGTTCAAGCGCCAGGGGATCGATCCGGCCCAATCCTCGCTGAAGGTCGGCATCTTCGGGGCGGAACCCTGGACCAACGAAATGCGGCGCACGATCGAGCAGGAGGCGGGCATCGACGCCGTCGACATCTACGGCCTGTCCGAGGTGATGGGGCCGGGCGTGGCCAGCGAATGCATCGAGAGCAAGGACGGCCCGGTGATCTGGGAAGACCATTTTTATCCCGAGATCATCGACCCCGACACGGGCGAAGTGCTGCCCGACGGAGAAGAGGGAGAGCTCGTCTTCACCTCGCTGACGAAAGAGGCGCTGCCGATCATCCGCTACCGCACGCGGGACCTGACGCGCCTGTTGCCGCCGACTTCGCGCTCGATGCGGCGCATGGGCCGCATCACGGGCCGCTCGGACGACATGCTGATCATCCGCGGCGTGAACGTGTTCCCGAGCCAGATCGAAGAACTGATACTCAAAATGCCGGCGCTGGCGCCGCAGTACCAGCTGGTGGTGGCGAAAGAGGGCAACCTCGACACCCTGGCCGTATTCGGCGAACTGAAGGATGCCGGGCAGTCGCAGGACACGGTCGACGCCCTGTGCCGCGAACTCCAGCACTGCATCAAGACCTATGTCGGCGTGAGCACGAAAGTGACCCTGATGCCGCCGATGGGCATCGAGCGCACGCTGACCGGCAAGGCCCGGCGCGTGGTCGACAAACGCCCCAAGAACATCTAACAGGAGACTTCCCAATGATCGACGCATTCATCTGCGACGCCATCCGCACCCCCTTCGGCCGCTACGGCGGCGCGCTTGCCTCCGTGCGCGCCGACGACCTGGCCGCGCTGCCGATCGCCGCGCTCATCGAGCGCAACAAGGGCGTCGACTGGTCCATGGTCGACGACCTGTACTGGGGCTGCGCCAACCAGGCGGGCGAGGACAACCGCAACGTCGGGCATATGGCAGGATTGCTCGCCGGGCTGCCGCCTGAAGTCCCGGGCAATACCATCAACCGCCTGTGCGGCTCGAGCCTGGACGCGGTGGGCCTCGCCGGTCGCGCGATCCGCGCCGGCGAAGCGAACCTGATCATCGCCGGCGGCTCGGAGAGCATGACGCGCGCGCCTTTCGTGATGGGCAAGGCCGATTCCGCCTTCTCGCGCGCGGCAAAAATTGAGGACACGACCATTGGCTGGCGCTTCGTCAACCCGCTGATGAAGGCGAAGTACGGCATCGACTCGATGCCGGAGACGGCGGAAAACGTGGCGCGCGATTTCCATGTCGCCCGCGCCGACCAGGACGCCTTCGCCATCCGCAGCCAGCAGCGCTGGGCGCGCGCGCATGCCGCCGGCGTCTTCAAGGACGAACTCGTGGGCGTCACCCTGCACTCGAAGAAGGGCGAGTCGCGCGTGTTCGACACCGACGAGCATCCGCGCCCGGACACCACCATCGAGGCGCTGGCCAAGCTGAAAGGCGTGGTCACGCCCGACGGCAGCGTCACCGCCGGTAACGCCTCGGGCGTGAACGACGGCGCCTGCGCGCTGCTGATCGCCTCCGCCTCGGCCGCCGACCGCTTCGGCCTCACGCCGAAAGCGCGCATCGTCGGCATGGCGACTGCCGGCCTCGCGCCGCGTATCATGGGCTTCGGCCCATCGCCGGCGACGAAGAAAGTGCTGGCGCAGACGGGGCTGACCATCGGCCAGATGGACGTGATCGAGCTGAACGAAGCCTTCGCCGCACAAGGCCTGGCCGTGATGCGCGACCTCGGTCTTCCCGACGACGCCGGGCACGTGAACCCGAACGGCGGCGCGATTGCGCTGGGCCACCCGCTGGGCGCATCCGGTGCGCGCCTGGTGACCACCGCCGTGTACCAGCTGCAGCGCACGGGCGGGCGCTACGCCCTGTGCACGATGTGCATCGGCGTCGGCCAGGGCATCGCCCTGATCATCGAAAGGGTCTAAGCGTGGTCAAAGTCTACGAAATCGACGGCGTGCGCCCGGTGGTGCACCCGACTAGCTACGTGCACCCGACGGCGGTGCTGATCGGCGACGTCATCGTCGGCCCGCGCTGCTACATCGGCCCGCTGGCCTCGCTGCGCGGCGACTTCGGCCGCCTGGTGCTGGAAGAGGGCGCCAACGTGCAGGACAGCTGCGTGATGCACGGCTTCGAGGACGGCGAGACCGTGATCGAAGTCGACGGCCACATCGGCCACGGCGCCGTGCTGCACGGCTGCCGCGTGGGCCGCAATGCGATGGTCGGCATGAACGCGGTGGTCATGGACGGCGCCGTCGTCGGAGAAGAATCCATCGTCGCCGCAATGAGCTTCGTGAAGGCCGGCATGGTGATCCCGCCGCGCAGCATGGTGATGGGCACTCCTGCCAAGGTGATGCGCGCACTGACCGACGAAGACGTCAAGTGGAAGAGCTTCGGCACGAAGCAGTACCACCAGCTCACCACGCGTTCCCTGAACACGATGCGCGAAGTCGAGGCCTACACCGAGATCGAACCCAACCGCCCCGCTTTCGACTTCAGCGGCACCGGCGGCCACGCACCCAAAAAGTAGGGTGGGCACGTAATTGAAGCCACTGGCTTCAATTACCCCACGCGGTACACCTTTCGCACACCCTGCGCACACAATTCCTGAGGAGACAAACATGGCAAACACCCTGCAAAGCTGGATCGGCGGCCGCTGGATCGGCCAGGAAGCCCACACCCCCCTGCACAGCGCCCTCGACGGCCAGCTGGTCTACCACACCCACGGCGAAAAGATCGACTTCGACGAAGCCGTCACCTATGCCCGCAAGACGGGCGTCCCCGGCCTGATGAAGCTCGACTTCCAGACCCGCGCCCAGCGCCTGAAAGCCCTGGCCCTGTACCTGATGGACCGGAAGGAAGAGCTGTACGAGATCTCGCACCTGACCGGCGCCACCCGCGCCGACAGCTGGGTCGACGTCGAAGGCGGCATCGGCACCCTGTTCGCCTACGCCAGCATGGGCGGGCGCGAGCTGCCCTCGTCAAACGTGCTGCACGAAGGCCCGGCGATCGCCCTGGGCAAGCGCGGCGGCTTCGCCGGCACCCACATCCTGGTGCCGCGCGGCGGCCTGGCCGTGCACATCAACGCCTTCAACTTCCCGATCTGGGGCCTGCTCGAAAAATTCGCGCCCAGCTTCCTGGCCGCCATGCCCTGCATCGGCAAGCCGGCCACCGCGACCAGCTACCTGACCCACGCCGTGGTCAAGATGATGCATGAATCCGGCCTGCTGCCGGACGGCGCGCTGCAGCTCGTCATCGGCTCGACCGGCGACCTGCTGGACCGGCTGACCGGTTTCGATGCGGTCACCTTCACCGGCTCGGCCGACACCGCCGCCAAACTGCGCGCCAATCCCAACCTGATCCGCGAATCCGTCCCGTTCACCGCAGAAGCGGACTCGCTCAACTGCGCGATCCTGGCGCCGGACGTGACCCCGGACGATCCGGAGTTCGACCTGTTCGTCAAGGAAGTGGCGCGCGAGATGACCGGCAAGGCCGGCCAGAAGTGCACGGCGATCCGCCGCGTCATCGTGCCCGAGCAGCACGTCGATGCGCTGGGCGAGCGCCTGCGCGACCGTCTGTCGAAGATCGTCGTCGGCAATCCGAAGATGGAAGGCGTGCGCATGGGTGCGCTGGCCTCGATGGACCAGCACCGCGACGTGTCGGAACGGGTCGAAATGCTCGCGCGCGGCAACGAGGTGATCTTCGGCGCCCACCACGGCTTCAACCCGGTCGGGGAGGGTTGCGCCAGCGGCGCCTTCTTCTCGCCGACCCTGCTCCTGTGCCGCAACGCGGCCATCAACACGGCCGTGCACGACATCGAAGCCTTCGGCCCGGTCAGCACGATGATGACCTACCGCGACATCGACGAGGCCCTGCACCTGGCGGCGCTCGGCCGCGGCAGCCTGGTCACCACGCTGGCAACGAAAGACCCGGCGATCGCCGCGCATGCGGTGCCGGTTGCCGCCGCTTCGCACGGTCGCGTGCACATCCTCGACCGCGAGTCGGCGGTCGATTCGACCGGCCACGGCTCGCCGCTGCCGCAGCTGAAGCACGGCGGTCCGGGACGCGCCGGCGGCGGCGAAGAGCTGGGCGGCATCCGCGCGGTGAAGCACTTCCTGCAGCGCGCGGCGGTGCAGGGCTCGCCGACGATGCTCACTGCCGTGACGGGAGAGTATGTGCGCGGCGGCGCCGTGAAGGAATCGGAGATCCACCCGTTCCGCCGCCACTTCGAAGACCTGGAAGTGGGCCACTCGCTGCTGACCCACCGCCGCACGGTGAGCGAAGCGGACATCGTCAATTTCGGCGGCGTCTCGGGCGACTACTTCTACATGCACTTCGACGAGATCGCGGCCAAGGACACCCAGTTCGGCAAGCGCATCGCCCACGGCTACTTCGTGCTGTCGGCGGCGGCCGGCCTGTTCGTCTCGCCGGCGCCGGGCCCGGTGCTGGCCAACTACGGCCTGGACAACCTGCGCTTCGTCGCCCCGGTGGCGATCGGCGACACCATCCGCGCCCGCCTCACCTGCAAGCGCAAGGTCGACCGCAACCGCACCGACGAGCAAGGGCGCGGGCAGGGCGTGGTGGCGTGGGACGTGCAGGTGACGAACCAGAACGACGAGCTGGTGGCCAGCTACGACATCCTGACGCTGGTGCAGAAGCGGGCCTGAGGGAAGAGAAAAACGCCGGGGTCAGACCTGATCCCGGCGTTCGGCGTTCTGGAATGCGGCCAGCCCGGCCAGTTCGGCATGAGACAGTCTGCCTGCCGGGTCTCTCTTCGCAACGACTGCCAGGCAGCGCTGGCGGGAAGGCGCTGCCCGGATTACGGCTGAGGATCGGCCAGCACGTACGGGCTGGCTCCCTCAGCGCGCAGTGCGGCGTTGCGCACAGGGCGGGTCCGGACGTGTTCCGGACACTTCTGCAGAGCTTTATCCATCGCGTCGCCCGGTGAACTTGACAGCAGCAGTACGCCCGGTGCCGGCAGGGGCATGCCGAAGATATTCTTGCCCGTGGCTGCGCTGATCTTCAAGGTGCCGAGATACGCCACTTCGCCTTCCGATACGGAAAAGGGCAAGTCGAAGTGGTGTTCCTTCTTCATCGAATACCCGCTGCCGCCACCGGCGAAATTGTAGAAGTCATAGGCATACACACTGTACCGGCCGGCTGGCAGTGGAACGCAAAAATAGATCCCTTTGTCCTGCCTGTCCATGCGCGTGTAGTCGGGCACGGTGTCCTTGCCGAAGACGCTTCCATGAACGAATTCGAATTCAGAATCGAAGTCCTTGTCCTCCACATTGCGGTAATGGGTGGAAATCGCATTGAAGGCCTGGCGGCAACGGTCTTTCGCCGGCTCGCAGCCGACCGCATAGGCACCGATGATGTATGCGCGCTTTTCTTCAGGAATCGCTGCGACGCGCTGGGCGCGCTGCTCGGCCATGTTGCTGCATGCGCTGAGCAATAAAACGCCGGCCAGCGCCGGCGCAAACAGTTGGATATGCATGGATGGTCGTTCCGTGTAGGAATGGCAGGACGCCGCCAGTTGGTCGTTGTGCGCCGTCGAACATCCAGGCGGCGACGCGACCATGGTAGCGCACTGCTTTCAAATTTGCCAACTTTTTCGAAGGTGCATCTTCGTGATTTTCGACATGAGGTTGTTCAACACGGTGGGTCGATAACAGGCTAGCCACCCATCACCGGCATGAAAAGCCGAGCGTGTTGTCAGGCGACCCGATCTCGCCTTGCTGCCCCACTTCATGCGGGACGCAAAACCTGTTGCCTTACCCGCGCACATTCATTGATGCGGCACAACAGCCTGCGCCATACGATGCGCGAAAGCCCAAGGCGTGCATAATGAAGGCTAGGCTTCACCCCTTCATTTGTCTCACTTGCCATTGGAGCGTGTATGTCGCGGTTAGACCTGAGCAGTATCCCCGTATTGACTGGAACCGGTTATCCAGAACCCTTCGCCGAGATGGTGAATGGGCGCAGCCGGCAGGCGCTGGGCGAGGCGGGCGGCCTGAGCCAGTTCGGCGTCAACCTGGTCGAATTGAAACCGGGCGCGGCCTCGTCGCAGCGGCACTGGCATACCCACGAGGACGAGTTCGTCATGGTCGTGTCCGGCGAGCTGACGCTCGTCACCGACGAGGGCGAGACCCTGATGCGCGCCGGCGACTGCGCGGCCTTTCCCGCTGGCCGGCCGAACGGTCACCACCTGGTCAACCGCAGCTGGGGCAATGCGCTGTTCCTGGCGGTCGGCCCGAACGTGCCCGAGGACCGCGCCACCTATCCGGACATCGACCTGATGTACGACGGCGCTACCGGCAGCTACACGCACAAGGACGGCACGCCCTATCCGAAGCGCGGCAACCCGGCCACGCCTGTGGGCAGTCCCGGCGTCGAGGAGCACACGATCGGGCAGCGCGTCTACCGCACCGATCCGCATCCCGAAGACCGCGGCTGAGCTCCCACGAGCGCAAGCCTAGTCGAGCTTGCGCTCGTAGCGGTCGCGAATCACTTGGCTGATGAAAGTCGACAGCCCGCTGCCGAGTGTGGCCAGGCGCTGCATCTCGGCGATGTTGTCGGCGCCGGCGCTCTGGTCGGTGTAGAGGTAGCGGTCGCCCCCCGTAAAACGCACCGTGATCGAGCGGTCGCCGATCTCGTAGGCGAGCACGCCCGATTCGCCGCTCAGGTTTTTGTAGCGTTGCATCGCATTCCCCGTGTGATGGTCTTGTCCGGAGTCTAGCGGGGCAGGGCGACGGCGTCGGTGGGCGTCTTAACTGTGCGCAGGCGCTCAGGACGCTTCGCTGCGGATGCCGTGTTTCTCGATCCGGTAGCGCATGGCATCGCGCGACAGGCCGAGCAGTTTGGCCGCCTGCGTGATGTTCCATTCGGATTTCCCCAGTGCGGCCAGCAGGTACTGGCGTTCCATGTCTTCCAGGTTGAGCATGGAATCGGTTCCCGCTGCGATCGGGCGGGCAGGTCGAATATGGCTGGCCGGCGCAACCGGCAGGAGCAGATCGTCGCGGGTGACCGCGTCCTGGCGGGCCATCAGGGTGATCTGCTCGAGCATGTTCTGGAGCTCGCGGACATTGCCCGGCCAGTGCCATGCGCGTAGCGCCTGCTCGGCGTCGGTGGAGAGGAACAGCTGCCGCTTGCGGTAACGGGCGCCGTGCATGGCCAGGAAGGCCTTGGCGAGCAGGAGGATGTCGCCGGCCCGCTCGCGCAAGGGCGGTACCGGCAGGCACACCGTTTTCAGGCGGTAATACAGGTCCGAGCGGAATGTACCGTCGAGGACGCGGCGCTGCAGGTCCTGGTTGGTGGCCGCGATGACCCGGAAATTGATGCGCTGCTCGCGCAGGCCGCCCAGGCGGCGCACCTTCTTTTCTTCCAGGACTTTCAGCAGCTTGGTCTGCACGCCCAGTTCGAGCTCGCCGATTTCGTCCAGGAACAAGGTGCCGCCCTCGGCAGCTTCGATCAAGCCGTATTTGCGTTCGCGCGCATCGGTGAAGGCGCCGCGCTCGTAGCCGAACAGCTCTGCTTCGAGCATGTGCGGCGGGATGGAGGCGCAATTGATTTCAATAAAAGGCTGGGCTTTGCGCGGCCCGCCGAAGTGCACCGCCCGCGCGACCAGTTCCTTGCCGGTGCCGGTTTCGCCGGTAATCAGGACGGCCGGCAAATCGTCATCCATCAGCGCATATTCGGCTTCCGCCAGGCGCCGGATGCTGTCCTTGAGCGCCACCATCGGCGCCGATTCGCCCAGCAGGTGCCGCAATTCGCTTTTACTGGCTTGCTGGGCCTGCATGTAGTTCAGGGTTTTCTCGACGCGCTCCTGGCCCAGCGCGCGGTCGACCAGCAACTTGAGTTCGCTGAGCACGACCGGTTTCACCAAGTAATCGAAGGCCCCCAGTTTCATTGCCTGGACCGCGACCTCGACGGTGGCGTTACCGGTGATCATGATGACCTTGATGAGGGGAATCCGCCTGCGCAGCTGCGCGAGGACGTCCAGGCCGTTCATCTTCGGCAGGTGGTAGTCGAGCACCACGACGTCCGGCAGGAAGGCGTCGAGCCGCTCGATGCCTTCCTCGCCCGAGTGCACGGCGACGGCTTCGTAGTCATGGCGCTCGAGGTAGGCCTTGATGTTTTTTGCCAAAACCAGTTCGTCCTCGATGATCAGGATGGCGCTCGTCATGGCTCAGGCAGTCAGGAAGGCGAGGGTGATGACGGTGCCCTTGCCGCGGGTGCTTTCGATATGCACCCGCCCGCCGAAGCGTTTGACGATGCGCCGCACCAGCGTCAGGCCCACGCCCAGCCCTGTCGATTTGGTCGTGAAGAAGGGCTGGTAGATTTTCCTCATGTCGTCCGGGTCGATGCCGGTTCCGGAATCGCTGATCCGGATGCCGACTTCGCGCTGGCCCGGGTCGCTGTTGCCGGTAATGCGGATCGTTCCGCCATCGGGCGGCATCGCCTGGAGCGCATTGCAGATGACGTTGTTCAGGACCTGCACCAGCAGCGGTGCGTTGGCCTGGATTTTCGGGAGCCCCGTCGGCAAGGACAGCTCGATGGCGACTTGCCGGCGTTTCGTTTCGCGTGCGAGGCCGCTGATGCACTCCTGGATCAGCGGCTGCGGGTCGACCGCTTCCTTGCGATAGTCGGGAAGCTCGGCATAGGTCAGCAGTTCGCGGATCCAGCGGTCGATGCGGTGGACTTCCGAGATGATGTCGGTGGCCTGCTCGGGCCCCACCGCGCCGGGCGCGTCATGCCACAGCTCGGCCGACGAGCGGATCGACGCCAGCGGATTGCGGATGCCATGGGCGACCGCGGACGCCATTTCGCCCAGCGCCCCCATGGTTTCCGACTCGATCAGGCGCTCCTGCTGCGAACGGATCAGCTGGTCGGCGCGCCGCACGATCCAGAACAGAACGAGGTATAAAAACAGGCCGATGCCGATCGAGATTGTCCACGTCAAGGCCGTGCCGGCGTCGATCGCCTGGGAGAGGGCGGTGGGAATCCGGTACACCTCGACGACGCCGAGGACCTCGTTGGTGCCGATCTCGCGCATCGGAACGTACATTTCCACGAAACGCATGCGCGACTTACCGAGATGAAAGTGCTCGGCTTTCGCTACGCCCTCGTCGCGGACGACGCCGCTTTCGATTTCCAGGTGGCCTTTCAGGGCCTCGCTCAGTTCCGGGTTGTCGCCGTACTTCTTTCCCTGGCCGAGGCGGTTCTCGCTGGACCACAGCAGGGTCGCATCCGGGCCATACACATTGGTGCGCGCGACGTCCGGCAGCGAGGCCACGTGCTTGAGGAAGGACATCAGCCCCTGGCTCGCTTCCGGGTGGTCCAGGGCATAACCCTTGCCCAGTTCGGTTTCGACGACGCTCTGCACGAAATCCCGGGTCAGTTCGGCATCGCGCTGCAGTAGGCGCTGGGTCAGGAAGCGCGACATCAGGGCGGCCGAGACCACCGAGGCCAGGCAGATCGCGATCAGGCTCAACAACAGGAATCGACGCATGAGGTCGAACTGGCTGTCGGCGACGGCATGGGTGCGATTCACGATGATCAATTCCTGCAAGGATGAACCAGCGGGTTGATGTCAGGCGGGCCGGCAGGCGTGGAAAGCTGGCGGGCACATCGCGTCCATTCATCTTACGCCCGGCCGCTGCGCTCTCCCATGCTTTTGTTATGCGTTTTGCATTAATGCGACACCCTGGACGCGTGCCGGGCTGGACGAGCAAGGGTGGGGGATTACGCCCAGTGGGTGGGGGAAATGGCCCGTATTCCGGTCACGAGGCAGGCCGACGCCCCGGCGCTGGGCGAAGTCATGCATGGCACAGGGATTGCTGATGTCCATCACTGTCCCATTGCAAAAAGGTGAGACCGCTGCCCCTCAACATTGACCAGGAGACCCACATGAATTCCACGCAAGTCGATTTCAATCCTTCCGCCATCCCCTCACCCACACGGCACGCCGTCGCGCGCGGGGCCGGGTGCGTTCTGATTGCCCTGCTGCTGACGGCAGGCCTCGCCGGCCAGGCCCGTGCCGCGTCTACCGAAGGCTGCGAAGGCGGCGGCTTTACCGTGCTCGGCCTGCGTGGCGCGCAGGAGCGCACCATCGCCGCCAATGCGCTCGGAGCGGGCGACGTCATTGCCGTGCGCGGGAAATACGTCCAGTTCGATATCGACAAGAAAACCTTTGGTGTCCTGAACTACACCCTGACCGGTGCGCCGAATCCGCGCGACATCACAGGCGGGCGACCCACGCCCGTCTTCGCGAGCAAGATGCCGGATCACCGCGGACTCGTCCTGACGAGCGGCGTCGAACTCCAGCTGGAAGGGGAGGCGATGGCGATCCTGCGCGAAGGGCCGGGGCTGACGATGAAGGTGCAGGCCAAGGATTGCGCACAGGGCGGGGTGTTCCAGATGGAGCCCGAGCGTGCCGACCAGACCGCGACCCTGTTTACCCACGTGCTGGCACCGGAAGCGTTTTATTTCGATAACGGCAACTTCCGCCAGCGCGAAGGCGACGTCGTCCCGTACAAGGACACGACCATCGTCGTTCCCTCACGCGTTAATTTCGCAAACAGCTTCTCGCGCAAATTCGTCGGACGCGACAGCTCCCAGGTGGCCGAGCGGCTCGACGAGCCTACTTGCGTCAACCAGATCCGTACGCGCACCGGGGCAACGGACACTGTCCTCCATTGCGGCAGGGTGTCGAGGTGGATGGTCGCCAGCGGAGGGCGGATGGGGCAGGTGATGGGCGAGGATGCCGTCGAGGTCGCCCCGCCGGCCACCGTCTGCGTCAGGAAGTGCCGGGCACAGAACCGGGTCCGGGGCCGCGCCGTGGTGCTCGGCTTCCCGTTCCCGGTCCCGCTCGATCAGCGCCTGAAGCCGCCTTTCCCCTCGCCTTTCCACTGGCCTTTCCCCTGAAAGAGAATGTGGACGGCCGCGCCGTACGGCCGTCCATGCCGCTCAGGCCCTTCCCATTACAGGAGCCAAACATGCGTGACCTGATCTCGACGGCAATCCTCAACAGCCAGGTACATGGCCATGCGAATGGCCAGACCCGCTGGCACGTCACCTTCGTCAACAACGAAACACGGACCGGTTCGATCGAGAAGCTGGGGCCCGCGTACGTCCTCTACGGCGACCAGGCCTCGATTTATTTCTGCGCCAGCCAGGTCATCTACCTGATGATCGCGACAACCGAGCCGGGCAGCAGCAGCAACGTGCGCCAGCTCCTGAACAGCTGAAGGAGAAGTGGCGTCAGCCCTTGAGCTGCCCGCGCACCCGCTCGATCGCCTTGCGCACCTGGTTCGGCGCGGTGCCGCCCACGTGGTCGCGCGCGGCAACGGAACCTTCCAGCGTCAGCACCGCGAACACGTCGTCCTCGATCAGGGGCGAAAACTCGCGCAGGCGCTCGATCGACATTTCCGACAGGTCGCATTGGGCGTCGTCGCAGGCGCGTACCGCATGGGCGACCGCTTCGTGCGCATCGCGGAAGGGCAGGCCCTTCTTGACCAGGTAGTCGGCCAGATCCGTGGCCGTCGCATAGCCCTGCAGGGCGGCGGCGCGCATGTTCTCGGGTTTCACCGTGATACCGCCGGCCATGTCCGTGAAAATGCGCAGCGTGTCGAGCACGGTGTCGACGGTGTCGAACAGCGGTTCCTTGTCTTCCTGGTTGTCCTTGTTGTAAGCCAGCGGCTGGCCTTTCATCAGGGTCAGCAGGGCGGACAGGTGGCCGTACACGCGGCCGGTCTTGCCGCGCGCCAGTTCCGGCACGTCCGGGTTTTTCTTTTGCGGCATGATCGACGAGCCGGTGCAGAAGCGGTCGGCGATGTCGATGAAGCCCACGCGCGGGCTCATCCACATGACCAGCTCTTCCGACATGCGCGACACGTGCATCATGATGAGCGAGGCGGCGGCCGTGAATTCGATCGCGAAATCGCGGTCCGAGACGGCGTCGAGCGAGTTGTGGCAGACGTCCTCGAAGCCCAGGGTCTTCGCCACGCGCAGGCGGTCGATCGGGAAGGTGGTGCCGGCCAGGGCGGCGGCGCCCAGCGGCAGGCGGTTCACGCGGCGGCGCGCATCGAGCATGCGCTCGGCATCGCGCCCGAACATTTCCACGTAAGCCAGCATGTGATGGCCGAAGGTGATCGGCTGCGCCACCTGCAGGTGGGTGAAGCCCGGCATGATCGTATCGTAGTTACGCTCGGCCAGGTCGGTCAGCGCGCCGCGCAGGCGGTTCAGCAGCTCGACCACGTCGTCGATCGCGGCGCGCACGTACAGGCGGATGTCGGTGGCGACCTGGTCGTTGCGCGAGCGGCCCGTGTGCAGGCGTTTGCCCGCATCGCCGACCAGCTCGGTCAGGCGCTTTTCGATATTCAGGTGCACGTCTTCCAGGTCGAGCAGCCATTCGAAGCTGCCGGCCTCGATCTCGGCGCGGATCTGCGCCATGCCGCGTTCGATCTCGCTGCGGTCCTGGGCGCTGATGATGCCTTGCGCGGCCAGCATCTCGGCATGCGCCAGCGAGCCTTCGATGTCGAACATGGCCAGGCGCTTGTCGAAGAACACGGAGGCGGTGTAGCGTTTGACGAGATCCGACACGGGTTCGGAGAAGCGCGCCGACCAGGCTTCGGCTTTTTTGGAGAATTGTTCGGTCATGGTGGGTTCCGGTTGATTTACTCGATTATAAACCGCCAACTTGCGAGCCCGCCGGAGGCCCAGGCAGATGACAAGGGCGCCAAAATCACCGATTATTCGTTTGATAACGTATCCAATGAGGGAGAAAAAGATGAAACGATGGATGAAGCTGGGCGTCGCCATGGCAATCGCCGCTGGCAGCGCCGCCGCGCCGGCGCAGCCCCAGGCACAACTCGCCCCGGCCCAGCCGGCAACGGTGAAGGAGGCCGACGGCGCCTCGGTCGACACCATCGTCGCCGCCCTGTACGACGTGATCTCCGGCCCGGCCGGCGCGCCGCGCAACTGGAACCGCATGCGCGCCCTGTTCGCGCCCGACGCGAAGCTGATGGTGATCCTGCCGCGCCCGGAAGGCGGCTTCGGCCTGCGCGCGATGACGGTCGAGGACTACATCAGCCGCAACATGAGCGCCTTCAACACGAGCGGCTTCTACGAGCGCGAAATCGCGCGCACCACCGAATCCTTCGGCCAGCTGGCGCAGGTGTTCAGTACCTACGAGCTGCTGCGCTCGCCCAACGACGCCAAACCCTTCATGCGCGGCATCAACAGCATCCAGCTGGCCCACGACGGCAAGCGCTGGTGGATCGCCAACCTCGTCTGGCGCGCCGAGGACAGCGGACTGGCGCTGCCGGAACGCTACTTGCTGGGACGCCAGCCGGCGCCGGCGCAGCAGTCGCAGCAGTCGCAATAGTCCGCAGTGGTCCGCAGTGGTCTATGGCATGGCGGCAATCGAATCTTATCGATTATGCAAACGGCGCTAGAATTGGTTTTTCGCCAGACGAACGCCGGATGAGCAGGCCATGACTACCAACGACTCCAGTTTCCAGGTCAGCACCGACCAGGCAAGGCTCGATATCCCGATGATCTACCGCTTCCTCAGCGAGCAGTCGAGCTGGGCGGTGGGGATCTCGCAGCCGCTGGTCGAACGGGCTATCGAGAATTCGCTGTGCTTCGGCGGCTACCTGGACGGCCGCCAGATCGCGTTTGCCCGCGTGGTCACCGATTTCGCCACCTATGCCCACCTGGCCGACCTGTTCGTGGTGCCGGAATACCGCGGCCACGGCTACGGCAAGCAGCTCGTCGCCGCCGTCCTGCGCCACCCCAGCCTGCAGCGCCTGCGCCGCATCACGGTGGCCACCAACGATGCGCAAGGGTTGTATGAACGCTTCGGTTTCACCTCGTTAGCCAAGCCGGAAACGCTGATGGAGCGTTACTTTCCGAACATTTATCTCTCCTGAGAAACCTCAACACTGCGCCTCCCGACTCGAATCAGGCTTAGGATTTGCGTTCGAGAGGAGGTCGTATGTGGCCTGCATCTACATCCATTGCCAGCTCAGTTACTCGCTCAGTTACTCGCTCAGTTACTCGTTCTGTTGCGCTTGCCGTTTCCCTGCTGGGCACCGTCCCGGCGCAGGCCGCCGAGCTGCCGGCCTCGAAAGGGTCGCTCGTCATCATCGGCGGTGCGCTGCGCCCGGATAACGCCGCCGTCTGGGAGCGCATCGTCGCGCTCGCCGGCGGGCACGGCGCCCGCATCGCGGTGTTCGCCTCGGCCTCGGCCAATCCCGAGAAAGCCGGCAGCGCCCTCGTCGAACGGCTCGGCAAATATGGCGCGAAACCCTTCTTCGTCCCGGTCGCGGTGCGCCTGACCGGCACCGACTACCAGGCGGCGGCCGACGATCCCGAGATTGCCGCCTCCGTGCGCGCGGCCGGCGGCGCCTATTTCGCCGGCGGCGACCAGGCCCGCATCACGCGCGCCCTGCGCCGTCCCGACGGCAGCAACACCCTGGTGCTCGACGCCCTCTGGGACCTGTACCGGCGCGGCGGCGTCATCGCCGGCAGCAGCGCCGGCGCGGCCATCATGAGCAGCACCATGTTCGGGCACCCGAAGCCGGTGCTGGCGACCCTGAAGCTGGGCCTGACCGACGGCCAGGAAATCACGCACGGCCTCGGCTTCATCGGCAACGACGTCTTCATCGACCAGCACCTGCTGGTGCGCGGGCGCTTCGCGCGCATGCTGCCGGCCATGCTGCAGAAAGGCTACAAACTCGGCCTGGGCATCGACGAGAACACGGCGATGATCGTCGGCCCCAACCGCGACGTGGAGGTGGTCGGCTACAAGGGCGCGCTGGTGGTCGACTTATCAAGTGCCAAGGCGCAGCAGGGCGCTTTCAACGTCAGCAACGTCAAACTGAGCTACCTCGACAACGGCGACCGCTTCAACATCGCCAGCCACACGTTCACGCCGGCGCCGGACAAGGCCGACGGCCGGCTCGACCCCGCGCGGCCCTATTACCGAGAGCCGCTGTTCTCGGCCGACATCCTCGGCAACAGCACGGTGGTCGACCTGATGGGCAAACTCATCGACAGCGACCAGGCGGATGCGATCGGCCTGACCCTCGACAGCGCCCACGGCGTGCAGCCCGAACTCGGCTTCGAATTCCGCTTCTCGCGCACCGGCGAGAGCGTCGGCTACATGTCGGCCACGACCGAAGCCTATTCGGTGTACAACGTGCGGCTCGACATCCGGCCGATTGTGGTCAAACGGCCGTTGTACCAGTACAAATAATCACAGACAGCGCGGCCGGATTTCCTCGCGCAGCAGTGTGCCCTGGGCCTCGACCATCGGCAGGTTCGGGTCGTGGCCGGCGCGCGGCACCAGCGCCAGTTTTTTGACCGGCGCCTTGATCGCATTGAAGTAGCGCTGGGTCACTTCGGGCGTCGTCACGAGGTCCTGCATGCCCTGCACCAGGTAGACCGGCAAGTTGAAATCCGTGCCGAGCTTGTACAGGTCGATAGTGTGGAACATGCCGTCATTCTGCATGCCGACGAACTGCAGGAACGAATAGTCTTCGCCCGCCTCGTAGTCGGCTTGCGCCTGGGGTGTCGCGTAGAGCGCGCCAGGCACCATCCAGGCTTTCGGCATCGGGTGTGTGCTCATCGCCTCGTACTTGCGCGTGGCGCGGCGTTCGATGCCGAAGGAGCGCGGATTGGTCCATGGCGGCGGACCCAGTGCTTCGATCCTGGTCACCGTTTCCGTATCGCCCGCCGCGCGCGCCAATGCGATGAGTTTGTCGTGCCCATCCGTGTTTTCGCGCTGGGCCACCATCTGCGCCGTGCCGAGGTAGGCGCAAAACAGCGCCGGCTGCGCCTTGGCCATGTGCACGGCCAGCGCCGAGCCCCAGGAGCCGCCCATCAGGATCAGCTTGCGTTTGCCGAGGCGCGCGGCGACGTGGCGTGCGACTGCCAGGCCGTCGTCGCGCAGTTGGTCGACGCTGAGCTTCTCGTCCTCGCCGGGCCGGTTGCGGCCATAGGTCATGCCGGCGCCGCGTTGGTCCCAGTGAACGATCGTGAAGTCCTTCCGCCAGCCCGCCTCGGGCCCGTTGGCGTAGAGGCTCTGCGGATTGCCGGGGCCACCGTGCACAATCAGGATCACCGGGTTGTCGCAACGCTCGCCGCGCATGCTGACCCACTGCTCGATGCCGTTGATGCGGACAAAACCGTCTTCATGCACGCGCTGCGCCGGCGCGGGGCAGGCCGGCGCGGCCGCCAGGGAGGAGAGGGGGAGCGCCAGCAGGGCGCCGGTAAGCAAACTGAGCAGGATTTTCATCCGGACTCCGATCCTTGTCAATAAGCAATCATGCGGCTCGCCAAGGGGCGGCGTCAATCACAATCGGATATGCACGGCTGCACCACGGCACGATGGCAGGATTACAATGCCGGGATTCGATTTCCCGAGGACATTCCATGCTTCGATTCCTTTCGCGCCTGCTGGCTGCCGCCTCCCTGCTCGCTACCGGACTGGCCCACGCCGCCCCGGCGCCCGCCACCGTCCGCGTCGACTACACCCACAGCGGCAATGCGCTGACCGACACCTACGCACTCGAGCAGGTGCTGATCGAACCGCTCCCCTGGCCGGGCGATACGGCGAAAAACATGGACAACACCAGCCGCGGCCAGAACCGGGTCGAGGTGGTGGATGCGAAGACGGGCGATGTGCTGTATTCGCGCGGCTTCTCGACCGTCTTCGGCGAGTGGCGCACGACGGAAGAGGCAAACCGGATGAGCCGCAGTTTCCAGGAAACCGTGCGTTTCCCGAAGCCGGACCGCCCGGTGCGCGTGCGCATCCTCAAGCGCGACGAACGCAATGCCTTTTCGGTGGCCTGGAGCGTGGCGATCGATACCGACGCGCCCGAAGTGGTGAGGAAGCAGCCGCCGGCGCCCGCCAAACCCATCCCGATACACGTCGGCGGGCCGTCGCCGCAAAAGGTCGACCTGCTGATCCTCGGCGACGGCTACACGCAGGCCGAGATGAAGAAATTCGAACAGGATGCGCGCCGCCTGTCGAAGCACCTGTTTACGGTGTCGCCCTTCAAGGAGCGCGCGAACGATTTCAATGTCTGGGCGCTGGCCGTGCCGACCCAGGAGTCGGGCGTGTCGCGTCCCTCGACCGGCGTGCACAAGGCTTCGCCGCTGGGCACCCGCTACGACATTTTTGGGAGCGAGCGCTATGTGCTGACGCTGGATAACCGGGCGCTGCGCGACATCGCCCAGCACGCGCCCTACGAGTTCATCGAAATCCTGGTGAACAACGAGACCTATGGCGGCGGCGGCATCTTCGGGCAGTTCAGCACGGCGGCGGCGAGCAACGAGTGGGCCGACTACCTGTTCGTGCACGAGTTCGGCCACCATTTCGCCGGCCTGGCCGACGAGTACTACACCTCGCCAGTAGCGTATGCCGCCAGCAGCACGCGCATGGAGCCGTGGGAGCCGAACGTCACCGCGCTGCGCGACCCGGCCCGGCTGAAATGGAAGCAGCACGTCAAGGCGGGCACACCGCTGCCGACGCCGTGGCCGAAGGCGACCTACGAGGAGGAATCTCGTGCCTACCAGAAGCGGCGCGCCGCGCTGCGCGCACAGAACCGTCCCGAGAGCGAGATGAACGCGCTGTTCAGGGAAGACCTGGCGCGTACCAAAGCCCTGTTTGCGAAAGAGCCGCACCGCCATGCGATCGGCGCCTTCGAGGGCGCGAACTACGAGGCCAGCGGCTACTACCGCCCGGCCATGCAGTGCCTGATGTTCGACCGCAGCGAGGCCTTCTGCCCGGTGTGCCGGGACGGCGTCAGCGAAATCATCGACCTGTATGCGGGGCCGGCAGGCCGATGAGGACGCTAATGTAACTCTTGTAACGGCAATCCGGTCTGTGGTCTGGCGAACAGACCCCTATGCAGGGCGGGCGATATTCTGGGCTCGACACTTAGCAAAAAGTTAATGCGCGGGCAGAGACCCGCAGCCCACCATCGTTTAGAGAGGACACGCCATGAACAAACTGCTCGCCACCCTGATCGCCGGTTTCGTCGCCACCAGCGCCTACGCACAAGTCGCCACCACCACGACCACCACGACCGCGGCCCCAGCCGCCGGCATCACCCAGGCCACGACTGCGAACACCCGCATCACCCAGCCCGCGACCGCGACCACCACGGTCACCCAGGCCACGACCGGCAACACCGAAGCCATCGTGAAGGCCGAAGCGCGCGCCGAAGCTGATGTCGCCAAGGCCGAAGCGAAGGAAATGAAGGCGGCCGCCAAGGCCGACGAAAAAGCGGCCGAGGCCATCGCCGACGCCCAGGAAAAGAAAGCCAAGGCCCATGCCAAGGCCGTGAAGGCGCATGCCGACGCCACCGAGAAGGTCGGCAAGGCCGACCCGGAAGACCGCGCCAAGGCGATCGCCAAGGCCGAAGAAAAGGTGTCGGAAGCGAACCTGAAGGCCGAAAAGGCCATGATCAAGGCCGACGAAAAATCGCTCAAGGTACAGGTGGATGCCGCCGCCGACAAGGCGACCGCATCGGCCAAGACCGAGCAGGTGCGCGCCGAAGCGATGGCCGATGTGCACAAGGCGGCGGCCAAGAAGTAATTCGGTTGAAGGAAGCGAAAATGCCGGCGCGAGCCGGCATTTTTTATCGGTAGCGTTGACGGACACGTAGGGTGGACGGGTTTCCCGTCCACGCGTTCAACCGCAACATGCAAGTCGCGGATCGATGTTCAACCGTGCGTTGAACGCGTGGACGGCGAAGCCGTCCACCCTACGAAAACAACGATCACTCGCCCGTCGCCCGCATCGCCAGGTCCGTCGCCTTCAACTTCTGCGACAGCGGCTTGCCCTTGCGCGCGCGCTTGCCGAAGTGCGGTTCCAGGCCCGAGGCGTACAGCTCGACGGTGCGCGGCTTGGAGCCGGCCCAGGTGCCGATCACGTTCACGCCCTTCTGGCTGATCGGCTGCGCCGCCAGCAAGGTCTCCTTCGGATCGAGGTCGATCAGCGTCACGCCGCGCCCGCCGTTGGTCAGCACCTTCATCTCGTCGATGCCGAACACCAGCACCTTGCCGCTGCTCGAGAGGCAGGCCACCGCGCCGGCATGGTCGAGCACAACGCGCGGCGCCAGCGGAATGGCACCGGCGTCGAGCGTGATGAAGGACTTGCCGCCCTTCAGGCGGCTGACCATGTCGCCCGCCTTCGAGATGAAGCCGAAGCCGTTCGAGGCGGCCAGCAGCAGGCGCGTGTCGGCGTTGCCCGCGAAGTAGTGCAGCAGGCGTACCCCGCCCGACAGGTCGACCAGGGTCGTGATCGGCACGCCGTCGCCGCGGGCACCAGGCAGGGCCGCCACCGGCACCGAATAGGTCTTGCCGTTGTCGCCGATGCCGACCAGCGAATCGACCGTACGGCATTCGAAAACGCTGCCCAGCGAGTCGCCCGCCTTGAAGGTGAACTGGGCCGGGTCGTGGCCGATGCCGGTGCGCGCGCGCACCCAGCCTTTTTCGGAGATGATGACGGTGACCGGCTCGTCGATGATCTTCTGCTCGGCCGTGGCCTTTTGCGCTTCTTCGATCAGGGTACGGCGGGCGTCGCCGAACTGCTTGGCGTCGGCTTCGATTTCCCGGATGATCGTGCGCTTCATGGTCGACGGATTGGCCAGGATGTCTTCCAGCTTTTCCTTCTCGCCGCGCAGCTGGGCCAGCTCCTGCTCGATCTTGATCGCCTCCAGGCGTGCCAGCTGGCGCAGGCGGATCTCGAGGATGTCTTCGGCCTGGCGGTCCGACAGCCGGAACTCGTCCATCAGGGCCGCTTTCGGCTCGTCCGAATTGCGGATGATCGCGATCACCTTGTCGATGTTCAGCAGGACGATCTCGCGGCCTTCCAGGATGTGGATGCGGTCGTTGACCTTGCCCAGCCTGAATTCGGTACGGCGCCTGACGGTGGTGAAGCGATAATCGATCCACTCCTGGATGATCTCGTTCAGGCCCTTCTGGCGTGGGCGGCCATCGCCGCCGATCATCACCAGGTTGATCGGGGTCGAGGTCTCCAGCGAGGTGTGCGCCAGCAGCAGCAGCATGAACTCGTTCTGGTCCTGGTTCTTCGACTTCGGCTCGAACACCAGGCGTACCGCCGCCTCGCGACCGGACTCGTCGCGCATCGTGTCGAGCGAGTTGAGGATGGTTTGCTTGAGGGCGATCTGTTCCGGCGTGAGCGTCTTCTTGCCGAGCTTGACCTTCGGATTGGTCAGTTCTTCGATTTCCTGCTGCACGCGGGCAGCCGAGGTGCCAGGGGGCAGTTCGGTGACCACCGCCTGCCACTGGCCGCGCGCCAGTTCCTCGATCTTCCAGCGCGCGCGCACCTTGAGCGAACCGCGGCCGCTGGCGTACATGTCGGCGATCTGGGAAGCCGGGGTGATGATCTGGCCGCCGCCCGGGAAGTCCGGGCCCGGCATCATGGTGATCAGTTCGGCGTTCGAGATCTTGGGGTTGCGGATCATGGCGACCGCGGCGTCGGCCACTTCCCGCAGGTTGTGCGAGGGGATCTCGGTGGCCATGCCGACCGCGATACCGGAAGCGCCGTTGAGCAGCACCATCGGCAGGCGCGCCGGCAGCGTGCGCGGCTCGTTGGTCGAGCCGTCGTAGTTCGGCTGGAAGTCGACCGTGCCCATGTCGATCTCGTCGAGCAGCAGGCGCGAGATCGGGGTGAGTCTCGCTTCCGTGTAACGCATCGCCGCGGCGCCGTCGCCGTCGCGCGAGCCGAAGTTGCCCTGGCCGTCGATCAGCGGGTAGCGCAGGGAAAAGTCCTGGGCCATGCGCACCAGCGCGTCGTAGACCGACTGGTCGCCGTGCGGGTGGAGCTTGCCGAGCACGTCGCCGACCACGGCTGCGGACTTGCGCGGTTTCGCCGTCGGGCCGAGGCCCAGTTCGTTCATCGCGTACAGGATGCGGCGCTGCACCGGCTTCTGGCCGTCGGCCACGTCGGGCAGGGCGCGGCCCTTGACCACCGAGACGGCGTAGTCGAGGTAGGCGCGCTCGGCGAAGGTCGACAGGGTCAGCGTTTCGATGTCGTCGGCCGGCGCGCTAGCTTGTTCAAAGAGGCTTGCTTGGGTAGTCATATTCAGTGTGTTCGATTGTCTTGATGTTGTACCGCGTGTCGCGTAGGGTGCGCATTCATGCGCACGCGGTTTACGTGCGGTTCAACACCGCACACCCATCAAATATCCGCTTCGGTTTCGTTCCCGTGTTCCTCGATCCAGGCGCGGCGGGCGGCGGCTTCGCCTTTGCCCATCAACATGTTGAAGCGCGCGCTCGATTCGCTGTGGTCGAAGTCGCCGAGCGCCACCGGCAGCAGGCGGCGCGTGTCCGGGTTCATCGTGGTTTCCCAGAGCTGTTCGGCGTTCATCTCGCCCAGGCCCTTGAAGCGCGAGATGTTCCACGCGCCTTCCTTGAGGCCGTCCTTTTTCAGCTTGTCCTCGATCGCCAGCAGTTCGCCGTCGTCGAGCGCGTACAGCTTCTGCAGCGGCTTCTTGCCGCGCGGCGGGACGTCGACGCGGTACAGCGGCGGACGGGCGATGCAGATGTGGCCATGGCGGAACAGGGCAGGGAAGTGCTTGAAGAACAGGGTCAGCAGCAGTACCTGGATGTGCGAGCCGTCCACGTCCGCGTCCGACAGGATGCAGATCTTGCCGTAGCGCAGGCCGGTGAGGTCGGGCGAATCGCCCTGCGAGTGCGGGTCGACCCCGATCGCGACCGAAATGTCGTGGATCTCGTTGTTGGCGAACAGGCGGTCGCGGTCGGTTTCCCAGGTGTTCAAGACCTTGCCGCGCAGCGGCAGGATGGCCTGGTATTCCTTGTCGCGGCCCATTTTCGCGGAACCGCCCGCCGAGTCGCCCTCGACCAGGAACAGTTCGTTGCGGGTCAGGTCGGTCGATTCGCAGTCGGTCAGCTTGCCGGGCAATACGGCCACGCCCGAGGATTTTTTCTTCTCGACCTTTTGCAGCGAGCGCATGCGCGACTGCGCCTGCTTGATGACGAGATCGGCCAGCTTCTTGCCGTATTCGACGTGCTGGTTCAGCCACAGCTCGAGCGGCGGTTTGGTGAAGGTCGAGACGAGTTTCACGGCGTCGCGCGAGTTCAGGCGTTCCTTCGTCTGGCCCTGGAACTGCGGGTCCAGCACTTTTGCAGACAGCACGAAGGAAACGCGTGCGAACACGTCTTCCGGCAGCAGCTTGACGCCCTTCGGCAGCAGGCCGTGCAGCTCCACGAAACCTTTCACGGCGCCGTACAGGCCGTCGCGCAGGCCGGACTCATGCGAGCCGCCGCTGGGGGTCGGGATCAGGTTGACGTAGGACTCGCGCACGACGCCGCCTTCCTCGTTCCAGGCCACGACCCAGGCCGCGCCTTCGCCTTCGGCAAAGCTTTCGTCGCCGGCCGGCGCATAGGCGGCGCCTTCGAACAGCGGGATCAGGGTCTGGCCGCTGGAACTCGCGTTCAGGGCTTCCATCAGGTAGCCGCGCAGGCCTTCGTCGTAGCGCCAGGTCTGGACGTCGCCGGTCTTTTCGATGGTGAGCGTGACGGTCACGCCCGGCAGCAGCACGGCCTTCGAGCGCAGGAGGCGCTGCAGGTCGCCCATGGGGATGTTCGGCGAATCGAAGTATTTGCCGTCGGGCCAGGCGGTGACGCGGGTGCCGTTCTTCTTGCCGCCGCGCTCGAAGGGGCTTGAGGTCAGCGGCTCGACCACGTCGCCGTCCTCGAAGGCGAGGCGGTGGATGCCGTTGCCCTCGTCGTCCTTGCGCCACACCGTGATTTCGAGGCGCGTCGAGAGCGCGTTGGTGACGGACACGCCGACGCCGTGCAGGCCGCCCGAGAAGGCATAGGCGCCGCCCGAGCCCTTGTCGAACTTGCCGCCCGCGTGCAGGCGCGTGAACACGATCTCGACCGTGGAGACGCCTTCTTCCGGGTGGATGCCGACCGGGATGCCGCGGCCGTCGTCCTCGACCGTCACGGAGCCGTCGGCGTTGAGCGTGACGCCGATGTTCTTGCAGTGGCCGCCCAACGCTTCGTCGGAGGCGTTGTCGATCACTTCCTGGATGATGTGCAGCGGGTTTTCGGTCCGGGTATACATGCCCGGGCGCTGCTTCACGGGTTCGAGTCCCTTGAGGACACGGATGGATGATTCGCTGTAATCGGGTGCGGGTTTCTTGGTTGCCATGCTGATCAGGTTTTGTCGAATGCCTGCGCATTCTATCTTGTCGTGAGGAAAAAACAGGAATCGTGCTTTCGATTAAGCGCGGATTGTCCTTGTCAACGCGGAGAAACGTGACTAGATTGATACGCACGGTTGCTACCGCGTTGCCATCGCAGCTGTTATGCCGGGCGGCAGCCCTGGGAAACCGTCAAAAGAGGGCGTAGGCCGAGGATGATACTGTACATGCATACAGTTATTATCGCAAGGTTGGCGTTCCCGGCGTGATCCGAAGCACAACAGGAGGATGCTTCAGGTGGCGCGAACCGGGTGATCATCATGCATGCACAGAAAACTCCGACTGCCGTCCGCCTGCTCGGGTTCACGCCCGAAGACGGCGAACGCATGGCCGCGCTGCTGGCGCAGGCGCCGCGTTCGGGGCCGCTCTACGCCTGCCTGCATGACGACAGCCTGCAGGAACCCGACATCGTCCTGGCCGACGGCACCAGCCCAGCCGCCCTGGCCCAGCTGGACGGCATGCGCTGCGCGCCGCCGGCCCTGCTGGTGGGCGGCAGCGAGGGCGACGGCTACGCCCACGTGGTGCCGCCCGTCGATGCCTGGGTCCTGCACGAGGCGATGGCCAGGCTGCTGGTCGAACGCCAGCGCGCCCTGGCGCTGCTCTCCGCGCGCGGCGCGCCGCTGCTGGCCGAACGCCGCCGCTGCCCGCGCGTGGGCGGCGCGAACGCCGTCGACAATGCCTTGCGGCGCCAGCCGCCGCGGGACGGCAAGGTGCTGATCGTCGACAAGGGCGGGGCCTTCCGCGACCACCTTGCCGGGCTGCTGGGCGATCGCCGGCTGCCGGTGGCCTGGACCGACAGCGCGCCGATGGCGGTGCGCCTGTGCGACGAAACGCCGGTGTCGCTGGCCATGATCAATACTGCGGCGCCCAACATCGATCCCTATGCGCTGAGTTTCGCCATCAAGTCGCAGGAAGGGGCGGGACGCACGGCCGTGGTGCTGCTGGTCGGCAAGGCGTTTCCTTACGACAGCGAGCGGGCGCGCGATGCCCGCGTGCGGGGCCTGCTCGACAAGCCCGTGGCGGACCGCAGCCTCGTCGCCATGCTGCAGCGCCTCACCTGAAGGCACGCGTACACGATCATCATTTGTTACAACTTCGAATCGTGCGCGGCTATGGCAGGGCTATATTGAAGCCATGGCAGACGATCACCCAACGCAACGCGGCGAAGCGCCGGGCCCGCCAATGGAGCCGCGCGCCGACGCGCCGCAGCGCGTGCCCGACCGCCGCTCGGACGGGCAGGCGCGCTACAGCCGCCCGGGCGACAACCCATTCGCGCTGATTCGGCGTGTCCTGGCCTCACGCTGGCGCACGATGCGCGACCGTCTCCTGCGCCGCACCCTGCGCATCGGCGTCTCGGCGCGCATTTTTCATCCGGAACCCGGCTCCACCGGGCTGCGCAGCAAGAACCTGCAATACCTGGAAGAGTCGATCGCCCAGTGGGTGATGTCGCGCGACGTGCTGGTCTTCATGATCCCGACGGTGAACACGAACGGCTTGCTCCACCCGAGCAACATCACGCTGCGCCACTATGCGCGCCACCTCGACGGGCTGGTGCTGCAGGGCGGGGCGGACGTGTCGCCGCAAACCTATTCCGAAACGCCGACGCGCCCCGAATGGAGCGGCGACCGGGCGCGCGATTTGTACGAGCTGGAACTGCTGCACGAGTTCGTCGAGGCCGGCAAGCCGGTGCTGGGCGTGTGCCGCGGCTGCCAGCTGATCAACGTGGCCTTCGGCGGCACCCTGTACCAGGATGTGGCGACCAACGTGCCCGAGGCGCTGGCCCACGTCCACACCGACTACGACGCCCACCGCCACGCGATCGAATTCCCGCCGGGCTCCTCGCTGGGACGCATGTTCCCGCATGTGCAGCGGCCGATCGTCAATTCGATCCACCACCAAGCCGTCAAGGAGCTGGGGAAGGGCGTGCGGGTCGAGGCGATGTCGTATCCGGACGGGATCGTCGAAGCGATCCGCTACGAGCCGGCCGATTTCGTGATGGGCCTGCAGTGGCACCCGGAATTCCACCGCGCGGGTGGGGTCGACCTGCTCGACTGCACGCCGGTGCTGGACGAGTTTTTGCGCGCGGCCAGGGAGACCCGGCTGTAGGGCGCACGCTTGTAAAACCGCTTGCATCCCATCCGTCCCTTCCGCATAATGAATGAGAATCATTCTCATTCATGTGAAAGGGATCGCCATGCACCACCAGTTCGCCAATGAAGCGCCGTTGCCCGCGCCGGGCATGCCGCAACGGGACGCCGTCATGCTCGCTTCCCTGCTGCACCTGATGTCGCACTACACCGCGCGCGACGCCGATGAGCGCCCCTGCGTGCGCCTGGCCTCGGTCATCGAACGCCACCTGTGCGCGCTGGCGCGCCTGCCCGAGCTCGATCCGGTGCTGCGCGCGACTTGCGAGCAGCTATGTGAGAAGTGGGCGGGGCTGGTCGATGAAGGCATGCCGCGGCCGGTGAAGCGCAATTTCATCGAGCGCATCATGGGCGGCAGAATGGCGAACCCGGCTTAGCCACGAATGTAGGGTGGACTCCCGAGTCCACGCGTTTCATCGCACGCATACATGCGGCCTGGCTCACGGTGACGTCGCGAATGTTCACCGGTGCGTTAACGCGTGGAGTCATTGAAGCCGGGGGCTTCAATGACGAGTCCACCCTACGTTATCTCCGCCTGAAGCGACGCTCCCCGCGGAACCAATTGATCGCCGCATGCACCATCCCCTCCACGCTGCCTTCGCGCTCGTACTGCTGGCGCAGCAGGGCGGCGTCGCTGCCGCCGGCCGCGGCCGCCGCCAGGTGCTGCAGGCCGTCGACGCTGCCCAGCTGCTGCGCATACGGCTCCATCCTGCGCAGCGTGGCCAGGATATCCTCGCGGATCGACACGTTCTCGTAGCTCTTCGGGTGCGTGATCGTCCCGTCGAGCCCGAAGCGGCAGGCCTGGAAGCGGTTGTAGTTGTAGACGAGGTAATCGTCCTCGACGGGCGGGGCTTCGATTCGCTGCAGCAGGTAGCTGCACAGGGCCTGCAGGTAGGCCGCCAGCGCGGCGGCGCGCTCGACCGTCAGCGGCGTGTCGCAAACGCGCAGCTCGATGGTGCCGTATTCGGGCTTGGGGCGCAGGTCCCAGTAGAAATCCTTCATGCTTTTGATGATGCCGGTGCGCTCCATCTTGGCGTAATACGAGCTCTCGAAATCCTGCCAGCCGAGCGTGAACGGCGCCCGCCCGCTCATCGGGAAGGCGAACACGGAATTCAGGCGCGCCGAATCGAAATGGCTGTCGTGGCCCTGCACGAAGGGAGAGGAACTGGACAGGGCGATGAAGTGGGGGATGTAGCGGTTCAGCGCGTGCAGCAGGTACATGGCGTCGTCGCCATTGCCGCAGCCGATGTGCACGTGCTGGCCAAATACCGTGAACTGCTTGGCCAGGTAGCCGTACAGCGAGGACAGGTGCTCGAAGCGCGGCTTGGGAAAAATCTTTTGTTCCGACCAGTGCTGGAAAGGATGGGTGCCGCCGCCGGCGATGCCGATGTTCAGGGTGTCGCCGGCGGCGACCAGGGTGTCGCGGATTTCCTGCAGTTCGGCCAGCAGCGGCCCATAACTGGAATGCACGCTCGAGTTAATTTCGATCATGCTCTCCGTGATCTCGGGCGTGACGTTGCCGGGGAAGGGTTTGCGGGACAGCAGGTGCAGCAGGTCGGGACTGGCCGCCGTCAGGTCGAAGTCGGACAGGCTGACCAGCTGCAGCTCGAGCTCGACGCCGAAGGTCAGCGGGGTGGACTGGGTGAACGGTTCAAGCGGCATGTCTGACCTCGGGCTCGGTCGCGGGCGCTTCGCGGGCCCACATCAGGGCGCGCTGGATGATGACCGGGCCGAACACCTCGAGCAGCATCGTCACCGCCGCCACCGACTGCAACTGTTCGACCAGGTGCACGCCGGCCAGGCGCGCGTGTTCCAGCAGCAGGATGACGAACACCGACAGCGGCGCCAGCGCCACCCCGGCCAGCGTCCCCTTGCGCCAGGACACGCCCGACAGGTGGGCAAAGGCGGCGACGCCCAGCGTCTTGGTGAGCAGGCGCGCCAGCACGATAACCACGGCCAGCGCGCTGCCGGCCGCCACTTTCTCCCAGTCGAGGGTGGACGCGGCGAACACGAACAGCAGCACGGTGAGCAATTCGCCCAGCGCCCCAAAGCCGCGCTGGGCCTGGCTGAAGGCGACGCGGCGGTGGCGCGCCACCAGGCCGAAGGCGAGAGTGGCGACCACCGGCGACAGCCCGCCCGCGTAGGAAATGGCCACCAGCAGGATGACGGCCAGCGCAAAGGCGACGGTCGGGTCCTGGCGCGGGTTCTTGAGCCCCCGCAGCAGGGCAGGCACGGCCAGCCCGAACACGGCGCCGGTCAGCGTCGAGACGGCCAGCAGCACCAGGCTGCTCCAGATGGCGTCGCCCAGGTCCTCGAAGGTGCGGAAAATCCAGAAGCCGATCACGACATTGAAGGCAAACACCGCCAGCACGCAGTTCTGGGCCGTCAGGTGCAGCACGCGCTCGGTCACCTGGCCCGAGCTGCGCTGCTCGTTGATGACGCGCACGACGGTGGCGGGCGAGGTGGCCATCGAGAGCGAGGCCAGCATCAGGGCGATGAGCTGGGGCGCGCCGAAGGCGATCGCGATCAGGTAGACGGCGATGAAGGTGGCGAGCGACTCGACCAGCCCGCTGATGCCGATCCAGGGATTGTTCTTCAGCCAGCGCAGGTTGATGCGGTAGCCGAGCTCGAACAGGATCAGGCCGAAGGCGACGTCGGCCAGCATCGAAACCGCGCCGCCGTCGGGCGCGGGCAGCACGCCGAGCTGGGGACCGGCCAGCGCGAACCCGACGAGGCCGTAAAAACTGATGCGTGGCAATCCCGTCCAACGCTGCCCGAATTCCCCGGCAACCCAGGCGATGGCGATCGCGAAGGGCCACGCAAGGCTGGTCAGGAAGGACAGCAAGTCTGGCATGCAAGATCCTCGAAAATGGTGGGAACGGTGGAAAACCGCACCCGCAGCGATCGGGCTGGTCTTTTGCCGATTTTACAAGACGAGGACAGCCGCACCTGCGCACGATTGCGCCCTGCAACTGACGAGTTCAAACCGACGCCTTCATTGTCAGGGAAGGCGGCGCACTCTAGAATGGGGCCCTTTCCGATTCCTCATTCGTCGGCTCGCCCGACGCGCCTTCATGTCTTCCCAACCGCCCAGCCAGCCGCAAGCCCGCCCCCCGATCCGCCTGACCGCCCAGGTTCTGACCTGCGTCGCCTTTTCGCTGATCGCCTTCCTGATCATCGCCGTCGTCCAGGACGGAGCACGTGCCGTGTTGACCGGGCCGATGGGCTGGGGTTCGCAGTTCGTGTACGGGCTGGGCCTGTCGGCGCTGGCGGCGGTCGCCTCCTACCTCAGCTTCCGCCTGACGGCGCAATCGGAAGCGACGCGCAACACGATCACGGCCTATGGCAAGCTCGATTTGTCGGGCCTGAATCCGGTCTGGATCAGCATCGCGGCGGCGGTCGGCGAGGAGCTGCTGTTCCGCGCGGCGCTGCAGCCGCTGCTGGGGGTGTGGATTACCTCGGTGATTTTCCTGCTGACGCATACGCCGGTGTACCAGTTCCGCAAGATCAATCGGGCGACGCTGGTGCAGGCCGCGGGCGTGTTCGGGGCGAGCGTGGTGCTGGGCTTGATTTACCAGTATGTAGGCTTGCTGGCGGCGGTGATGGTGCATACCGCGCTGGATGTAGTAGGGCTGTATGTTGTGCGGAATGTGTTGCGGGAAGCGCGCTGATCCGGTGATGACGCGTAGGGTGGACGGGTCTCCCGTCCACGCGTTCAACCGCGACCTGAGCAGTCGTTCGGTATGCGAACACTGTTTGAACGCGTGGACGGGGAACCCGTCCACCCTACAATTGGCGATCGAATTTATTTGCTGAGCAAGCGCATCGCCCGCTCCAATCCCTCGATCGTCACCGGGAACATCCGGTTATTCATGATCTGGCGGATGACGGCGATCGACTGGCGGTACTGCCACAGGCTTTCCGGTTCCGGATTGAGCCAGGCGAACTTCGGAAAGGCGTTGCAGAAGCGCGCCAGCCATTCGGCGCCGGCTTCCTCGTTGTGGTATTCGACCGAGCCGCCGGGCGCGAGCACCTCGTAGGGGCTCATGGTGGCGTCGCCCACGAAAATCACGCGGGTGTCGGGCGGGTACTTGCGCAGGATGTCCCAGGTCGGGAAGCGTTCTGCATGGCGGCGCCGGTTGTTCTTCCACAGGTAGTCGTAGACGCAGTTGTGGAAGTAGAAGAACTCCATGTTCTTGAATTCGCTCTTGGCCGCCGAGAACAGCTCCTCGGTACGCTCGATGTGGTCGTCCATGGTGCCGCCGACGTCGAGCAGCATCAGCACTTTGATCCGGTTCTTGCGCTCGGGCTGCATGCGGATGTCGAGGTAGCCGGCATTGCTGGCGGTGGCGCGCACGGTCTCGTCGAGCGCGAATTCCTCGAACGCGCCGGTGCGGGCAAAGCGGCGCAGGCGGCGCAGCGCGACCTTGATGTTGCGGGTGCCCAGTTCGCGCTCGTCGTCGTAGTCCTTGTACGAACGCTGGTCCCAGACCTTCACCGCCGTGCGGTTGCGGCCCTGGCCGCCGATGCGGATGCCTTCCGGATTGGTGCCGCCATGGCCGAAGGGCGAGGTGCCGCCGGTGCCGATCCACTTGCTGCCGCCTTCGTGGCGTTCCTTCTGTTCCTTCAGCAGTTCGTTGAGGCGCTCCATCAGCTTCTCGTAGCCGAATTTTTCCAGTGCCGCCTTCTGCTCGGGCGTCAGCTCGCGCTCCATGCGCTTGATCAGCCAGTCGAGCGGGATCTCGCCCTTGCTCGTATCGAACACCGCCTCGATGCCCTTGAAGTAGCTGCCAAACGCGCGGTCGAATTTGTCGAAATGGGCTTCGTCCTTCACCAGCGTCAGGCGCGCGAGATAGTAGAACTCGTCGAGCGAGGGCGCGATCACGCTCTTTTCCAGGGCTTCGAGCAGGGTCAGGAATTCCTTGATCGAGACCGGGACTTTCGCGTTACGCAGGGCGAAGAAAAAATCGATCAGCATGTCAGTTGCCGGCGCCGTGCCGGGTCAGCAGGTAGTGCAGGTGCGTCTTGATCTCATGCCACTCGCCGCGCACGATGCTGTACATGACGGTGTCGCGCACGGTGCCGTCGCGGCGCGCGAAGTGGTGGCGGATCACGCCGTCCTTCTTCGCGCCCAGCCGCTCGATGGCGCGCTGCGAGGCATAATTGAAATTATCGGTGCGGAAGCCCACGACGGAACAGCCGAGGGTGTCGAAGGCGTGCGAGAGCAGCAATAATTTACAGCTCGTGTTCACGGAGCTGCGCTGGGCACTCTTTGCATACCAGGTGTAGCCAATCTCGACCCGGCCGATCTCGGGAACGATGTCGTGGTAGCTGGTCGTGCCCAGCACCGCGCCAGAGGACGAATCGATCACGGCAAAGGCGAGCCGGTTCGTCATTTCCAGTGCCGCGTGCACATAAGCCTGGGTGCGGTGCGGCTCCGGCACGCTCGTCACGCGCAGGTTCCACAAGTCCCCGTCGGCGGCGGCCAGGCGCAGGCCGTCGACGTGCCCCAGCGTCAGCGGTTCGAGCCGCACGCCGTGGAATTCGAGCGTCACCGGCTCGACCGCAACTCTGCCGACCGTCATCGGTTGGTCCTCGACATATAGACCAGGCGCTCGAACAGGTGCACGTCCTGCTCGTTCTTGAGCAGCGCGCCGTGCAGCGGCGGCACCACGGCCTTCGCATCCTGGCTGTGCAGGGCTTCGGCCGGGATGTCCTCGGCCATCAGGAGTTTCAGCCAGTCGAGGAACTCCGAGGTCGAGGGCTTCTTCTTGATGCCGGGGACATCGCGCACCTGGTAAAAGCTCTGCAGCGCGGCGGCCAGCAGTTCCTGCTTCAGGCGCGGGTAGTGCACCTGCACGATGTCGGCCATCGTCTCGCGGTCCGGGAATTTGATGTAGTGGAAGAAGCAGCGACGCAGGAAGGCGTCGGGCAGTTCCTTCTCGTTGTTCGAGGTGATGATGACCAGCGGGCGGTGCTTGGCGACCACCATTTCGCGCGTCTCGTAGACGTAGAATTCCATGCGGTCGAGTTCGCGCAGCAGGTCGTTCGGGAACTCGATGTCGGCCTTGTCGATCTCGTCGATGAGCAGCACCACCGGCTCGGGCGACGTAAACGCCTGCCACAGCACGCCCTTGACGATGTAGTTGTGGATGTCGCGCACGCGCTCGTCGCCCAGCTGGGAATCGCGCAGGCGCGAGACGGCGTCGTATTCGTACAGGCCCTGCTGGGCCTTGGTGGTCGACTTGACGTGCCACTGCAGCAGCGGCATGTTCAGCGCGGCCGCCACCTCTTCGGCCAGCATGGTCTTGCCGGTGCCCGGTTCGCCCTTGATCAGCAGCGGGCGCTGCAGGGTGAGGGCGGCGTTCACGGCCAGTTTCAGGTCGTCGGTGGCGACATAGCTCTCGGTGCCTTCGAAGCGAGTGTGGGCTTGCATACGCGTTGTTCGTCAGGAGGAAAATCCCGAGTATATGCCAGAACCCGCGGGCCGGCGGCAGGGGCGCACGAGGTTGGTAGACTGCAATCTTTTGTTGGGCTAGAATCGGCGGGTTGGTACTAAGTTAAGTTTCAGTGCGGTAGCGGTATTCGATTAAAAAATTTGCGATTCCCACCATGAAAAAACTTTTGGCAGTACTCGTTCTGGCCGCTTGCGCCGCTTCCGCGTCCGCAGCCGACGTCGTCGGCAATCCGAAGGCAGCCGCGAGCAAGATCGAAATGTGTATCGGTTGCCACGGCATCCCAGGCTACAAGGCTACCTTCCCCGAGGTGTACCAGGTGCCGATGATCGGCGGCCAGTCCGCCAAGTACATCGAATCCGCGCTGAACGCCTACAAGAAGGGCGACCGCAAGCATCCCTCGATGCGCGGCATCGCGATGAGCCTGTCCGACCAGGACATCGCCGACGTCGCCGCCTACTACTCGCAGCAGAACGCCCAGAGCCGAAAGTAAGGACCACGCCATGAAAAAACTGATCATCGCGCTGGCCCTCGGCGCTGTCTCCGCTTCTGTTACCACCTTCGCCGCCGCGGCCGACGTCAAGCGCGGCGAAGAGCTGGCCAAGAAGTACAACTGCGCGTCCTGCCACGGCGCCGACTATAATAAGCCGATCGACCCGAGCTACCCGAAGCTGGCCGGCCAGCATGCCGACTACATCGCGCACGCCCTCGTCGCCTACAAGCGCGGCGGCGACAAGGCCAACGGCCGCAGCAACCCGATCATGGCGGGCCAGGTGCAGCCGCTGACGAACCAGGACATGATCGACATCGGCGCCTACCTCGCCAGCCTGCCTTCGCAGCTCGTCATTCGCAAATAACGAAGCGCCTCTGGCGCCCGCAGCAGCGCCTCCGGCGCCTGCAGCAATCGCGATCCGGTCCCCCGGATCTGGCCTCGCCGGCCGGATCCGGGGGATTTTATTTTTTGCGGCGTCCGCGCCGTCGTCAGGAGTTGTATCTTGCAGTCCGTCTCACCTGCTTATTTGAAAACCAACCTGCTCAGCGGCCTGACCGTCGCCCTGGCCCTGGTTCCCGAAGCGATCGCCTTTGCCCTGGTCGCCCACGTCTCTCCGCTGACCGGCCTGTATGCCACCGTGCTGGTCTCCTTCATCACCTCCGCCTTCGGCGGCCGCCCGGGCATGATCTCGGGCGCGGCCGGGGCGCTGGCCGTGGTCATGGTGGCCCTCGTCGTCGAACACGGCGCGCAGTACCTGTTCGCGGCGATTGTCCTGATGGGCGTATGGCAGATGCTGTTCGCGGCCGCGCGCCTGGGCAAATTCATCCGCATGGTGCCCTATCCGGTCATGCTCGGCTTCGTCAACGGCCTGGCGCTGGTGATCTTCATCGCCCAGTTCGGCCACTTCAAGGTCGACGGGCAATGGATGCAGGGCGCCCAGCTCTACACGATGCTGGGCCTGGTGGCGGCGACGATGGCGGTCATCTACATCACGCCGCGCATCACCAAGGCCGTGCCGGCGACGCTGGTCGGCATCCTGGTCGTCACGCTCGGCGCGGCCCTGCTCGGCATCGAATCGAAGACCGTCGGCGACCTCGGATCGATCGGCGGCGGCCTGCCGGCCTTCGCGCTGCCCGACGTGCCGTTCAACCTCGAGACCTTTTACATCGTGCTGCCGTACTCGCTGGTGCTGGCCGGCGTCGGCCTGATCGAGTCGCTGCTGACGCTGACCCTGGTCGACGAGATCACCGAGACGCGCGGCCAGCCGAACCGCGAATGCATGGCGCAGGGCGCGGCCAACGTCGTCACCGCCTGCTTCGGCGGTATGGGCGGCTGCGCGATGATCGGCCAGAGCATGATCAACGTGAACAACGGCGCCTACGGCCGCCTGTCGGGCATCGCGGCTTCGCTGTTCCTGCTCTCCTTCATCCTGTTCGGCTCGAGCTGGATCGAGCAGATTCCGCTGGCGGCCCTGATCGGCGTGATGTTCGTAGTGTGCGAGAAAACCTTCGAGTGGGGCACTTTCCGCACCATCGGCAAGGTGCCGCGCGCCGATACGCTGGTGGTGGTACTGGTGGCGGCCATCACCCTGGTGTTCGACCTGGCGGTGGCGGTGATCGTCGGCGTGATCGTCTCGGCGCTGGTATTCGCCTGGCAGCACGCCAAGCAGGTCAAGGTGACGACATCGACCGACGCCCAGGGCTGGAAGGTGTACGAACTCGAGGGCACGCTGTTCTTCGCCTCGATCGCCAACTTCAACGAGCTGTTCGCGCCCAAGGACGATCCGCAGGACGTGGTGGTCGAGTTCCGCCGCGCGCGCGTGGTGGATCACTCGGCGATCCAGGCGATCGACGCCCTGGCCGAGCGCTACCGGGCGCTGGGCAAGCGCCTGCACCTGCGCCACCTGAGCCCGGACTGCCGCGAGCTGCTCGGCAAGGCGCAGGACATGATCGAAGTGAACGTGCTGGAAGATCCGCGCTACCGGGTGGCGGACGACAAGCTGGGCTAATGCGGCACTGACGAGGCGCGGCGGCGCTGCCGGCTACTGCTGCGCGGCAGCCGCGTTTGCATCCGCCACCGCGTTCGGCTGCGGCGCTGCGCATTGTTCCTTCAGGCGCGCCGACAAGGCTCCCGACTGCTCCTTCTCGCCGCGCGCCCCATGCCACTCGGCCATGGCGGCGATCGCCTGGCAGGTGCGCCTGTGGGCGCTGGCGCTGTCCTCACCTGCCGCTTTCAGCAGGGCCTCGGCGCTCATCTTGCCGAGATAGAAATCGGCGATCGGACCTGGCCATTCGTCGTCCTCGTTGCGCGCGAAGTTTGCCTTCAGTTCGGTCGCCGCCAGTTCCGGCTGGCCCGTACGCAGGCGCGCGATGTACAGCCACAGCGCGGCGCTGCGATGCGAGGGCAGCTTGTCGAGGCCGGCGCGGATGCGCGTCGCGCCCTCGGGTACGAGCCCGCGCAGCATCATGCTGCGCCCGGTCGCGATGCCTGCGAGCGGGTTGCCGCCGGCTGCCGCTTTTTCCAGCAAGGCAGAGCCGCGCGCGGCGTCCCTCGGAACCAGCTTGCCCCGCATGTAGATGTCGGCCAGCGCTATTTGCGCATCGGCGTTGCCGGCTTCGGCCTCGGCGGTGATCCAGGGCTCGAGCGTGCGCCGTTGCCCGAAGGGCTCGCCGCCGAGATAGGAGATATACAGTTTTTTCTGGCTCATCGCGAACAGCACGCGGTGCGAGCGCAGGAAGTCGTCGCCCAGCAGGACGTCGACTTCGCCCTCGTAGTCGATGACGGCGATCTCGGCGTTGCTCACGGTTTCGTCGCCGATCTGGAAGGTGTCGAAGCTCGTGCGCCAGCGCGGCGGCTTGCGTTCGCCGATGCCGTACGACACGCCCGCGCGGGTGACGCCAGGGGCGTCGAGCTTGAGGCCGGCGCGCTTGGCGGCGCGCAGCGTGATCGAGGTCGTGGCGGCGCCGGTGTCGATGATCGCCGCCATCTTCACGCCATTGACCGTCACCGTGAAGCGGGGATTCGGGTTATCGCGGCTTTCGTATTCGAAGGGGACGACGACGGCGTCCGGGCTCCAGTAGGCGAGGAACTGGTCCTTGCAATCGAGCGGCCGGAAGAACTTCATTTCCTTGGTCGCCAGCGAAATCTCCAGGTCGGCCTGCAGCAGGAAGGGCGCGCCAATGATCGCGTCGAAGGTGGGCGTGGCGCCGAAGTCGGTCAGGACCTTCATGTAGCCCTTGGCGCCGCCCGCGATGCCGGTCGAGAATTCCTTGACCCGCGTTTCGTAGATCCGGGCACTGCCGCCGACGCCGCGAGCATACCTGCCCGTATTACGCAGGACCATGTCGCGGCGCTCGGTGCCGGTGCGCGTGAGGACGGTTTGCCAGGCGCCGGTGTCGACCAGCATGGTGGCCGGCGTGTTGTTGATGCTGCCGACGGTCGTCACTTGCAGCGCAGGGCCGGTGTACTGCAGCGGCAGCCTGGCGACCTCGACATATTTGCAGCCAGGCGGGTCGGCAGCGGCGGCAGTTGGATGCGCCAGCGCGGCACAGGCGCAGAAGCTGAGCGCGGCAGCGCTGCGGAAGAAGGACTTGTTCATCCAGCAATTCTAGCTGGAAAGTTTCCTGTGGTGCAATTTTATTGCATGCATATAGATTGCTGCGGACGGCAGCGACATGACAAGAAAAAAGCGGCCATGGCCGCTTTTGTGTATCGATTTTCGCCTGTTCGCCGCGCTAGCGCGTCGCGCGCCGCCGCACGCATTCGATATAGGCTTCGGTATCCGGCGGCAGGCCGTTGCGCTGCGACTTCCAGATCATCTCGCCCAGGCATTCCATGATTTCGTGGTGCGCATCGTGCTCGCCGATGCGCGACACCAGCAGGTCGTGCGCGGCCTTGATGCCGCGCGGCTGGTCGATCGAGACCTGTTCGGCGATCGACAGGTGCATCGACAGGTGCAGGAACGGATTCGGCTGGCCGCCCTCGACCGAATAGTCGCGCGCGACGGCTTCGTCGGCGTCGAAGAGGGCCTCGTGGTATTCGGGATGCTGGACGATCCAGTCGGCGGCGATCGCGTCCATCGGCGTAAGGACTTCACCGGCGCGTTGCTTGCGGTAGGCTTCGCAGAAAAAGCGGCGCACGTCGTGCGAGGACGGTGTGAACATGGTCGGGAAGAGAAAACAAGGAAGGGCGCCATTGTAGCCGGATGGCGCGGGACGTGCCGAAGGTGCGCCGGTATCATGCAGCTTTCGACAGGGGGAAGCGATGAGGGAACTGGACCTGACGCTCGATGACGGGCATTCCCTGCATGTCTACGACCAGGGGCGACGCGACGGCGATGCACTGGCGGTGTTCTGGCTGCACGGCACGCCGAATATCGGCGCGCCGCCGGCGCCGCTGGAGGCCGATGCAAACCGGCTCGGGCTGCGCTGGATCGGCTATGACCGGCCAGGCTACGGCGGTTCCACCCGCCGCCAGGGACGCAAGGTCGCCGACGCGGCGCGCGATGTTGCCTGCATTGCCGATGCGCTCGGAATCGGCCGGTTTGCGGTGATGGGACACTCCGGCGGCGGCCCCCACGCGCTGGCCTGCGCCGCCCTGTTGCCGGCACGCGTGCTGGCGGCCGTCAGCGTGGCCGGGCTGGCGCCCTACGACGCGGAAGGGCTCGACTGGTTCGGCAGCATGCATCCCTGCGGTGCAGCAAGCCTGCAGTCGGCGCTCGCGGGGTTGGCGGCAAAGGAAGCGTACGAGGCATCCGGCCCCGAGTTCGACCCGGCGCTGTTCACCGACGCCGACCGCGCAGCGCTGGCGGGGCGGTGGTCTTGGTTCGACAGCGTGGTCGGTCCTGCCATGGCGCATGGACCGGGAGGGCTAGTCGACGACGACTTGGCCTACGTGAGGCCCTGGGGATTCGACTGTGCCGGGGTTTCGCGGCCACTGCTCCTGCTGCATGGAAGCGCGGACCGGATCGTGCCGATCGGCCATGCCGCCTGGCTAGGGGGCCATTGCCAGGGAGCCGAGCTGTGGCAGTTGCCGGACGATGGCCATATCTCGGTGCTCGGCGCTGCCCCGCGGGCCTTGGCATGGCTGAGGGATCACGCGTCGTCAGCAGCCGGGATGGACTGAGCGGCGCGCCGGCAGCGATTGCCCGGCGCTACTGCTTTAACACTATTTTTTTTCGTTTAGTAACTTGTTGCGGGCCATGCTTATTGCGCAAAAAAAACAGGCCCCACCGTTTGCACGGTGTGCCTGTTTTCATGTTGCAGTCTACTTATTTTTCCGGCGCGAGTACCATTTGCGATTCAGTCCCGGCACTGATCGCCTCGCGCGACTTGGCAGGCGGCTTGGCGGCTCCGCTGCCCTGTCCGCGCGGCTGGCGCAGGTAGCGCGCGCTGTGGCGGCGCTCCGCGTGCCCGCCGTTGGGCGGAATGGTCAGGAAGCGCGACAATTCCTGCAATGCACGCTGGTAGACATCGCGCTTGAACTCGATGACCACGTCCAGCGGCACCCAGTAGTCGTGCCAGCGCCAGGCGTCGAACTCCGGATGGTCGGTCAGGCGCAGATTGACGTCGTTGTCGCGCGCAACCATGCGCAACAGGAACCAGATCTGCTTCTGGCCGCGGTAATGGCCGCGGATCTCGCGCTTGATGAAATGGTCCGGCACCTCATAGCGCAGCCAGTCGCGGGTACGGCCCACGATCTTGACATGCTCCTGGCGCAAACCGATTTCCTCCTCGAGCTCGCGGTACATCGCCTGTTCCGGCGTCTCGCCGTATTTGATACCCCCTTGCGGAAACTGCCACGAGTGCTCGCGCACCCGTTTGCCCCACCACACCTCGTTATTGGCGTTCAGCAGGATGATGCCGACGTTGGGGCGAAACCCTTCCCGATCGAGCATAGTGCACCTCGAAACTTTCTGCCGGCCTTTGTGTCCCTTACATTTTTACTTACAAATCCAGGCGTCGGCCGCCTCCGCTCGTGACGAAAACGGCTGGCGCTGCATGTTGCGGACCCATTTGTACAAAGATTGGACGCATCAGCCAGCTAATCCTTTAAAATTAGGTCGATTATAACTCTCTCTTTTTAAAAAGAATTCATCGATATGCGCGCCTCACGATTTTTTATTTCAACTCTTAAAGAAGCGCCGTCCGACGCCGAGATCGTCAGCCACCAGCTCATGATGCGCGCCGGGATGATCAAGCGCCTCGGCTCCGGCATCTACACGTACATGCCGACCGGCCTGCGCGTGATCCGCAAGGTCGAGGCCATCATCCGCGAAGAAATGAACAAGTCGGGCGCCCTCGAACTCCTGATGCCGGTCGTGCAGCCGGCCGAGCTGTGGCAGGAAACCGGCCGCTGGGACAAGATGGGTGCGGAACTGATGCGCGTCAAGGACCGCCATGGCCGCGACTACGCGATCCAGCCGACCTCCGAAGAAGTCGTCACCGACGTCGTGCGTACGGAAGTGAAATCCTACCGCCAGCTGCCGCTGAACTTCTATCACATCCAGACCAAGTTCCGCGACGAGCGCCGCCCGCGTTTCGGCCTGATGCGCGGCCGCGAGTTCACGATGAAGGATGCCTACTCCTTCGACCGCGACCTCGAGGGCATGCAGAAGTCCTACCAGATCATGTTCGACGCCTATGTGCGCATCTTCAACCGCTTCGGTTTGAAATTCCGCGCGGTGGCGGCCGACAACGGCGCCATCGGCGGCACCGGCTCGCACGAATTCCACGTCATCGCCTCGACCGGCGAAGACGCGCTGGTCTACTGCCCGGACTCGGATTTCGCGGCCAACATGGAAGCGGCCGAGGCGCTGGCCATCGGCGAGCGCGGCGCGGCGGCCGAAGAGATGAAGAAGGTGCCGACGCCCGGTAAAACCAAGTGCGAAACCGTGGCCGAACTGCTGAACCTGCCGCTGTCGCGCACGGTGAAAACCATCGCGCTGACCGTTGAACAAGAAGAAGAGGGTAAAGTCAGCAAGCAGTACTTCATGCTGCTGCTGCGCGGCGACCACGAACTGAACGAAGTCAAGGTCGGCAAGGTTGCCGGCCTGGCGAACCACCGCTTCTCGACCGAAGCGGAAATCCAGGAAGTCTACGGCAGCGTGCCGGGCTACCTGGGCCCGGTCGCGCCGAAACAGCCGGTGACCGTCGTTGCCGACCGCACGGTCGCCAACATGGCCGATTTCGTCTGCGGCGCCAACGAGGCGGACTTCCACCTGACGGGCGTGAATTGGGGCCGCGACCTGCCCGAGCCGATCGTTGCCGACCTGCGCAACGTGGTCGAAGGCGATGCCTCGCCGGACGGCAAAGGCGTGCTGGCGATCGAGCGCGGCATCGAAGTGGGCCACGTGTTCCAGCTCGGCACCGCCTACTCCGAGAAGATGGGCGCGACCTACCTCGACGAGAACGGCAAGCCGGCCCCGCTGCAGATGGGCTGCTACGGCATCGGCGTGACCCGCATCCTGGGCGCGGCGATCGAGCAGAATTTCGACGACAAGGGCATCGTCTGGCCGGACGCGCTGGCGCCTTTCCAGCTGGTGCTGTGCCCGATGGGCATGGACCGCAGCGAGATGGTCAAGGAGCAGGTCGAGAAGCTGTATGCCGAGCTGCAGGCGGCAGGCGTGGATGTCATCGTCGACGACCGCGGCCTGCGTCCGGGCGCGATGTTTGCCGACTGGGAGCTGATCGGCGTGCCGCACCGCATCGTCATCGGCGAGCGCGGCCTGAAAGAGGGCAACCTCGAATACCAGGGCCGCCGCGACACCGAGGCGACTGCCGTGCCGGTTGCCGAGATGGTCGGCTTCATCAAGGGCAAGCTGGGCCAGTGATGCTGAAGCAGGTACACGGCCGGGCCGCGGCCTGGCTGGGGAGCGCGCTGCTCTCGTTCGCCCTGGCCGCTGCGCCCGCCCACGCCGGCAACCAGAAAGAGGAGGCGCTGGCCGACTCGGTGCGGCTGGCGCTCTCGAACGCGATTGCCGACACGCGCCCGCCGAAGCCGAGCTTCCGCGACGAGGCGGCGCGCGTGCGCTACCAGATGTGGTTCACGGAGATGTCGGCGCGCCTGAAAAAGCGCCTGTCGGACGAACAGTCGCGCACCGAATTCCTCGAATCGGTCTGGTACGAATCGACCCGCGCCGGGCTCGACCCGGGCCTGGTGCTGGGCCTGATCCAGGTCGAATCGGCCTATCGCAAGTACGCGGTGTCGATCGTCGGCGCGCGCGGCTACATGCAGGTGATGCCGTTCTGGACCAAGGTGATCGGCGACAGCGACCGCCGCAAGCTCTTCCACATGCAAACCAACCTGCGCTACGGCTGCGCGATCCTGCGCATGTACCTCGACATGGAACGCGGCAACCTCTACCTCGCCCTCGGCCGCTACAACGGCAGCCGCGGCAAGCCGCAGTACCCGAACGCGGTGCTGGCGGCGTGGAAGAAGTGGGGGTTCAATCCGGTGCAGGTGGCGTCGCGGTAGATCGGCCCGTAGGGTGGACGGCAAAGCCGTCCACCCTACAATCCCACAACATATCAATCGAGCCACGGTCCCCCATCCCGGTGTAGACTGCCCGCTTTTCCCCGCTCCAACATCCATCATGCGAATGAACACCCTCGCCGCCGCGAGCCTGCTGGCGCTGCTCGCCGGCTGTGCGTCGACCGGCACGACCCAGGCACCGGCGCAAACGAATAGCGACGGCAGCCCGCGCGCCAAAAACATCATCTTCTTCCTCGGCGACGGCATGGGCATCAACACCCTCACCGCCGCGCGCATCTTCCATGCCGGCGAAGACGGCGAACTGACCATCGACACGCTGCCCGAGTCGGCCTTCGTGAAAACCTTCTCGAACGACGCGCAGGTGACCGACAGCGCCGCCTCGATGGCGGCCTACATGACCGGCGTAAAGCAGAACAACAACGTGATCTCGATGTCGACCGAGACCCGCGCGATTTCTCCGGCGCCCGACGCCAACGGCAACCGCCTGGTGAGCCGCTGCCAGGAAGGAGGCAAAACCAATGGCAAGCCCGTGACCACCCTGGCCGAACTGGCCAAGGCGCGCGGCATGGCCGCCGGCGTCGTCACCACCACCAAGGTCACCGACGCCACCCCGGCCGCCACCTATGCCCACGTCTGCACGCGCAGGCTGGAAGCCGACATCGCGGCAAGCCTGGTGCCGGGCGGCGCGGGCTACAACGCGGCGCTGGGCAGCAAGGGCCTGGACCTGGTCTTCGGCGGCGGCGCCGAGTTCTTCACGCCCTTCGCCCAGGGCGGCAAGCGCGCCGACGGGCGCAACCTGGTGGGCGAACTGCAGGCGCAGGGCTGGCGCGTCGCCTCGAACACGGCGCAGATGACGGCATTGAGCGCGACCCTGCAGCCGGTCATCGGCCTGTTCGGCCAGGGCCACCTGGCCTTCGAGGCCGAGCGCGACCCGGTCAAGCAGCCGGCGCTGGCCAACATGGCGGGCAAGGCAGTCGACATCCTCTCGACGAACCCGAACGGCTTCTTCCTGATGGTCGAGGGCGGCCTGATCGACCATGCGCTGCACGCCACCCGGGCCAAGCGCGCGCTGCAGGAGACGGTCAACTACAACGCCGCACTGAAGCACGTCATCGACAAGATGCAGGCCATCGACCCGGGCCTGAAGAACACCCTGATCGTCGCCACCGCCGACCACGACCACACGCTGCTGATTAACGGCTACTCGCCGCGCACCGGCAAGACCACGCCGGCCAACCCCGGCATCCTGGGCCTGGTACGCGGCCTGCCGGAGGGGAAAATCCGCCTCGACAAGGACGGCGCGCCCTTCACGATCCTGGGCTTCGGCACCGGCGAGCACCGCATCCAGGGCAGCCGCAAGGACGTGAAACTGACCGACGAGATCGCGGCCGGCGACGACTACCACCAGGAAGCGGTGGTGCGCACCCGCGCCGGCGCCGAGACCCATGGCGGCGCCGACGTCTACCTCGGGGCGATCGGCGCCAATGCGGAGCTGTTCCGCGGCACCATCGACAACACCCGCGTTTTCAGCCTGATCAAGACCGCGGCGGGCCTGTGAGCCGTACCGCCAGAAAGCACCAGATGACCACCATCCGACTCTCCGCGCTGCTTGTCGCAGCCTGCTTCACCCTGAACGCGCAGTCAGCACCAGTCGCCCCCAAAGCCCAGGCGAAAAACATCATCTTCTTCCTCGGCGACGGCATGGGCCCGACCACCATCACCGCCGCGCGCATCTTTAAAAGCGGCGAAGACGGCCTGCTGAACTTCGAGCGCCTCGACCGCACCGCACGCATCAAGACCTATTCCGCTGACGCCCAGGTCACCGACAGCGCGCCCTCGATGGGCGCCTACATGACCGGCGTGAAGATCAACAACGACGTGATCTCGCTGAAGGACGCGAAACCGGTCGCGCCGGGCAAGGACGCCAACGGCATCGCCAGCATCGACCGCTGTGGTGCGAATAACGGCACGGCGCCGATGACGATCCTGGAACTGGCCAAGGCCGCCGGCAAGTCGGTCGGCGCGGTCACCACGACCGAACTGACCCACGCCACCCCGGCCTCGACCTTCTCGCACGTCTGCGACCGCGACATGGCCTACACCATCGCCCAGCAGGTGGTGCCGGGCGGCGCCGGCTACAACGCGCGCCTGCTCGACGGCGTCGACGTCCTGATGGGAGGAGGGCGCAACCACTTCACGCCTTTCGACGCGAAGACCAACCCGAAGGGCCGCGGCGACGGGCGCGACCTGATCGCGGAACTGGGAAGCCAGGGCTACTTCGTGGCCCATACCCGCGCCGACATGGCCTCCGCGCGCGTCGGGCGCAAGTTCGTCGGCATCTACAGCGCCGAGAGCCACCTCGACTACGCCTCCAAGCGCCGTCCCGAGCAGCCGACCCTGGCCGAGATGACGGCCAAGTCGATCGAGCTGCTCTCGAAGAATCCGAAAGGCTTCTTCCTGATGGTCGAAGGCGGCAAGATCGACCACGCGCTGCACGACACCAACGCACGCAATGCGATGGTCGAGACGGTGGCCTTCGACGAGGCGATCCAGACGGCGGTGGACCGCATGCGCGCGCTCGATCCGGGCCTGGAAAACACCCTGATCGTCGTCACCGCCGACCACGACCACACGATGGTCCTGAACGGCTACCCGAAGCGCGGCAACCCGGTGCTCGACATCGTGCGCAACGTCGGCGACGGCCAGCCGACCAGGGACGCCGACGGCAAGACTTATACGACCCTCGTCTTCGGCAATGGCCCGAACCGCCCGGACCTGCGCGCGGACGTCGACAGCGCCACCGCGCTGTCCGAGGGCTACCACCAGGAGACCGGCGTGCGCTGGTCGAGCGAGTCGCACGGCGGCGGCGACGTCAAGCTGTACGCGGCCGGCGCCGGCTCCGCGCCGTTCAAGGGGACGATCGAGAACACGCATGTGTTCACGCTGATGAAAGCGGCATTCGGGTTTTGAATTGCGTAGGGTGGGCACCCCGTGCCCACGCGGAAGCATGCGTCGCGTTGGCGCGAGAATACCGTTACCACTGTGCTGGCTTTCGCGTGGGCACAGGGTGCCCACCCTACGGGTCAAGCACATCCGCCGCCATATATTCACGTCTTTAAAACAAAAAGCCCCGATCTCGCGATCGGGGCTTTTTAAAGTTCAGGCTAGAGGGCAGCCGGACTTTCTTATTTCAGATGATTCGAAATGAGCTTGGTCATTTCAAACATCGAGACTTGCGCCTTGCCGCCGAAAACGGCTTTCAGCTTGTCGTCGGCGTTGATCATCTGGCGGTTGTCTGCAGCTTGCAGGTCCGCTTTCTTGATGTATTCCCAGACTTTCTTGGTCACTTCGGTGCGTGGCAGCGGCTTGTTGCCGACCACTGCAGCCAGCTCGGCCGATGGCGTCAGTTCTTTCATGAACGCGGCATTTGGCTTGCGCGCTGCAGCCGGTTTCTTTGCTGCTGCGGCTTTCGGCGCGGCTGCCTTTGCAGGAGCTGCTGCCTTCTTCGCTGCCGGCTTGGCTGCGGCTGCCGGCTTGGCGGCGGCCTTCTTTGCGGGCGCTGCTGGGGATTTCTTGGCTGTTGCCATCTTCGAGCCTCCTAATATGAGAAATTGCGCAATACATCGCACGGCTTATATTGGTGGCGTTTTACTGTTCCTGCAAGTCTTTTTCTAAATTTTTTCACTCTGACAAGCCTAAAAAACAGGGTTTATACGCAACTCGGCCTCATAGAGTGAAAAACCGCCCAAAAACAGGCATAAAAACGCCGCGCCGGGCAGATGCCGGGCGCGGCTTTCGGGGAGCGTGAACTGGCTCGGGAACGCCGAATACGGCCTTATCGCATCCCTGGCATCATGCCCTTCATTCCCCGCATCATCTTCATCAGGCCGCCGCCTTTCAGCTTCTTCATCATCGTCTGCATCTGGTCGTACTGCGTCAGCATGCGATTGACTTCCTGCACCTGCACGCCGGCGCCGGCGGCGATGCGGCGCTTGCGGTTGGCCTTGATCAGCTCCGGCTTGGCGCGCTCGAGCGGGGTCATCGAGTCGATGATGCCGACCATGCGCCGCACCTGTTTCTCGGCCTGGTCCATGTTGGCGTTACCCGCCGCCTGCTGGAACTGCGCCGGCAGTTTATCGAGCAGGCCTGCCATGCCGCCCATCTTCTTCATCTGCGACAGCTGCGCCTTGAAGTCGTTCATGTCGAAACGGCCGCCGACCTTGATCTTGTTGGCCAGGTCGGTCGCCGCCTTTTCGTCGACGCCCTTGCGGGCCTCTTCGACCAGCGCCAGGATGTCGCCCATGCCCAGCACGCGGTTGGCCATCCGGCTCGGGTCGAAGGCTTCCAGGCCGTCGAGCTTTTCCGACACGCCGGCGAACTTGATCGGCTTGCCGGTGACGTGGCGCACCGACAGGGCGGCGCCGCCGCGCGAGTCGCCATCGAGCTTGGTCAGCACGATGCCGGTCAGGGGCAGGGCGTCGTTGAAGGCTTTTGCCGTGTTGATCGCATCCTGGCCGAGCATGGCGTCGACCACGAACAGGGTTTCAATTGGTTTCACGGCGCCGTGCACGGCGGCGATTTCCTGCATCATCGCTTCGTCGATGCCGAGGCGGCCGGCGGTGTCGATGATCAGGACGTCGTGGTAGTGCTTCTTGGCCCAGTCGAGCGCGGCGAGGGCGATGTCGACCGGCTTGTCGGTAGCGTGCGACGGGAAGAAGTCGGCGCCGACCTGCTTGGTGACGGATTCCAGCTGCGCGATTGCGGCAGGGCGGTACACGTCGGCCGAGACGGTCAGGACCTTTTTCTTCTTCTGTTCCTTCAGATACTTGGCGAGCTTGCCGGTGGTGGTCGTTTTACCGACACCCTGCAAACCGGCCATCAGGATGATCGCAGGCGGCTGCTGGGCGAACGACAATTGCGTCGCTTCCGGTCCCAGGTCGGCGCCCATCAGGGCCGACAGCTCGCGCTGCACCACGCCGACCAGCGCCTGGCCGGGGCTGAGCGAGCCGACGACTTCTTCGCCCAGCGCTTTTTCCTTCACGTTGGCGATGAATGTGCGTACCGCCGGCAGCGCCACGTCGGCCTCGAGCAGGGCCAGGCGCACTTCGCGCAGCATCTCGGCGGTGTTCGCTTCGGTCAGACGCGCTTCGCCGCGCATCGTCTTGACGACCTTGGCTAGGCGTTGGGTAAGGTTATCTAGCATGTTCTACCTGACTATATAGGGGACGGCGTTCGACAATCCTCCATTTTACCCTGTGCACAGCCGGCCTGCCCATTAATGCGGCATGCGTAAGACGAATTTTTGGCCGTGCTATCTGAGCCGTATCAAAAGCCGGGTTTGCAATATCTGACACATTCTGGGTGCCCGCAGAGTTCTTTCCTTTTGGCATCGTTTTCGGTGCCTCCGCGGCGGCGGCATTTCCATTTTTGATGCGTGCAGAACGGAGAAGTGTATGCGTAACGTCATTGGCAACACCCTGGTCGCACTGGCCCTGCTGGCGGCGGCCGGCGCCCAGGCCCAGCAGCGGCCTGCCGACCCGGTGGTGCGGCTCGGGAACCTGAAGCTGGCGCATTTCGGCGCCGTCTCGTACATCAAGGAAATCGCACCGCGCTGCGGCATCCGGGTCGAAGAAAAAACCTTCGCCAAGGGGCTGGACGTGATGCAGGCGATTATCGCCGGCGAACTCGATGTCGGCGCCACCGCCTCCGAGGCGGCGATCTCGGGCCGCGCCGGCGGCGCACCGGTGCTGGTGGTGGCCGGTTTCGCGCGCGGAGGGGCGCGCCTGGTGGCGCGGCCTGGGTCCGATATCACCAGCGTCGCCGCGCTCAAGGGCAAGCGGGTGGGCGTCACGCGCGGGGCGATCCAGGAAGTGCTGCTGATGGCCCAGCTGGACAAGCACAAGCTGAGCTCCAGCGTCACGCCGGGCAAGGACGTGCAACTGGTGTATCTCTCCTATCCCGACCTGAACGGTGCGCTGCTGGGCAAGCAGATCGACGCCATGATGCAGTCCGAGCCACAGGCCTCGCAGGCGATCAACAAGGGTTTCGGGGTCGAGGTGCTGAAACCCTACGACACCGCGATCGGCGAGCCGGTACGCACCATGGTGATGACCGAAGCTTTCCATAACGGACGCCGCCCGGTCGCCGAGAAATTCATGCGCTGCTTCGTTGAGGCGACCCGGACCTTCATCGACAACAAGCCCCTGGCCGAGAAATACGTGCGCGAGGTGCTGTTCAAGGGCCAGATCAGCACCGACGACTTCCGCGACGCCATCGGCAACGCACCGTTTTCGTACGACGTGACGGCGGAGCACATCCAGGTCACGACCGACACGATGATGAAGACCGGCGTCGGGCGCATGCGCCAGCCGCCGCTGGCGCGCGACTGGGTGCGGACGGAATTGCTGGCGGCCGCCAAGAAAAGCCTGAACGTCACCACCAGCCACTAAAACGGAGCCGACCATGGAAAAAAGGAACTGGCGCAGGGAGTGGCAGGAGCGGGCCATCGGCATGGTGGTGCCGCTGCTGGCCATCGTCCTCTGGCAGGCGGCAGCGAGCGGCGGCCTGGTCAACCCGCAGGTGCTGCCGGCGCCCAGCGACGTCGGGCGCAAATGGCTGGAATACCTGCTGCCCCTGACGCCCTTCGCGGAGTACACGGATGGCGGCTGGTGGTCGTGGGCCTTCTCGGGCGAGCTGGTCGTCGACACCCTGACCAGCCTGTACCGGGTGGTGGTGGGCTTTGCCATCGGCGGCGCGCTGGCCCTGCCGCTCGGGCTGGCGATGGGCGCCAGCCCGGCCGTCTACGCCTGGATGAACCCGCTGGTGCAGATCCTGCGCCCGATCCCGCCGATCGCCTACATCCCGCTGGCGATCCTCTGGTTCGGGCTGGGCAACCCGCCGGCCGTGTTCCTGATCGCGCTCGGCGCCTTCTTCCCGGTGCTGATGAATACGATCGCCGGGGTGCGCCAGGTGGACGGCATCTACCTGCGCGCCTCGCGCAACCTGGGCGCCAGCCGCGGCACCATGTTCCTGCGCGTGATCCTGCCGGCCGCCGTGCCCTATATCCTGTCGGGCGTGCGCATTGGCATCGGCACCGCCTTCATCGTCGTCATCGTGTCCGAGATGATCGCGGTGAACAACGGCCTCGGTTTCCGCATCCTGGAGGCGCGCGAGTATTTTTGGTCCGACAAGATCATCGCCGGCATGATCACCATCGGCATGCTCGGTCTCGCCATCGACGTCGGCATGAACCGCCTGAACAACTACCTGCTGCGCTGGCACCGCGGCCTGGAGCACTGACATGAGCCCATCGACTGCTGCACACGCAGCCCACATCCGCATCAACGGCGTCGGCAAGGTGTTCGCCAGCGACGGCCGCCAGGTCGTGGCGCTGCAGGACATCGACCTCGACATCCCGCACGGCCAGTTCGTCTGCCTGCTCGGCCCCTCGGGCTGCGGCAAGTCGACCCTGCTCAACGCCGTGGCCGGCTTTTCCCTGCCCAGTTCCGGCCGCATCCTGGTCGACGGCGCCCAGGTCACCGGGCCCGGGCCCCAGCGCGGCATGGTGTTTCAGGAGTACGCGCTGTTTCCCTGGATGACGGTGGAGAAGAACATCGCCTTCGGGCTCGAGATCAAGCGCGTGCCGAAAGCCGAGATCGAGGCGACCGTCGAGCGCCTGCTGGCGATGCTCTCGCTGTCGGACTTCCGCACCCGCTACCCGAAAGACCTGTCCGGCGGCATGCGCCAGCGGGTGGCGATCGCGCGCGTGCTGGCGCTCGACTCGCCGATCATGCTGATGGACGAACCCTTCGGGGCGCTCGACGCGCTGACCCGGCGCAACCTGCAGGACGAGCTGCTGCGCATCTGGGCGGAACTGCAGAAAACCATCCTGTTCGTGACCCACAGCATCGAGGAGGCGATCTACCTGGCCGACCGCATCGTCGTCATGACCTACCGGCCGGGGACGGTCAAGCGCGACATGCTGGTCGAGCTGCCGCGCCTGCGCGACCCGGCTTCCCCGCAATTCAACGACCTCAAGCGCGAGCTGGGCCAGCTGGTCATGGAGGAGCAGCAGCGGCACCACAGCGACGAACTGCGCATGGCGGCCAGCGATTAGGAGCCTTGTCGGTCGCTCCAGGCAGCGGAAGGGGAGGGGCTGCCACCGCCGTTTGGCGATGGTGTAGACTGCCGCTATGCACAACACCCTCTTTTTTGCCGCGGCTTTCCTGTACGCGGCCTGCGCCCTGCTGCCCTCAGGCCGGGGCGCTGTCATTTCAGGCGTCACCGCGCTGGCCTGGGCGCTGCACGGCGCCGCCCTGTGGAGCGACGCCTTCGCCCCGGACAGCCTGCGCATCGGTTTCGCCATCATGCTCTCGGCCGCCCTGTGGGTCTCGGTGGCGGCCTACTGGATCGAAAACCGCAACTTCGCACTCGACGGCCTGCGCCGCATGGTGATGCCTTTCGCCTTCGGAGCGGCGCTGCTGCCGGTGCTGTTCCCGGGCACGCTGATGCCGTTGCATGGCCAGTCGAGCGCCTTCGGCTGGCACGTTGCGGTGGCGGTGCTGGCCTACAGCACGCTGACCATCGCCGCCTTCCACGCGGTGCTGATGGCGCTGCAGGAAACGCGGCTGCATGCGCGCACCGTCACCGCCGGCGGCGGCTGGCTGGGCGGCGCGCTCGACCAGCTGCCGGCGCTGCTGACGATGGAAAAGCTGCTGTTCCGCCTGATCGGGATCGGCTTCGTGCTGCTCACCCTGACCGTGCTGTCGGGCGTCGTGTTCTCCGAGCAGCTGTTCGACCGCGCCATGCGCTGGGACCACAAGAACGTGTTCGCGCTGCTGTCCTGGCTGCTGTTCGCGGCCCTGCTGGCCGGGCGCCGCTGGCGCGGCTGGCGCGGCAAGACGGCGCTGCGCTTCACGCTGGCCGGGTTTGCCACGCTGGCGCTGGCCTATGTCGGCAGCCGTTTCGTCCTTGAAGTCGTTTTGCAGCGGGGAGTCGCATGAGCCGTATCGTTTTCTGGGTGATCCTGATCGTCGTGGTCGGCTTTGCCATCCGCGCCAAGCTGCGCGATGCCGCGCGTCGCGCCGAGCAGCACGTGCCGCCGCCGCGGCCGCGCACGCAAAACGCTGCCGTCATCGAAGACATGACCAGCTGTGCGCATTGCGGCCTGCATTTCCCGGCCTCGGAAGCCGTGCGCGTCGAAGGGCAGGACTACTGCAGCGCCGCCCACGCCGCCAAGATCGGCAATTGAAGCCGCGCCTGCCCTTGTCCGGCCAGGCGCGCGCGACCTTCTGGCGTTCGCTGCAGGCGCTGACCGTCACCCGCATCGTCATCGCCCTGGTGCTGATCCTGTACCTCGCCTTCGACCTGCGCGGGGGGCAGGCCGCGTTTGCGTCCATCCTTGCGCCGGCCTACGCGCGCACCTGCTTCTTCTATCTCGGCGCGGCGGTCTGCTTCGCGGCGCTCACCAGCCTGTGGCGGCGGCGCTTCCTGGCCCAGCTGGCGACCCAGGTCGCGGTCGACCTGGCCGTCATCTCCCTGCTGTACCTGGCGGCCGGCGGCGTGCGCAGCGGCCTCGGCATCCTCTACCTGTTCCCGCTGGCCGGCGCGGCGATCCTGGCGCCGCTGGTGCTGGCGCTGTTCTCGGCCGCGATCGCGACCATCTTCATCCTGCTCCACGCGTTCTGGCAGACGGTCGTGGCGGGCGGCGAGCCCACCCTGATGCAGGGCGGGATGTACGGCATCGCCTTCTTTTCCGTGGTGTGGTTGGTCAACCGGCTGGCCGCGCGCCTGATCGGCCAGGAAGAGCTGGCCGCCCAGCGCGGCGCCGACCTGCAGGTGCAGCAGGCGATCAACGAGATCGTCGTGGCCGACGTCGGCGACGGCGTGCTGGTGGTCGGCGCCGACGGCGCCATCCATACCGCCAACCCGGCGGCGCGCCGCATGCTCGGCTTCGAGGGCGCGCCCCTGCTGCGCATGGACGAGCCGGGGCTGGAGCCGGTGGCCCAGGCCTTCGCGACCTGGATCGGCAGCGGCGCCTCCATGCCCGCCCCGGCGGCTGCGCCGGCGGCGCTGTCCGCGGTCCAGCCGGTGGCCGGCGAGGCCGGGCCGGATGCGGCGTACGTGATCCTGAAGCCGTTCCAGGAGGCGGCGGGCGAGGGCGCCCCGCGTGCGCGGCGCGAGCAGCCGGCCCACCTCAAACTGCGTTTCGCGCGCATCCGGATCGAGGGGCAGTACGCTTCTCCCGGGCGCAGCGTCGTCTTCCTGCAGGACGTGAGCGCGATCGAAAACCAGGCGCAGCAGCTGAAACTGGCCTCGATGGGACGCCTCACCGCCAGCATCGCGCACGAGGTCAGGAATCCGCTGTCGGCGATCGGCCATGCCACGGCGCTGCTGGCCGAAGACCTGCACGGCAAGGCCGAGGTGCGGCTGTTGAAAATCATCGGCGACAACGTGGCGCGCGTGAACCGCATGGTCGAGGACATCCTGCAGCTGTCGCGCAAGGCCCAGCCGTATTCCGAACCGCTGCTGCTGGCCCCTTTTCTCGCCGAGCTGAAGGCGGAATTCTGCGAAACCCAGGACCTGGCCGATGATATAGTGTGGCTCGGTGGCGCCGGCGCCATCGAGGTGCGCTTCGACGCCCTGCACCTGCGCGAAGTGCTGGTCAACCTGCTCGGCAATGCGATCCGCTATGCCAGCCGCCGGCCGGGCAGCATCCGCATCTGGCCCGAGCTGGACGCCTTCGGCACGCTGGAGCTGCACGTGCAGGACGACGGCCCCGGCATCACGCCCGAGGTGCGCGCCCACCTGTTCGAGCCGTTCTACACGACCTCGAGCAAGGGCACCGGACTGGGACTGTACCTGGCGCGCGAGCTGTGCCTGAACAACGGGGCGAAGCTCGACTACGAATCCCGTCTCGATGCAGGTTCGGCTTCGGGCGAGCGCCGCGCGAGCGGGCGTTTCGTCATCACCTTCGCCCAGGCGTCAGCGTCCGGCGCCGCACGCTAGTTTTTTGGACGGAAAGGCAGTCATGAGTTCTCCCCGCATCCTTGTCGTCGACGACGAACCCGACCTGCGCGACCTGCTCGAGATCACCCTCGTCAAGATGGGACTCGACGTCGATTGCGCGGCGACCCTGCGCGAAGCGCGCCGGCTGGTCGAGGACAACGCCTATGCGCTGGTGCTGACCGACATGCGCCTGCCCGACGGCCTGGGGCTGGAACTGGTGCGCGAAGTGTCCGGCAGTTCGAAGACCCCGATCGCCGTCATCACCGCCTTCGGCAGCGCCGAAAACGCGGTGGTGGCGCTCAAGGCCGGTGCCTTCGACTACGTCTCGAAGCCCGTGGTGCTCGACGAGCTGCGCGTGATGGTGCGCTCGGCCCTGAAATTATCGGAAAAGGCAGCGGGAACGGCGCCGGACGGGGAGGGCACGGGCTCGCGCCTGATCGGCGCCTCACAAGCGATGCAGTCGCTGCGCGCCCAGATCGCGCGCCTGGCGCGTTCGATGGCGCCGATTGCGATCAGCGGCGAATCCGGCGCCGGCAAGGAACTGGCGGCGCGCGAGATCCACGCCCAGAGTTCGCGCGCCGCAAAGCCGTTCGTCGCCGTGAACTGCGGCGCGATCCCCGAGAACCTGATGGAATCCGAGTTCTTCGGCCACCGCAAGGGCGCCTTTACCGGCGCCGGCGAGGAGCGCGAGGGCTTCTTCCAGGCTGCCAACGGCGGCACCCTGATGCTCGACGAAGTGGCGGATCTGCCGCTGGCGATGCAAGTCAAACTGCTGCGCGCGATCCAGGAGCGGCGCGTGCGCAAGATCGGCGCCACGGTGGAAGAACCGGTGGACGTGCGCATCATCAGCGCGACCCACAAGGACCTGGCGAAATGCGTCGAGACTGGCGTCTTCCGCCAGGACTTGTTCTACCGCCTGAACGTGATCGAGCTGACGCTGCCGCCGCTGCGCGAGCGGCTCGACGATCTGCCGGTGCTGGCGAATGCCATCCTCGCTCGCCTGGCCGGCCCCGGCGGCGCGTCGCTCGGGCCGGGCGTGCTCGACGCCCTGCGTGCGTATTCCTTCCCCGGCAACGTGCGCGAGCTGGAAAACGTGCTGGAACGGGCGCTGGCCTTTGCCGACGGCGGCGTGATCGGGGTCGAGGACCTGTCGCTGAAGGCTGCGCGGCCGGCCGCGCAATCGGCCGACACTGTGCGCCCCGAACCCGTGCCGGTGGTGGCGACGCCGCCGTCGCCGGCATTGCCGGTCTCGACGCCGGCTGCCGCTCCCGTGGCCCAGGAAGCGCCGGGACTGGGTCCGGCTTCCCTGCCGAGCAACCTGCCGGCCTACCTGGAGCAGGTCGAGCGCGACATCATCGGGCGCGCGCTGGCCCAGACCCAGTTCAACCGCACCAGGACCGCCGCCCTGCTGGGCCTGAGCGTGCGCCAGTTGCGCTACCAGATGCAAAAACTCGATATCCAGGCACCGGAGAACTGACATGCCCAAATTGCTACGCTATGCCGCCCTGGCGATCGCGCTGCTCGCCGCCGTCATGTGGATGAAGCACGAGAAGCAGGCCGAGGCCTGCCGCAAGGCCGGCGGCAGCTGGGACGGCGCGTCGAAGGCCTGCGTGCAGGTGGAGCCGGAGCCGGCCGCCGATGAGCGGTCGCGGTCGCGCTGACCGGACGCCGGCCTGCGAACCGGGCCATCGCATGCTTCGGTTTGCGCTGCAACAATGTCAAATATTGTCAAAAAGCGTTGCCTTTTCGCCAGTGCAAAATGGTGCGTGCTGCACCATGTTTAAGCACGTGCACGAGCCGCTGAACAAGCTTTGAGCAGCAGGTTAGTGACCACTTACCGGGCGCGGCGCATTCGATGTCCAGCGTGGCAAAGTCAAGAGTCCGGCGCGTAAAAAACACCCGAATTTGAAAATTTAATCACTTGCGGCTTGCGCGGACCAAGTACTACAATTAGTCCATTGTCAAACCACGGCACTATATCTAGTGGTAGCAGACTCAAGTATCAAAGACCTGATGTGTAGCAGGGGCAACAATCAAGCGTTTCCTTGGCCTTGCAGCGTCCTTGCTTCATATTTGCTTCAAGCAATTTAAATCCTTCGGCAGCAGCGTTGTCCAGCCTGGTCATCCCGGGCTGGCCGGGGTTCGTTTTGCCGACTGTTTTTTTGTAAATAATGGCTGCCCGCGCATGCGGGTGATCGACCAATGTAGGCGGCAGCCCGACTGCCCATCCTGGAGGCCCAATGCAGACATCTCAAGACATTTCCATCCACCCGCACGCGGCCCCAGGTACGCCAACCGGCGGCAATAGCGCCGCCGAGATCGCCGCCCGCGCCGACTACCGCATCCTGCGCCGCAACGGCGCCGTGGTGCCGTTCGAGCCGAACAAGATTTCGGTCGCGATGACCAAGGCCTTCCTGGCGGTCGCCGGCGGCCAGGGCGCGGTGTCGGCCCGCATTCGCGAGCTGGTGGAAGAGCTGACCAACAACGTGGTCGCCGCCCTGATGCGCCGCCAGCCGAACGGCGGCACCTTCCACATCGAAGATGTGCAGGACCAGGTGGAACTGTCCCTGATGCGCTCGGGCGAGCACGATGTCGCACGCGCCTACGTGCTGTACCGCGCCAAGCAGATGGAAGAGCGCCGCGCCGCCAAGGAAGCCGCCGGCGCGTCGACCGTGCAGGCCCCGCAGATCCACGTGATCGACGGCGGCGAGCGCAAGCCGCTCGACATCAACGATGTGCACGCCCTGGTGAACGCTGCCTGCGCCGGCCTGGAAAAGCACGTCGACGCCGATGCGATCGTCGCCGAAACGCTGCGCAACCTGTACGACGGCGTGCCGGTCGAGGAACTGCACAAGTCGGCCATCCTGGCCGCGCGCGCGCTGATGGAAACGGATCCGGCCTATAGCCAGGTCACCGCCCGCATCCTGCTGCACACGATTCGCAAGGAAGTCTTCGGCAAGGAAGTGCCGCAAGCGAAGGCCGCCGCCGAATACGTCACCTATTTCCCGCAGTACGTCGCCAAGGGCATCGAGAACGAACTGCTCGACGCCGAACTGGGCAACTACGACCTCGAGCGCCTGGCGAAGGCCATCGTTGCCGACCGCGACCTGCAGTTCGGCTACATCGGCCTGCAGACCCTGTACGACCGCTACTTCCTGCACGTGCGCGAGACCCGCATCGAAATGCCGCAGGCCTTCTACATGCGCGTCGCGATGGGCCTGGCCCTGCGCGAAACCGACCGCGAAGAGCGCGCCATCGAGTTCTACAACCTGCTGTCGTCGTTCGACTTCATGAGCTCGACCCCGACCCTGTTCAACTCGGGCACCCGCCGCTCGCAGCTGTCCTCGTGCTACCTTACGACGGTCGGCGACGACCTGGAAGGCATCTACGACGCCATCAAGGAAAACGCACTGCTGTCGAAGTTCGCCGGCGGCCTCGGTAACGACTGGACCCCGGTGCGCGCGCTCGGCTCGCGCATCAAGGGCACCAACGGCAAGTCGCAGGGCGTGGTTCCGTTCCTGAAAGTGGTCAACGACACCGCCGTCGCCGTGAACCAGGGCGGCAAGCGCAAGGGCGCGGTCTGCGCCTACCTGGAAACCTGGCACATGGACATCGAGGAATTCCTCGACCTGCGCAAGAACACCGGCGACGACCGTCGCCGCACCCACGACATGAACACGGCGAACTGGATTCCCGACCTGTTCATGAAGCGCGTGATGGAAAAGGGCCACTGGACCCTGTTCACCCCGAGCGAAACGCCTGACCTGCACGACCTGGTGGGTAAAGCCTTCGAGCAGGCCTACCTGGCCTACGAGGCGAAGGCCGAGCGCGGCGAAATCCGCGTGTTCAAAAAGATCGAAGCGCTCGACCTGTGGCGCAAGATGCTGTCGATGCTGTTCGAGACCGGCCACCCATGGATCACCTTCAAGGACCCATGCAACATCCGTTCGCCGCAGCAGCACATCGGCGTCGTGCACTCGTCGAACCTGTGCACCGAGATCACCCTGAACACCAGCGCCGACGAAATCGCGGTCTGCAACCTGGGCTCGATCAACCTGCCGCAGCACATGAAGGGCGATGGCCTGGATCACGTGAAGCTGCAGAAGACGATCCGCACCGCGATGCGCATGCTCGACAACGTCATCGACATCAACTACTACGCCGTGGAAAAGGCGCGCAACTCGAACCTGCGCCACCGCCCGGTCGGCATGGGCATCATGGGTCACCAGGACTGCCTGCACATGATGCGCGTGCCGTTCGCCTCGGATAAAGCCGTGGAGTTCGCCGACAAGTCGATGGAAGCCGTCTGCTACTTCGCCTACCTCGCCTCGACCGAGCTGGCCGAAGAGCGCGGCCGCTACGAGTCGTATGAAGGTTCGCTGTGGGACCGCGGCATCCTGCCGCAGGACTCGATCAAGCTGCTGGCCGAAGAACGCGGCGGCTACCTCGAGCAGGACACGAGCGAGTCGATGGACTGGACCGTGGTGCGCGAGCGCATCAAAGCTTTCGGCATGCGTAACTCGAACTGCGTGGCGATCGCCCCGACCGCGACGATCTCGAACATCATCGGCGTGTCGGCCTGCATCGAGCCGACCTTCCAGAACCTGTACGTGAAGTCGAACCTGTCGGGCGAATTCACCGAGATCAATTCGTACCTGGTGCGCGACCTGAAGGCGCGCGACCTGTGGGACGAAGTCATGATCGCCGACCTGAAGTACTTCGACGGTTCGCTGTCCAAGATCGACCGCGTGCCGCAAGACCTGCGCGACATCTACGCGACGGCCTTCGAAGTCGAGCCGAAGTGGCTGGTGGAACAGGCATCGCGCCGCCAGAAGTGGATCGACCAGGCGCAGTCGCTGAACATCTACATGGCCGGCGCCTCGGGCAAGAAGCTCGACGAAACCTACAAGCTGGCCTGGCTGCGCGGCCTGAAGACGACCTACTACCTGCGCACCATCGCGGCGACGCACATGGAGAAGTCGACCAGCCGTACCGGCGCACTGAACGCTGTGCCGGTCTCGGGCGGCCTGGTGGGCCACGCGGCGCCAGCGGCGGCACCTGCTGCTCCGGAAGCAGACGGCGCGGCCTGCTACCTGCGTCCGGGCGATGCCGGGTTCGACGAGTGCGAAGCTTGCCAATAAGTTTTAATCATTGAATGCACGCCCGGCCTTCGCGCCGGGCGCTGCCGCCACAGAATAGAAAAGAAGGAACCATCATGTTGTCATGGGACGATGAACCAACCAGCGCGCAAGGCGTACCAACTGCGCGCGCACCACTGCCTGCCGGCGCCGCCGCGTCGGAAGGCGCCAGCGCCGCCGAGGTCGCCAAGCGCGTCAACGCCGACGACAAGCGCATCATCAACGGCAAGACCGACGTCAACCAGCTGGTGCCGTTCAAGTACAAGTGGGCCTGGGACAAGTACCTGGCCGGCTGCGCGAACCACTGGATGCCGCAAGAAGTGAACATGCAGCGCGACATCGAGCTGTGGAAGAGCCCGAACGGCCTGTCGGAAGACGAGCGCCGCCTGGTCAAGCGCAACCTCGGCTTCTTCGTCACCGCCGACTCGCTGGCCGCCAACAACATCGTGCTGGGCACCTACCGCCACATCACGGCGCCGGAATGCCGCCAGTACCTGCTGCGCCAGGCTTTCGAAGAGGCAATCCACACCCACGCCTACCAGTACATCGTCGAGTCGCTGGGCCTGGACGAGAAGGAAATCTTCAACGCCTACAACGAGATCGCGTCGATCCACGACAAGGACCAGTTCCTGATCCCGTACATCAACGTCCTGACCGATCCTGACTTCAAGACCGGTACGCTCGAAGCGGACCAGACGCTGCTGAAATCGATCATCGTCTTCGCCTGCATGATGGAAGGCCTGTTCTTCTACGTCGGCTTCACCCAGATCCTGGCGCTCGGCCGCCAGAACAAGATGACCGGCGCCGCCGAGCAGTACCAGTACATCCTGCGCGACGAGTCGATGCACGTGAACTTCGGCATCGACCTGATCAACACGATCAAGATGGAAAACCCGCTGCTGTGGACCCCGGCCTTCCGCGAGGAGATCAAGGCCCTGTTCCTGGAAGCCGTGGAACTCGAATACCGCTACGCCGAAGACACGATGCCGCGCGGCGTGCTGGGCCTGAACGCGACCATGTTCAAGGGTTACCTGCGCTTCATCGCGAATCGCCGCGCCGTGCAGATCGGCCTCGATCCGCTGTTCCCGAACGAAGAGAATCCGTTCCCGTGGATGAGCGAGATGATCGACCTGAAGAAGGAGCGCAACTTCTTCGAGACGCGCGTGACCGAGTACCAGACCGGTGGGGCGCTGAACTGGGATTGATGGGCTTATAGTGCTGCTGGGCTTGCAAAGTAGGTAGCACGTCTATATCAACGAAAATGTTCCCGCTGCAAGTTCAAAACTTGCAAGCTTCGGGAAATTACGCCAAAAAACAAAAACGGACCTAGGTTCCTAGGCCTAGGTCCGTTCTGTACCGTTGGGCAAGGTGGCTCAACGGGGGTGTCCTAACTAGGGTACTAGTGAGAAACGTGAGGTCTTTCACTATACCTTAGAAGCTCACTCTTAGTCCACCACCTGGATTGGAGGTGATCTATGTGCGTCGTATAAACGCAAAGCCAGCCCCGCAAGGTTTTCGCTGGGTCTGCTGTAGGTTTCGCAAAGTGCGCGGTTCTTCACAACGTGTTCTTGATGCGCATGAATACGGCTACGAAGCATGGTGCTTTTTAGTGCCAACTAAGTAATTGGCCATGTGAGGAGCATGCTGCTCCTCACTACTACACTTAAGGTATAGATATGACAGCAAGGAAAAACAATCATCATGTTGTCCCGCATAACGATGGCTGGGCAGTACGCCGGGAAAATTCTGACCGTGTGTCGGGCACTTTCTCGACACAACGTGAGGCAATTGAGAGGGCTCGTACAATCTCTCAAAACCAGCATACAGAACTGTATATTCATCGTCCCAACGGTCAGATCCGTGAACGAGATAGCCACGGTAACGATCCCAGTCCACCAAAAGGTTAAATGGCACTGAAGATCAAAAATCAATTTTGAGAGGAGCGGGGACAGTCAGCAGGCAGTCTTGCGATCTTGAGATCTTGCAAAGCTATCTGGGCGACCCAGAACTCGCTGAAGTGGGATTGATTCTGCAAGCCGTGACCTGAAGAGGTAGCGAACCACGAAGAACCCGGCGAGCAATTGCTGGGTTTTTTTATGTCATATTTGACGGTGCCCCTGATGTCTTTCGGCCGTCCTCAAACGCTGATTTACGCTCCAAGTGATCCCGATCAAGTGCCTTCGCAGGCACGGGGCGTCGCGAAATGGTCCAATAGGGCGTTTTAACCGTGCGCGGGTTGCGCACTGACAAGGTTTTCGTGTACTTTACGTGATTGAATTTGTCAAAACATGAACATGTCAGTTTTTGCATGTTCGGGGGCAAACTAAACCGATCGAATTCATGGGACGCTGATTCCATCAGTATGCACAAACGCCAAGCGAAAAGAACAAGCCGCACTGCCTGATCTTCTTCAGGCAAGGCGGCTTTTTCTTTTCGTGCCTGCAAAGGTAGCGATGTGAAAACGCAACTGAAACAGTGGGGGAGTGTCCCGACGTCGTTGGCTGAAGCGCTGCAATCGTGAGGAGTTGCAGCAGTTCAGCTGGTGCCGGATTCATGGGCAGTGACCGATTGGTTTATGCCGATGAATGATTCGCCTGACTTCAGGGTCGGCCGGATTTCAACCTTGTAGCGTATTTTCTCATCGCAGAGAAGGAGAACGAAAATGGCAACAGCCGCTAAGAAACCAGCAGCAAAACCGGCAGCCAAGGCTGCCGCCAAACCGGCCGCCAAGGCCGCCGCAGAAAAACCAGCTGCCAAGCAGGCTGTCGCCGCCAAGCCGGCCGCCAAAGCCGCAGCGAAGACGCCGGCAAAAGCCGCAGCGAAGACGCCGGCAAAAGCCGCTGCCAAGCCGGCGGCGAAAGCTGCAGCGAAGCCAGCGGCAAAGGCCGCAGCGAAGCCGGCAGCCAAGCCAGCCGCCAAAGCTGCAGCAAAACCAGCAGCCAAGCCAGCCGCGAAGAAGGCCGCTGCCGCCAAGCCGGTAGCGAAAGCCGCAGCGACCAAGTCGGCCGCCAAGGCATCAGCGAAGACTGCAGCCAAGGCACCGGCGAAGGCCGCAGCCAAAGCACCAGCGAAGACCGCAGCCAAGGCACCGGCAAAGACCGCAGCCAAGGCACCAGCGAAGACCGCTACTAAAGCACCAGCGAAGACCGCAGCTAAAGCACCTGCGAAGACTGCAGCCAAGGCACCAGCGAAGACTGCGGCCAAGGCACCAGCCAAGAGCGCAGCCAAGGCACCTGCGAAGACTGCTGCCAAGACACCGGCAAAAGCCGCAGCTAAAGCACCAGCGAAGACCGCTGCCAAGGCACCAGCGAAGACCGCTGCCAAGGCACCGGCAAAAGCCGCAGCTAAAGCACCAGCGAAGACCGCTGCCAAGGCACCGGCAAAGACCGCCGCTAAAGCACCGGCAAAAACCGCAGCTAAGGCACCAGCGAAGACTGCAGCCAAGGCACCAGCAAAGGCCGCAGCTAAAGCACCAGCCAAGACTGCAGCCAAGGCACCAGCGAAGACCGCAGCCAAGGCACCGGCAAAGGCCGCAGCTAAGGCACCAGCGAAGACCGCAGCGAAGGCACCAGCGAAGAGCGCAGCCAAGGCACCAGCGAAGACCGCAGCCAAGGCACCAGCAAAGACCGCAGCCAAGGCACCGGCAAAGACTGCGGCCAAGGCACCAGCGAAGACCGCAGCCAAGGCACCAGCGAAGACCGCAGCCAAGGCACCGGCAAAGACCGCGGCTAAAGCACCAGCAAAGACCGCAGCCAAGGCACCAGCGAAGACTGCAGCTAAAGCACCAGCGAAGACCGCAGCCAAGACCGCAGCCAAGGCACCAGCGAAGCAGGCAGCGACCAAGACCGCAGCACAGGCTCCGGCCAAGGCCGCAGCAACCAAGCCTGCAGCCAAGGCAGCCACCAAGCCGGCAGCCAAGCCAGCCGTGACGGAAGCGCCGAAAGCAGCAGCCAAGCCAGCAGCCAAGGCAGCGACCAAGCCAGCCGCCAAGCCGGCAGCCAAGCCAGCCGCCACGAAAGCCGAAGCCAAGCCGGAACCGAAGACCGAGATGAAGGCCGAAGCCAAGCCGGAAGCCAAAGCCGAAGCGAAGCCGGAAGCGGCTGCCAAGGCCGAGGCCAAGCCGGAAGCGGCAGCCAAGGCGGAAGCCAAGCCTGAGGCGTCCGCCAAGGCCGAAGCCAAGCCGGAAGCTGCGGCCAAGCCGGCCGCCAAGAAATCGGCAGCCAAGAAGCCGGCCGCCAAGGCAGAGGCCAAGCCGTCGGCGCAGCCGGCCGCCCAGGCAGGCGCGGAAGCCAAGCCGGCCGCACCGGCTCCAGCCGCGAAGACCACGCTGTCGCCGGCCGCCGCCTGGCCGTTCCCGACCAGCAGCCGTCCGTAATAGCAGGACAAGCCCGCTTAGGGCAAAATACCGCTGTGTGAACCGTTCACACAGCGGTTTTTTATTTCAAGGAGTCCTCGTGCTGCCCATTCTTCAGTTGATCGTCGATACCGCTGCCACCGTATTGGGTGCGGTGCTGCTTCTGCGTTTCTGGATGCAGGCCATCCGCGTTCGTCCTCCCTCGTCGGTGGCACAGTTCACGTTCACGCTGAGCGATTGGCTGGTCAAGCCGCTGCGCCGCATCGTGCCGGGCGCGGGCGGCTACGACTGGGCGAGTCTGATCGCCGCCTTCGTCGTGGTGCTGCTGGCCACCTCGATCTACCTGCTTGCGGGAGCGACAGGCGAGCAGGTGTTCCTGTTCGCGCTCGGCCGCTTCGTCAAGTGGATCATCTACGGTTTCGTGGCGCTGCTGATCATCGAGGCCATCTTCAGCTGGGTCAATCCGCACGCGCCGCTGGCGCCCTTCGTGCACGCGCTGAACGATCCTCTGCTACGGCCGATCCGCCGCGTGGTGCCGCCGATCGGCGGGCTGGATTTGTCGGTGCTGGTGGCGGTGCTGCTGCTGCAGATCGTGCTGTACCTGGTGAGGATGGTGATACCGGGGCCGTATTGAGCGGTCCAGGCGGGATGTGAAAATGGGCAGCGTGGGCTGCCCATTTTTTTGGCTTCGCTTGATGTGCGCAACGCGTGGAGTTATTCAAGCCGGGGGCTTGAATGACGAGTTCACCCTACAGACGATGCCTCGGGCGCGGGCCGTAGGCGACTAATTGAAGCGGTAGCCGAACGCGGCTTCGAATCTGGTCGCGATCTCGGCAGGCGTAAAGGTGTGGTTCTGGCCGCCCTGGTGGGCGATCTTGATCGAGCCGAGCAGGCTGGCGAGGCGGCCGGTGGTGCTCCAGTCGAAGCCTTGCGCGATGCCGTACAGGAGGCCGGCGCGGTAGGCGTCGCCGCAGCCGGTCGGGTCGACCACGGCGGCTGCCGGCACGGCCGGGATGTCGTAGCGTTCGCCGCCGGCGTAGATCTCGGAACCCTTTTCGCCGCGCGTGACAATCAGGGCGTCCAGGCGCGATGCGATCTCGTCGAGCGACAGCTTGGTACGCTCCATCACCATCTCGAATTCGTAGTCGTTGGCGGCCAGGTAGGTCGCCTGTTCGATAAAGGCGAGCAGTTCTTCGCCGCTGAACATCGGCAGCTGCTGGCCCGGGTCGAACATGAAGGGCACGCCCAGCGCGGCGCAGTCGCGCGCGTGCTTGAGCATGCCGTCGCGGCCGTCCGGAGCGATGATCGCCACGCGCAGTTCGCCGCAGTCGGCCACGTTGTTCTCGTGCGAGAACTGCATGGCGCCCGGGTGGAAGGCGTTGATCTGGTTGTTGTCCTGGTCGGCGGTGACGAAGCACTGGGCCGTGTAGGCGTCGCCGATGGTCTTGATGGCGCGCGTCTTGATGCCGAAGTTGCGCAGGCGCTCGAGGTAGTCGCCGCCGTCCTGGCCGATGGTCGCCATGATCAGCGGGTCGCCGCCGAGCAGCTTGAGGTTGTAGGCGATGTTGGCCGAGCAGCCGCCGTACTCGGTGCGCAGGGTCGGCACCAGGAAGGAGACGTTCACGCGGTGCAGCTGGTCCGCCAGCAGGGTCTCTGCGAAGCGGCCGTGGTACTGCATGATTTTGTCGAAGGCCAGCGATCCGCAGATCAGGGTGGTGTGGGTCATATGCTCAAGGATAGAAGACGGCGATGTGGTAGCCGGATGGTTGCAGGTCGTCCACGCGGAAGTGGAGCTTGATGGCCTGGGTGGCGCCGGGCGCCATGCCGTTCGCGACCAGCGTCCCCGGGGCGAGGTAGTCGCGCGGCGCGAACACGCGGCGCACCAGCGGCTTGTCGTTGGTGTCGATCAGGGTCAGTTCCAGGCTCGGCCAGGCTTGCGCCGTGGCGGAACCGTTGCGCAGCTCGGTCGTGAACGAATAGGCGCCGCCGCCGAGGGTCGTCAGTTCGCCCGTTTCGATCGCCAGGCTGTCGACCTGCGCCGGCAGTTCGACGCGGCAGCCCAGCAGGGCGCAGCTCGACACCAGCGCGGGCTTGGCCGCCGGGAAGCGCGCGGCGAGGGCGTTGCGGAAGGTAGTCAGGCCTTGCGCGACCAGGACCAGCAGCAGCACGGCCGAGCCGGCCAGCATGGCGATCCTGCGGGTGCGCCCGGATTGTTCCTGGTGGCGGCTGCGCCTGACGAATTCGGGCTCGTCGATCTCGGCAACGCGCAGTTTCGGCTGCGGCTCGATCCTGGTCGGGGTCAGCTTGGAGCGGCGCGCGGCGGCTTTTTCGGCCCGTTTCGCCGCAGGCGTGCGCGGCACCGGCGGCACTGGTGCCGCGGCAGGAGAATAAGTGCTGGCGGCGGACTCGCGCGTCAGCAGTGGCGGCGCGTCGTCGGCGCGCGGGCGCGGCTGCGGTGCGGCGCCGGCAACGGCAGCGGCGCTCGGGGCGGATTCGGGTTCGTGGTCGGGCAGGGCGGTGGCCACCAGCTCTTCGTCCACGGGCAGGTCGAAGACGGGTTCGCGACGGCCGCTGCTGTCCGGCGCGATGGCCGCGTGCACGAGCGGCGCGGCCTGCTCCGGCGCCGGCGTGACCGTCTCGGGAGCGATGGCCTCCTCCTCGGTGGACGGCATGGCAGCCGGCGCATCCGCAAGCGCGGTTTCCGGGGCAGGTGCGTCGACCGTTTCCTTCGGCGGGCGCGACCAGGGCTGCAGCAGCGACAGCGGATCGATGTCCTCGTCGGCTACCGTTGCCGGTTCGGCCGCGAGCTTGCCTTCATCGCCGGCATCGTCGGGCGACGCCACCTTCGGCAGGATGCCGAGCGGGTCGAAGGTGTGGTCGAAGTCGAGCGTGTAGACCGGCTGGTCCTCGAAGTCCGTTTGTTCAGGCAGCGCCGGGGCTTCGGTAGATTCGCCGGCGCCGTCCCCGGTGTCGACGATGGTGAAAGGCAGCTCGTCCTCGGACGAAGCAGGTTCCGGGACCGGCGCGGTCTCGGCGGGCGTTACATCGGGGGGGGGAGCAGGGACAGGCTGCGCCGGCGCCTTGGGGGGCAGCTTGTCGAGGTCGACCAGCGTGGCGCTGCCGTCGAAGATCTCCTGGCAGGCGCCGCAGCGCACGATGCCCCCGCGCAGCTTGAGTTGGTCCGAGGCGACCCGGAACATCGTGCCGCAGTGGGGGCATTGGGTGGCGAGCGCCATGCCTGGGCTCCCGTTAAGCAGAAGTGGAGCGCGCGGCCGGTACCGTGTCCTGGCCAAGCGTCCCCTGAAGGGCAACCCAGCCGTCCTGCTCGGCCCAGACGCCCAGCTTGATGAAAGGTGCGTAGGCGGCGGCCACTTCCTCGGCCTGGCGCGCCAGCACGCCCGACAGCACCAGCGAACCGCCGGGCGCCACGCGGCCGGACAACATCGGCGCCATCAGTTTCAATGGGCTCGACAGGATGTTGGCGACCACGATGTCGAACTTGCCGCCCGCATGGCGCTCGTTCGACGAGGCTGCGAACGCGTCCGGCACGTAGAAGCTGATCTCGCAACCGTTGCGTTCGGCGTTGGCGCGTGCCGACTCGATCGCCTGCGGGTCGATGTCGACGCCGGCGACGTCCGCCGCGCCCAGCTTCTTGGCGACCATCGCCAGGATGCCCGAGCCGCAGCCGTAGTCCAGCACCGATTTGCCGGGCTTGGGGTGGGCTTCGAGCCACTCCATGCACAGGCGGGTGGTCGGATGGCTGCCGGTGCCGAAGGCCAGGCCCGGATCGAGTTCAAGAATCAAACCGTCAGGATCAGGCGCCTCGTGCCAGCTCGGCACGACCCAGATGTTGGTGCCGATGTGGATCGGCTCGAACTGCGACTGCGTCAGGCGCACCCAGTCGGCGTCCGCCACCGCACGGGTGGTGAACGCCGGCACGCTGGCCAGGCCGATGGCGGCGGCCGCTTCGGCCACGATGGCCTGCTGGTCGGCGTCGGTATCGGTCAGCGCCACGACGCGGCTGTGGTCCCAGGCCGCTTCCGTCGGTTCCATGCCGGGCTCGCCGAACAGCGGCTTTTCCTGGTCGGTACCCTCGTCGGCGTCTTCCACCGAGACCGACAGCGCGCCCGCTTCCATCAAGGCGTCCGACAGGCCTTCGGCGTGTTCGCGTGCGATTTCGATGACGACTTCAGTCCAGCTCATGCGTCTGCCTTGTTGTCAGTGCCCAGGGCGATCTTCGTGTCCGGGCGGTTGGCCAGCTTTTGCTCGAGGTAGTGGATGTTGGTGCCGCCTTCGATGAAGCGGGCATCGACCATCAGCTCGCGGTGCAGCTGGATGTTGGTCAGGATACCTTCCACCACCATTTCCGACAGCGCAATTTGCATGCGGCGGATCGCCTGCTCGCGCGTTGCACCGTAGGAAATTACCTTGCCGATCATCGAGTCGTAATGAGGTGGAACATAATAACCCGCATACGAGTGCGAATCGACACGGATGCCAGGGCCGCCCGGCGGGTGCCAGCCGGTGATGCGGCCCGGCGACGGCGTGAACTTAAATGGATCTTCGGCATTGATGCGGCATTCGATCGCGTGGCCGGCCAGCATGATGTCGCGCTGCTTGAAGCGCAGCTTCTCGCCGCAGGCGATGCGGATCTGCTCCTGCACGATGTCGATGCCGGTGATCATTTCGGTGACCGGGTGCTCGACCTGGACGCGGGTGTTCATCTCGATGAAGTAGAACTCGCCGTTTTCGTACAGGAACTCGAAAGTGCCCGCGCCGCGGTAGCCGATCTTGCGGCAGGCTTCGGCGCAGCGGTCGCCGATCTTTTCGATCAGCTTGCGTGGGATGCCCGGCGCCGGCGCTTCCTCGATCACCTTCTGGTGGCGGCGCTGCATCGAGCAGTCGCGCTCGCCCAGCCAGACGGCGTTCCTGTGTTCGTCGGCGAGGATCTGGATTTCCACGTGGCGTGGATTTTCCAGGTACTTCTCCATATAGACTTCCGGATTGCCGAAGGCGGTACCGGCTTCGGTCTTGGTCATCTGCACAGCGTTGAGCAGGGCCGCTTCGGTGTGGACGACGCGCATGCCGCGACCGCCGCCGCCGCCGGCCGCCTTGATGATGACCGGATAGCCGACCTTGCGGGCGGTCTGGATGATTTCCTTCGGGTCTTCCGGCAGGGCGCCGTCCGAACCCGGCACGCAGGGCACGCCGGCCTTGATCATGGCCTGCTTGGCCGAGACCTTGTCGCCCATCAGGCGGATCGAATCGGAACGCGGGCCGATGAAGACGAAGCCCGATTTTTCCACGCGCTCGGCGAAGTCGGCGTTTTCCGACAGGAAGCCGTAGCCTGGGTGGATCGCTTCGGCGTCGGTCACTTCGGCGGCGCTGATGATGGCCGGCATGTTCAGGTAGCTCAGCGAAGATTGCGCCGGGCCGATGCAAACGGACTCGTCGGCCAGCTTCACATACTTGGCGTCCTTGTCGGCTTCCGAGTGAACGACCACCGTCTTGATGCCCATTTCGCGGCACGCGCGCTGGATACGCAGCGCGATTTCACCACGATTGGCGATGAGAATTTTTTCAAACATGGTTAGGCTTGTTCTGTGAGAGAGCCGGCGTCGTGCGCCGGCCTGGGTTCGGGATCATGCGGCCGGGAAGAAGTCACGGCCGGGGGGCGAATCGAAAGCCGAAACTTAGCCGATCACGAACAGCGGCTGGCCGAATTCGACCGGCTGGCCATTTTCCACCAGGATCTTGGTCACGACGCCCGACACTTCGGCGTCGATTTCGTTCAGGAGCTTCATCGCTTCGATGATGCAGAGGGTGTCGCCTTCCTTGATGTTGGCGCCGACTTCGACGAAGGCCGGGGCGCCTGGTGCGGACGAACGGTAGAAGGTGCCGACCATCGGCGACTTGATCACGTGGCCGGTCTCGGCAGCAGGCGCGGCCGGTGCAGGAGCGGCAACGGGTGCGGCTGGCGCGGCAGGGGCCGGCGCCGAGAATTGCTGCATGCCGTTCGACGGCATCATGACCATCTGGCCTTGGGGCGTAGCGGACGACTTGACGATGCGGACCTTGCTCTCGCCTTCGGTCACTTCGAGTTCGGCGATGTCCGATTCGGCGACGAGGTCAATCAAAGTCTTGAGTTTACGTAGATCCATGTGAAACCCCTTGGAATTATTGTGTGATGAGTAAGGTACAGCGCGCCAGGAGAGGGCGCCGCTGCGCATGATGTCTGAAGTTGACGTAGATTAAAGCTATTTAAGCACGAAGTCGATGGCCAACCGGTATCCGTCCACCCCCAGCCCGCAGATGGTGCCGCGGGCAATGGCAGACAGGTACGAATGGTGGCGGAAGGCTTCGCGCTGGTAAATGTTCGAGATATGCACCTCAATAAACGGGATCGCCACTGCGGACAGCGCATCGCGCAGCGCCACGCTCGTGTGGGTCAGCCCGCCAGGATTGATGACGATCGCGTCGATGCCTTCCTCGCGGGCGGCATGGATGCGGTCGATCAGCGCACCTTCATTGTTGCTTTGAAAGCAGGAAAGCGACCCGCCTGCAGCCTGGACCTGGGTCTGGGCTGCACTTTCGATGTCGGCCAGCGTTGCCGCGCCATACACCGCAGGCTCTCGGGTTCCCAGCAGATTCAGGTTGGGGCCGTTGAGCAGCAGTAGCTTTTTCGCCATTAGTTTGTAGAGTCTATCCTCGAAAGTGACGCATTTTGCCGCCAACATCGCTTATTGGCAAGCGATAAAATTCTCCGTGGATAACAGCGACTTGATTGGGACTTGCGCGGAGTTCGGAAAAGAACGACCGTTCGCGAGCTCTGCCGTCACCCTACAGCGCCGCCAGGTCGGCCTTCAACTCGTCGAATTTCAATTTGCCGAGGTAGGTCTTCTTTACTTGCCCATCGGCACCAATCAAGACCGTGAAGGGCAGGCCGCCGCTCGGGTTGCCGAATTCGCGCGACAGTTCGGTGCCGCCCATGCCGCCTACGTACAGCGGATACTTGATGTTGTGCTTGGTGGCAAATTCACTCATCGCGCTTGGGGAGTCGATGCCGACGCCGATCACGTTGAACCGCTTGCCCGCCTCTTCGTTGGCCAAGGCCGAGAGTTCGGGCATTTCCTGCACGCACGGGGCGCACCAGGTCGCCCAGAAGTTCACGAGCAAGGCTTTGCCTTTCCATTGGGCAAGCGATTGCGGCTTGCCCGACAGGTCGTTCAGGGTTTGCGCATATAGATTAGTGGAGGCGGTATGGGCTGGCCCGCCGGTGGGGGCGATGGCGGTCGTCACCGGGGCCGCTTCCCGCGTCTTGCTGCCGAACACGGCGCCGAGCGCGCCAAAAATCACTGCTACGGCCACGAGGGCGGCCAATTTCTTCTTGTTCATTCGTCCTGTTCCAGGGATTGATCGGTGGACATCAGGGCGCGCAGGCCGGCAGCGTCGACGCGCTGCAGGCGGCCGTCGCCCCGTGGCTTGAGTGCGCCGCGCAAGTCATGAAAATCATACAACTCGGCGTGCACGGCCTCGTTATGCCACAGGAAGCTCACCGTTTCAACCGGGTCGTGACGCGCGCCCTTGAAATGCGGGGTTTCCGAGATGTCTATATTGACGTTGCGGTTCAGGAGAAAGATCTCGACTTCCTTCGCGCTGTCGGCGAAGAGTTGCAGGTGGATGTCGTCGTGCTCGCCTGCAGTGCCGTTCAGTACGGCGCCGGTGAGGTAAGGGCGGAACTCGGCCAGCGCATCCATGACTTCCAGGGCGGACTCGCGCAGCGCCTGCAGGCGTTCGGCATGAGCAGCCCCGCCAAACAAGGCCTGGTAGCGCCGCACTTCGTCTTCGATCTCGCCGTTGTCCGGCATTAAATTGGGTTGAGGCTGATCCACGCCGAGCACTTGCCGGGCCGCTTTTTTGCGCGCCGTGGCATAGTCGGCGCCGTCCTGCGCGATCATGCGCGCCGCCGTTGCGGCAATCTGGGCGCGCAACTGTAAGAGGTCATAGTTCTGTGTTGGCATCATGACCCTGATCATACTCTTGAACGAAAAATGGCATCGCGTCGGGTAGAATCGCGTATTCGCTTTATTCCTCACGATCATGCACATTCACATCCTCGGCATTTGCGGCACCTTCATGGGCGGCCTGGCAGTCCTGGCGAAGGAAGCCGGTCACCGCGTCACCGGTTGCGACGCCAACGTCTATCCCCCGATGAGTACCCAGCTCGAAGCCCAGGGCATCGAACTGATCCAGGGCTATGGGCCGGAACAGGTGTCCCTGAATCCCGACCTGTATGTCGTCGGCAACGTGATGACCCGCGGGAACCCGCTGATCGAGGAAATCCTGAACCGCGGCCTGCCGTATGTGTCGGGCCCGCAGTGGATTGGCGAACATATTTTGCGTGAAAAATGGGTGCTGGCCGTGGCCGGCACGCACGGCAAGACCACGACTTCGTCGATGCTGGCCTGGATCCTGGAAGACGCCGGCCATTCTCCGGGCTTCCTGATCGGCGGCGTGCCGATGAACTTCGGTATCTCGGCGCGCCTGCAAGGCGATTCGGAGTCGGACTTCTTCGTGATCGAAGCCGACGAATACGACACCGCCTTCTTCGACAAGCGCAGCAAGTTCGTGCACTACCACGCGAAGACGGCCGTGCTGAACAACCTGGAATTCGACCACGCCGACATCTTCCCGGACATCGGCGCCATCGAAACCCAGTTCCACCACCTGGTGCGCACCGTGCCGGGCGTCGGCCGCCTGGTCGTGAACGGCGACGAAGCCTCGCTGGCGCGCGTGATCAAGCGCGGCTGCTGGAGCGACAAAGAGACCTTTGGCGAATCGCAGGGCGTGAACTGGACCCTGGTCGAGCACCCGGGCGGCGCCAGCTTCGACGTCATGTTCAACGGTGAAAACCAGGGCACGGTCCACTGGGAGCTCACCGGCAAGCACAACCGCTCGAACGCGCTGGCTGCGATCGCCGCCGCCCGCCACGTCGGCGTGCCGGTGGCCCAGGCCGTCGATTCGCTGTCGCGCTTCCAGAGCGTCAAGCGCCGCATGGAAGTGCGCGGCGTGGTCAATAACATCACCGTGTACGACGATTTCGCGCACCACCCGACGGCCATCGCGACGACCGTGGGCGGCCTGCGCCAGCGCATCGGCACCAATGGCCGCATCCTGGCCGTGCTCGAGCCGCGCTCGAACACCATGAAGCTGGGCGCCATGAAGGACGCGCTGCCGGGCAGTTTGAAAGATGCGGACCTGGTGTTCGGCTTCGGCAGCCAGCAGGCGCTGGGCTGGTCGCTGGCCGATGCATTGAAGCCGCTGGGCACGATTGCGCACAGCTTCGACCAGATCGACTACATGGTGCAGGCGATCATCCAGGCGGCCCAGCCGGGCGACCACATCCTCGTGATGAGCAACGGCGGCTTCGGCGGCGTGCACCAGAAGCTGCTCGAGGCGCTGGCGAAATGATTCTGTACCTTCACGGCTTCCGCTCCTCGCCGCGCTCTTTTAAAGCGCGCGTGGTGCACGAGCGGATGACGGCCATCGGGCGCGCGAACGATCTGATCTGCCCGCAGCTGCCGGCCTCGCCCAAGGCGGCGATGGAACTGGCCTTGCTGCTGGCCGAGCGCTACGCGCCCGACAACCTGGCGATCATCGGCTCCTCGCTGGGCGGCTTTTATGCGACCTGGCTGGCCGAACGCCTCGGCGCGCGCGCCGTGCTGCTCAATCCGGCGGTCGATCCCTGCGCCAGCCTGGACAAGCACGTCGGCGTTACTACCGCCTGGCATTCGAACGATCCCTTCGAGTTCCGCCGCGAGTACGTCGACGAACTGGCCGCCCTGAAGGTCGAGCGCATCACGCGGCCCGAACGCTATTTTTTGATCGCGGCCACCGGCGACGAAGTACTCGATTACCGCGACATGGTCGCCCACTACCCTGGCGCGCGCCAGCACGTGATCCAGGGCAGCGACCACGCCATTTCCGAATTCCCGGACTATGTGGACGAGGTCCTGGCGTTTTGCCAGCCGCATCTTCAGCCATTGCAGGCGGCGCAGACAGGCATGGCAGGGTGAGGGGGCAGTCGCTGCGGCTGGCGAAGTGGCACCGCCATGCCGATGCCGTCGGTGCCGACGCGCCCATGCGCGACTGGCTGGCAACGAAAGGTTCGCTGACCGCGCGCCTGGTGGCCAGCAGCGACAGTTTCCGCGTGCGGCGCCTGCACCAGAAGGTCGCGGCCTGTTCGCTGGAAGAGGCGGCGGCGATCGGCCTGGCGCGGCGCCAGCAGGTGTGGGAGCGCGAAGTATTGCTGTGCTGCGACGGCAGGCCGGTGGTTTTCGGCCATACCGTCGTGCCGATGTCGGCCACCGCGAGTGACTGGCCGCTGTTTTCCGCGCTGGGCGAACGTTCGCTCGGCACGACCCTGTTTTACGATCCGCTGGTCACCCGCGGGCCGCTCGAGTTTGCCCGGCTGCGCGCGGGCCATCCGCTGGTGGCGCGCCTGCGCGCGCACTTGAAGAATGAACTGGACGGACATGTTTTCCATGCGCGGCGTTGTGTCTACCGCCGCCATCAAGGCTTGCTGATGGTCACCGAGGTATTCTTGCCGGCGGTGCTCGCTCTCGCAGGCGCAACAATCAAGAACGCGAAATAAGATGAATCTATTTTTTGAAGAATCGGGCGACTTCAAGGTCGGCTCGGTGCTGTCGACGGCCGGTGAAGCCTATCAGGTGGAACTGGCGAGCGGCAAGCGCACCAAGGTCAAGACCAAGGATGTCCTGCTCCAGTTCGAGAAGCCGGAACCCGAAGTGCTGCTCGAGGCGGCCAAGGGCATCGCCGCCGAGGTCGACCTGGACTTCCTGTGGGAAGTGGCCGGCCAGGAGGAATTCGGCTTTGCCGAACTGGGCGCCGAATACTTCGGCCACGCGCCGCTGCCGAGCGAAGCGGCCGGCCTGGTGCTGGCGCTGCACAATGCCCCGATCTACTTCTATAAAAAAGGACGCGGACGCTACAAGGCCGCGCCCGAGCAGTCGCTGCGCGCGGCCCAGGCCGGCATCGAAAAGAAGAAGCAGCAGGCGCTGGTGCAGGCGGCCTATGTCGAGCAGCTGAAGGCGGGCACGCTGCCCGAATCGATGCAGCCCATCGTCGCCCAGCTGCTGTTCAAGCCGGACAAGAACACCATCGAATACAAGGCGCTGGCGGCGGCCGCCGACGAACTGAAGACGACGGAGGCGCGGCTGATGCTGTCCACCGGCGGCATCGCTTCGCCGAAGGACCTGCACATGGGCCGCTTCCTGTTCGAGCACTTCCCGCGCGGCGCCGGCTTCCCGCAGGTGGAGGTGCCGGGCGCGCCGGCGGCGCTGCCGACTGCCAATGTGGCGGCCTTTTCGATCGACGACGTGACCACCACCGAGATCGACGACGCCTTCTCGGTCGAGCACCTCGATGACGGCACGGTACGCGTGGGCATCCACATCGCCGCGCCCGGCCTGGCGATCAAGCCGGACGACGCCATCGACAAGATCGCGCGCAGCCGCATGTCGACTGTGTACATGCCGGGCGATAAAATCACGATGCTGCCGGACGAAGTCGTCAACGCCTTTACCCTGGCCGAGGGCACGACCTGCCCGGCGCTCTCGCTGTACGCGACGCTGAACCCGCAAGACTGGTCGACCATCTCGACCACGACCCGCGCCGAGCTGGTGCCGATCCAGAGCAACCTGCGCCACAACGACCTCGACGACCTGGTCAACGAGGAAACGCTGGAAAACGGCGCCGGCGAGTATCCGCACAAGGCCGAGCTGGCGCTGCTGTGGAAATGGGCACTGAAGCTGGAAGCGGGGCGCATGCTCAAGCGCGAAGCCTTTGGCCTGAAGCCGGAACAGGGCAACCGCGTCGACTTCAACTTCTACGTCGAGGACGACGTCGTCTCGATCGTGCGCAGGAAGCGCGGCGCGCCGCTCGACAAGATCGTCGCCGAGCTGATGATCTTTGCGAACAGCACCTGGGGCAAGCTGCTGCACGACTCCGGCGTGCCGGGCATCTACCGCTCGCAGGGCGCCGGCAGCGGCGCCGGCTGGGCCGCCAAGATGCAGGTGCGCATGGTCACCCACGCAGCCCCGCACCAGGGCCTGGGCGTCGACCAGTATGCCTGGAGCACGTCGCCGCTGCGCCGCTATACGGACCTGGTCAACCAGTGGCAGATCATCGCCTGCGCCGAGCACGGCGTGACCGCGCCGCTGGTGGCGCCGTTCAAGCCGCGCGACGCGACCCTGTTCTCGATCGTTTCGGCCTTCGACGCCGCCTATGCGGCCTACAACGACCACCAGCAGACGATGGAGCGCTACTGGTGCCTGCGCTGGCTGGGGCAGGAAAACGCGCGCCAGGTCGACGCCGTCGTGCTCAAGGAGGACCTGCTGCGCCTGACCGACATCCCGCTCGTGACGCGCCTGCCCGGCATGCCGCAGGTGGCGCGCGGCGCCCAGGTGCGCCTCGACATCGTGCGCTGGGACGAAGTCGACCTCTCGCTGGAGGCGCGCCTGCTGGAAGTGGCGGCGGCGCCGAGCGAGGAGCTCGCCTTTGAAGAGGAAGAGGGCGAAGGCGTCGATGCCGGCGAGGCGGCTGTGCAGGAAGCCGTGGAAGCCGAAGGCGCCGTGGCGGCCGTGAGCACGGACGACGCGGCCCAGGCCGGTACCTGATGGCCGCCTCGGCTGCGGGAGCCGCCGGCGGCGGGCGCAGGAACCGGTCGCTGCGCGCGCTGGTGCTGGTCACGGCCGCGCTGATCCTGGCTTACTGGGCCGTGTTCGGCTGGATGGTGTACCGCTCGCCCTTGCCCTATGAAGCGATCGACCTCGACCATGACGGCTCGGTCAGCTTCACCGAGGCCGACTACGCCTCCTCCTTCGGCATGCGCGCGATTCACCGGCAGGGAGAAGAGTGCGTCGAATACTTCGCGGAGCAGGATGGGGCGGCGCTGAAACTCGTCTGCCCGCAGGCGCCGGGCACACAGCCGTTGCCGTAGCGCCACTAACCTCCCGCAGGGCCGTTTGGCACGGTAGAATGCTTGGATTCCCAGATTCAACTGCCCTCAAGCCGCCCGCGTGAAGTATTCCCAAGAGAACCGCCCCTTGATGATCGCCCTGGCCGCTTCGGTGGCGGCGCATGCGGTCCTGCTCGCCGTGCGCTTCGTGGCGCCCGACGCGCTCAAGCTGGAGCCGGCCGACCCCGGCCTGGAAGTCATCCTCGTCAACGCCAAGCACGCCAAGGCGCCGGTGAAAGCCGAGGCGCTGGCCCAGGCCAACCTGGAAGGCGGCGGTACGCTCGATGCCGGCCGCTCCAAGTCCCCGCTGCCCGACCTGCGCAAGATCGACAACGGCGACAGCATCAAGGCCCTGCAAAAGCGCATCGTCGAACTCGAACAATTGCAGCAGAACGTGCTGACGCGCGTGCGCCAGTCCGCCTACACGGCGGCCCCGGTCACCGACAAGGACAAGCCGGATCCGACCCGCACCGGCATGGACGAGGTCGACACGACGCGCCAGATCGCGCGCATGACGGCCGAGATCACGCAAACCATCGAAGACCAGAACAAGCGTCCCAAGCGCACCCACATTTCGCCCAGCACGCGCCAGGTCGGTTACGCCCTGTACTACAAGGCGATGCAAAAGCAGGTGGAAGAAGTCGGCACGCTGAACTTCCCCCAGCAAAACGGCAAGAAGCTGTATGGCGAACTGGTCGTGTCGATCCCCGTGTTCCAGGACGGCAGCCTGTACCAGAAGGAGGGCGGTCCGCGCATCGAACGCAGCTCGGGCAACCCGGCGCTCGACAAGGCCGCGCTCGACATCGTGCGCCGCGCGGCCCCCTTCGGCGCCTTCCCGCAGAACATGCGCAGCGCCGGCCAGGACGACCTCTGGATCGTGATCACCCGCTTTACCTTTACCCGCGAGGAAAAGGTGAAAGCCCAGTTGCAGGAGCAGGCATGAGCGCAGGGGACGTGGATAAATATTGCGTGATCGGCAATCCGATCGCCCACAGCAAGTCGCCGGAAATCCACCCGGTGTTCGCCTTGCAAACCGGCCAGCAGCTCGTGTACGAGCGCTGCCTGGCGCCGCTCGACGGCTTTGCCGCCACCGTGCGCGCGCTGGTGGCGCAAGGCTACAAGGGCGCCAACGTCACCGTCCCTTTCAAGATCGAGGCCGCGCATCTCGCCACGCGCCTGACCGAGCGTGCCCGTGCCGCGGGCGCGGTGAATACCCTCAGCTTCCTTGATGGCGAGATCGTCGGCGACAACACCGATGGCCCCGGCCTGGTGGCCGACATCGTGCGCAATGCCGGCGTGTCCCTGGCCGGGAAACGCATCCTGCTGCTGGGTGCGGGCGGGGCGGCACGCGGCATCCTGCTGCCCTTCCTGCAGGAGCGCCCGGCATCGATCCTGGTGGCGAATCGGACCGTCGCTACCGCTGAGGCGCTGGCGACGAACTTCGCCGGCCATGGGGCGCCCGTCACGGCCTGCGGCTTCGCGGACATCGCCGGCCCCTACGACATCGTCGTGAACGCCACCTCGAGCAGCCTCGCGGCCGAACTGCCGCCGATTCCGGCCTCGGCTTTTGCCAGGGGCACGCTGGCCCTGGATATCATGTACGGCAGCGAGCCGACGCCCTTCATGGCCTTCGCGGCCGGGGAGGGCGCCGACACCCGCGACGGGCTCGGCATGCTGGTCGAGCAGGCGGCCGAAGCCTTCGCCGTCTGGCGCGGCGTGCGGCCGGATACGGCCGAGGTCTTTAACACATTGCGTACAAAAAAATAACATAACAATGGCAAAACGAGGCAATGCAAAAGGTGCGTCCGCCGGCGGGCGGCGCTGGCTCAAGTGGCTCATCCTGGGACCGCTCCTCGCCGTCTTCCTGCTCCAGCTGTATTTCTTCGTCCAGGTCTGCTGGTTCGTCTGGTTCAACCCGAGTTCGACCAGCTTCATGCGCCAGCAACTCTCCGAGCTGCGCGAGAAGAACCCGAAGGCCGAACTGAAGCATCAATGGGTGCCTTACGAGCGTATCTCGAACAATCTCAAGCGCGCCGTGGTCGCTTCCGAGGATGCGAATTTTGCCGACCACCCGGGCGTCGACATCGATGCGCTCGAACGTGCCTGGGAACGCAACAATCGCAAAGCCAAGGTCGTCGGCGGCGGTTCGACCATCACCCAGCAGCTGGCCAAGAACCTGTTCCTGTCCGGTTCGCGCAGCTACCTGCGCAAGGCACAGGAGATGGTGATCGCTTTCATGCTCGAGTCCGTCATGAGCAAGCGCCGCATCCTCGAGGTCTACCTCAACGTGGTCGAGTTCGGGCGCGGCGTGTTCGGCGCCGAAGCGGCGGCCCGCTATTACTTCCGCACCCCGGCGGCCAACCTGGCGCCCGCGCAGGCGGCGCGCCTGGCGGTGATGCTGCCCAATCCGCGCTATTACGACCGCAACCGCAGCACCAACTACCTAGTCAAGCGGACGAATTTGATCCAGCGGCGGATGCGCGCCGCCGAGCTACCGTAAGCCCGCCGCTTTTCGCTGAAAATTCACACTTGGCAGGGCAAAACCGTTGTTTCGGGGTGGCCGGGCTCGTACCTAACGGGTACACTTGCGACAGTTTTGATTCCGGCCGAGAAAGCGCATGATCAACGTATTTGTCCTACAAAATGGCCGACTCAACCAGGTGCCCATCGCTTCGCGCGCGGACCTGGAGAACGTCACGCCTGTCTGGGTCGATCTCACCGATCCGGATGACGACGAACGCGCGTGGGTCAAGGCGATCTATGGAGTCACCCTGCCGGGCGAAGACGAGGTCTCGGACATCGAAGCTTCGGCCCGCTACTACGAAGCGGAGAACGGCGACCTGCACCTGCGCACCGACTTCCTGCTCGAGGAAGAAGACGGCCCGTCGCGGGTGGTGACGGTGGCCTTCATCCTGTCGGGCAAGATGCTGTTCTCGGTCCACAACGACGATTTGCCGGTGTTCCGCCTGGTGCGCATGCGCGCCCGTTCGCGTCCCGGCTCGATCGCCGACTACATGGACGTGCTGCTCGACCTGTACGCGACCGACGCCGAGTATTCGGCGGATGCGCTCGAGGGCATCTACGAGAGCCTGGAAGAGGTCAGCGCGCGCGTGCTGCAGAAGGAATTCACCGACCAGGACGCGGCCGCCGCCCTGAATGCGATCGCGCACGAGGAAGACTTGAACGGCCGCATCCGCCGCAACATGATGGACACGCGCCGTGCGGTCAGCTTCCTGATGCGCGGCCGGCTGCTGAACTCGGAACAGTTCGACGAAGCGCGCCAGATCCTGCGCGACATCGAATCGCTGGACGGCCACACCTCCTTCCTGTTCGACAAGGTGAACTTCCTGATGGACGCCACGGTCGGCTTCATCAACATCAACCAGAACAAGATCATCAAGATCTTCTCGGTGGCCTCGGCCGCCGTCCTGCCGCCGACCCTGATCGCGTCGATCTACGGCATGAACTTCCAGAAGTTCCCGGAGCTGACCTGGGCCTATGGTTACCCGTTCGCGCTGGGGCTGATGATTGCCAGCGCGATCGCGCCATTGTGGTATTTCAGGAAGCGCGGCTGGCTGAAGCTGGCGTGATAGGTCTAGGGTAGACGGCTCGTAGCATACCCTTGATGCGCACCTGACCGCTGAACGCGTGGACGGCAGAGCCGTCCGCCCTACGAAACAATATTTCATTTGCGGCCGCGAATGAAATTTTATTTCACTGCGACTGCGCTCGGCGGCTCCCTGAAACCTTCACCCCCATCCTCGCAGCGCATCCTGCTGAGCACTTTCCCGCGCCGCGCCACGATGACGCCGTCCTCGAACTCGGGCGTCATACCGTCCTCCCCGCGCCCGACCCTGCTGTAGATCGTATAGGTATAACCCCCGCGCCGGAAGGTGACGGTCGTCTCGCCGCCGCCTACCAGCGGCGCCGATTTGACGGTAAAAGCGGCGCTGGCCTGCCGGCCCGGCTCGGGATAGCTCAGTTCGAGCGCCTCGGGCTTGCCGAAGCGGTAGCTCAGCATGCCGCGGTCGCCCGGCGGGCGGCACAGCGACACCATCTTGCTGCCGACCTGGCAAGCGAACACCACCGGCTCGCCGGCCCCGCAGAGGGAGGGCGGCTGCGATGGCGACGGTGAGGCGGCAGACAAGGGGGAAACCAGGCCGCACAGGGCGGCGATGGCCAGGCTAGATACCCAGTGCTTTCTTGATTCGTGCAAGGCGCGCTCCGCGGTCGTTCAGTCCATTGACGCCGCCGTTGACGGCGCGGGTCACGCCCTCGAGGTCGTCAAGATCGGCAAGCGCATTTACTGTACGCGCATCCCAGTAATAGAAAGCCGATTCGATGGCGTATTTGAGCTCGCTCACAAGCAGGTCGGGATCGGCGACGAAATCGCGCGGGTCGTCTGCATTGCGGGCGTTGTGCGCGTCCGTGAACGCGGCGTAGTTGGCCTTGCCGGTGAGCTGCACGAGGCCGCGCCCGCGGTAGCGCCAGCCGTCGCCCGAGGCTTCGTCGCCGTTGCCCAGGCGGTTCGCGTACACATAGGCGAGCAGGCGCTGCGGGTTGCCGGCGTAGGTGGCCGGCTCCAGCCACAGTTTCGGGCGCAGGCGCGCCGGCTGGCCGTCCGGCCCGAGCTTGCAGTCGTCGGCGGCGCGGTCGTACTGGGACGGGCCGCCGCGGCAACCGAAGATTTCGTGCATGCGCGCGACCGAATAACTGCCGTTTTCCTCGGTCGCGCGAAAGCTGCTTTCATGCCCGATCTGCGCCAGGAAATGGGCCAGGCGCAGCGGCGTGTTCACTTCGTAGCGGCGGGCGTAGTCGTTCAGGGCGTCGACCATGCCGGCGTAATGGCTGTCGGGATTGCCGCCGTCGGCAATGTGCAGCAGCGCCACGGTGACGGCGATGGGGGCGCCCTCGGCCTGGGGCCGGGGCGGCTGCGAGCGCGGCGCCCGCGAACGGGGCGCGCAGGGAGGGGATCGTCGTAGTCGTGCCATGGTCGAGTCCAGGGTTGGACTCATGATGGCACAAGGAGAGGGCTGCGCCGCGCGCGCGACAGAGCCCGTTTAATCCAGCTTAAGCAATGCGCGCAAAGACTTTCCGCGCCGCCGCAATCGTTTCTTCGATGACAGCGTCGTCGTGCGCGGCGGATACGAAACCGGCCTCGAACATGGCCGGCGCGAAGTACACGCCTTCGTCGAGCATGCCGTGGAAGAAGGCATTGAAGCGGTTCTTGTCGCCGGCCATCATCTGGCCGTAGGTAGCCGGGACGTTCTCGCTGAAGTAGAAGCCGAACATGCCGCCCACCGAGTCGCCGCAGAAGGCGATGCCGGCTTCTTTCGCCGCCGCCGTCAGGCCCGCGACCAGCTTTTCGCCCTGGCGCGTGAGGTGCTCGTAGAAGCCCGGCTCCTGCACCAGTTTCAGGGTCGTCATGCCGGCCGCGACCGCGACCGGGTTGCCCGACAGCGTGCCGGCCTGGTAGACCGGGCCGATCGGCGCCATCTTCTGCATCAGTTCGCGCTTGCCGCCAAAGGCCGCCACCGGCAGGCCGCCGCCGATGACCTTGCCCAAGGCCGTCAGGTCCGGGGTGATGCCGTACATGCCCTGGGCGCCGGTCAGGCCCACGCGGAAGCCGCACATGACTTCGTCGAAGATCAGCACGGCGCCGTGCTCGGTGCACAGCTCGCGCATGCGCTGCAGGAATTCCGGCGTGGCGCGGATCAGGTTCATGTTGCCGGCGACCGGCTCGACGATGACGCAGGCGATGGTGTCGCCCATCGAGGCGAAGGCCTCTTCCAGCTGGGGCACGTTGTTGTAGTCGAGTACAAGCGTGTGCTTGACGAAGTCTTCCGGCACGCCGGCCGAGGTCGGGTTGCCGAAGGTGAGCAGGCCGCTGCCCGCCTTGACCAGCAGCGAATCGGCGTGGCCGTGGTAGCAGCCTTCGAACTTGACGATCTTGTCGCGGCCGGTGGCGCCGCGCGCCAGGCGCAGCGCGCTCATGGTCGCCTCGGTGCCGCTCGAGACCAGGCGCACCTGCTCGATCGAGGGCACCAGCCTGCACAGTTCCTCGGCGATCTCGATCTCGCCTTCGGTCGGGGCGCCGAAGGACAAGCCATTGGCGGCGGCATCCTGCACCGCCTTGATGACTTTCGGGTGCGCGTGGCCGACGATGGCCGGGCCCCAGGAGCCGATGTAGTCGATGTAGCGCTTGCCGTCGGCATCCCAGAAATACGGACCCTCGGCGCGGGTGATGAAGCGCGGCGTGCCGCCCACCGAGCGGAAGGCGCGCACCGGCGAATTGACGCCGCCGGGAGTGCTCTCCTGGGCGCGGGCGAATAGGGTCTCGTTGCGGGAAGTGCTGTGTTCGGTCGTCATCGGGGGAATGTCTCTCTTGTTACCGGCCCGTGAAGGGCAGGTTCTTGTAAAAACGGTTGGGAACGAGCTTGCCCATGCCGAAGCGCTGGGCGTGCAGCAGGGCGCCGTGGGTGAAATCCTGGGCGGCGCGCAGGGCCTCGGCGGCATCCATGCCGCGCGCCATGCAGGCGGCCAGGGCGCCCGACAGCGTGCAGCCGGCGCCGACGAAGGGGCCGGGCAGGTGCTGCCAGTCGAAGGACGTCATGCCGCCATCGCGGTCGAACAGGGTATTGGCACGCTGGTGGCCGCTGCCGGCGGTGCCGGTGACGAGCACGTACTGGCAGCCGCGCGAAGTCAGTTCCGCGACGTCGGCCGCCAACCCGCCCTCGGTGCCGCTTTCGTTCCCACCCTCGCGCCAGAGCTCGGCCATGCGGCCCAGTTCCGACTGCGACAGCTGCAGCACGGTGGCCTGCGGCGCGAGGATCTGGCGGATCGCGGCGACGATGTCCTCGTCGGACATGCCGGAGTCGGGCAGGGCGGAGAGGAAAGGGTCGACAATCAGAGGCACTTCGGCATAGTCGGAGACGATTTCGGCGATCGCCGCGGCCTGCTCGATGCTGGCGATGGCGCCGATCTTGACGGCGGCAATCGGCATGTCTTCGAGGACGACCCTGGCCTGGTCGGCCATGACGCCGGTGTCGACTTCCTGCCATTCTTCCACGCGCGCGCTGTCGGCCACCAGCAGCGCCGTCGTCACCGACAGGGCATGGCAGCCGAAGGCGGCGAAGGTGGCGATGTCTGCGCCGATGCCAAGGGCACCGACCGGATCGGACACACCGAATGTGAGAATCAGCGGAGACGGTTGGTTTTGCACGACGGGTAGATTAAGATACCTGATTCCCCATTTTACTAGATCGAAGGAACCAACCGTGAGTAATGAAACGACCGCAATCGCGTACCAGACCTGGATGTGCCTGATCTGCGGATGGGTCTACGACGAAGAAGCGGGCGCACCCGACGACGGCATCGCGCCAGGAACGCGCTGGGCCGACGTGCCGATGAACTGGACCTGCCCGGAATGCGGCGCCCGCAAGGACGATTTTGAGATGACAGCCATCTAAATGGCAGTCGCGGCGCGTGCATGGCTGTAGGGTGGACGGCTCCACCCATGCCTCGATGTGCACGCGGCGCGAACGCCGTCCACGCGTTCAACGCAAGGCTGATCATTCGCGACAGATCGCCGGCCTGTTGAACGCGTGGACGGCGCCCATGCAGTGTCTGTTCTCGCTGCCCAGGTGGAGCCGTCCACCCTACGAAAAGCGCTCTGGCGCTGTCAAAAGACCAACTTGGTTGTCAATTCCGCCCCACCTGTTATCCTCGTTTCTACTCCTTCCAGCAAGCTTTTCCCCCTCCCGTTTGCGCCTAGTTGATACTAAGCAACACTTTCAGCACAAGCCAATCGCCCTATGCTATCTTGGCGAACCATGCTGAAGTGAAACGAAAATGACGACATCGCAGCAAACAATGGAGCCGCGGGACCTCACCATCATGGTGGTCGACGACAGCAACACGATCCGCCGCTCGGCCGAGATCTTCCTCACCCAGGCCGGCTACCGCGTGGTGCTGGCCGAGGATGGTTTCGATGCGCTGGCCAAGATCAACGACCATCATCCGGCGCTGGTGTTCTGCGACATCCTGATGCCGCGCCTGGACGGCTACCAGACCTGCGCCCTGATCAAGAAGAGCGCGCGTTTCCATGCGACGCCGGTGGTCATGCTGTCCTCGAAAGACGGGCTGTTCGACCGCGCGCGCGGCGCGATGGTCGGCTCGAGCGCGTACCTCACCAAGCCGTTTTCCAAAGATACCCTGCTCGCGGCCGTCCGCGAGCACACCGCCCCCAAGGCCTGAACCAACCGAATTGCGGAGCCCCCGTGGCCATACACAAGATCCTGATCGTCGACGATTCGCCGACCGAACGCTACTACCTGACCGACATCCTCGTCAAAAACGGCTTTTCCGTGTCCACCGCCGAGAATGGCGAGGACGCCCTGGTCAAAATGCGCGCCGAGCGCCCTGAACTGATCCTGATGGACGTCGTCATGCCCGGCGCGAACGGCTTCCAGGTGACCCGTTCGATCGCGCGCGACCCTGAACTGGCGGCGGTCCCGGTCATCATCTGCAGCAGCAAGAACCAGGAAACCGACCGCATCTGGGGCATGCGCCAGGGCGCCAAGGATTATTTCGTGAAGCCGGTCGACCCGGCGCTGCTGCTGGCGCGCATCGCCGCCCTCGGCGCCGCATGAACGCCGTCGTCGACAGCGCCGAAGCCGCACCCCAGTCTGCGCGCCGCACCCGCCTGCGCGACTACCAGGCCCAGCTCCTGGCACGCATGCAGGCCGCCCAGGACGGCGCGCCCGACGCCGGCCACCAGCTGGGCGTCATGATCGGCAGCCAGCGCTACCTGCTGGCCCTGACCGAGGCCGGCGAGATCGTCCCCCAGCCGGCGCTGGCCGGCGTGCCGCTGACCCAGCCCTGGTACCTGGGCCTGGCCAACGTGCGCGGCAGCCTGCTGGGCGTGATCGACCTGGCGCGCTATTTCGACGGGCAGGCCAGCGCGGCCGGGCCCGAGGCACGGCTGGTATCGCTGGCGCCGCGCCTGGGTTTCAACTGCGCGCTGCTCGTCACGCGCGTGTTCGGCCTGCGCCGCGCGGGCGCCATGACGCTTGACGGCGAACGCATGCGCGACCTGGACGGCAACGTCTGGACCCCGCTGTCGCTGGCGGCACTGGTGCGGGAAGAGCGCTTCCTGCACGTCGCACTCGATCCAATTCAATAAAAACCGCAGAAGCGGAATCAGGACAGGAGCCGTAATGGGAATCGCGTCGAAGATGAGTTTGAATTTCCTCTCGAAAGGGAAGATGGAAGAGGATACCGTGCTGTCCTCCCCGGACACCCGTTTCGGGCCGGGCCTGCATGCCATCGCGGGCGGCGCGGGGGCGGCCGGCAGTGCGGCCGATGCCCCTGCTGCTGCGCCCACCGGCGGCTCGGCCGAGGAAGCCATGCTGCGCCTCGGGAGCGTGATGCGCCGCCGCGCCCCGGCGGCCGCCGAGGAGCTTGAGGAGGACAACCTCAGCCTGCCCCTGATCGGCCACCTGTCGCTGCCGCGCCAGCTGCGCATCCTGCTCGCCGCCTTCGTCGCCGGCATCCTTCTGACCATCCTCGGCCTGTGGCAGAACGCCGCCGTCAACGCCCGGGTCGCGGCCCAGGTCCAGGTCGCGGGCGACGTCCTGATGCACTCGCAGCGGGTCGGCAAGGCGGCGCCCAACGCGCTGGCCGGCAGCGCCGATTCCTTCACCCAGCTGGCCGAGAGCCGCACCGAAGTCAACCGCGACCTGCAGCTGCTGGGCAAGGGCGGCGAGCTGGGCGGCATCCAGGTGCCGGCCGCGAGCGGCCGCCAGAACGCGCTGCTCGGCCGGGTGCGCGCCACCTGGGCCGCCTCGGACCAGGGCGCAGCCAACATCCTCAAAATGCAGCCGGCGCTGACCGCCTTCGACAAGAGCGTGCGCCAGCTCGATTCGCTGGCCTCGGAAATGCTGGTGCTGACCGAAGACCTGATGGCGCAGAACGTGGAGCGCGGCGCCAGCGCGCGCGAACTGGCCGCGATCGGCCGCATGATGATGCTGACCCAGCGCCTGGCGCGCGGCGCCAGCAGCTTCTTCGCCATCGGCGTGCCGCGCGACGACGCGGCCGTGCGCATCGGCGCCGACAGCGCCGCTTTCGACCATGCCCTCCAGGCCCTGCTGGCCGGGAACGTCGCGCGCCAGAACGAAGACCTGCGCGCCAAGCTGGGCCAGGTGCAGGTGCGCTTCGAGGCCTTCCGCAAGGACTTCGCTCCTTTCCTCGACAACCCGGTCGCCTACTCGACCGCGCGCGCCGCCGCCCGCACCATCCACCGCGACAACGAAGTGATGAAGAGGGAAGTGGCCGTCCTGCAGGGCAGCTACCGCGACCAGCAGGAATCGCAGAGCGCCTGGTTCTGGCTGCTGGTGATGGCCTCGATCTTCACGCTGGCCACGGCCGGCTCGATCAGCCGCGTCATGCTGCAGGACTCGCGCAACCGCACCCGCGGCGCCGACAACCGCCGCCGCGAAGCCGAGGCGCTGCGCCAGCTGGCGCAGGCCAAGGAAGAAGAAGCCAAGGCCACCAACGACCAGAACCAGGCCGCGATTCTGCGCCTGATGAACGAACTGCAGGAAGTGGCGGACGGCGACCTGACCGTGCACGCCACCGTCTCCGAGGACATCACCGGCGCGATCGCCGACTCGGTCAACTACACGGTCGAGGAACTGCGCGGCCTGGTGCTGCGCGTGACCAACACTGCCGAGCAGGTGACGCTGGCCTCGAACGAAGCGCAGCAGACCTCGACCAACCTGCTCGGCGCCAGCGCGCAGCAGTCGCGCGAGATCGAGGAAGCTTCGAGCACGGTCCTGCGCATGGCGGGCGAGATCACCGACGTGTCGAAGTCGGCCAACGAATCGGCCGACGTGGCGCGCCAGTCGGTTGCCGCGGCCGAGCAGGGCGCCACGGCCGTGCAGAACGCCATCCTCGGCATGCACGAGATCCGCGAGCAGATCCAGGAAACCTCGAAGCGCATCAAGCGCCTCGGCGAATCCTCGCAGGAGATCGGCGAGATCACCGAACTGATTTCCGACATTACCGAGCAGACCAACGTGCTGGCGCTGAACGCGGCGATCCAGGCGGCGTCGGCCGGCGAAGCGGGACGCGGCTTCTCGGTCGTCGCCGAGGAAGTGCAGCGCCTGGCCGAACGCTCGGGCGAAGCGGCCAAGCAGATCGGCGCGCTGGTGCGCACCATTCAGACCGATACGCACGACGCCGCCGCGGCGATGGAAAAATCGACCCAGGGCGTGGTCGAGGGCGCGCGCCTGTCGGATGCCGCCGGTGCGGCGCTGGCCGACATCTCGCGCGTCTCGAACCGCCTGGCGGAGCTGATCCAGGGGATTTCGTTCGCCACCAGCCTGCAGGCGACGTCGGCCAACGGCGTGGCGCACAATATGCAGCACATCCTGTCGGTGACCGAACATACCCAGGCCGGCACACGTCAGACCGCGGAGTCGATCCATCAGCTGGCCGAGCTGGCCCAGGAACTGAAAAACTCGGTGTCGCGCTTCCGCGTCGCCGCTTGAGCAGCTTGTGCTTTTTCCCGAAACAGACACCATGACCCCATCCCCGCACGCGAGCGCTTTTGATACCGGTCCCTTGTCCTGGGTGATCGGCGAGATCCGCGGCGCGCTCGAGCGTTCCGGCAGCGCCCTGAACGACGCCGCCACCCGTTCGGCCGAAGCCCAGCCGACCCTGCTGCTGCATGCGAAGACCCACCTGCACCAGGCGCACGGCGCGCTGCAGATGGTGGACGTGGAAGGGGTGGGGCTGCTGACCGCCGCCGCCGAACGCGCACTCGAGGGCTTCAAGGAACGCAGCCTGGCGTGCACGCCGGAGAGCGCAAAAACGGTGCGCGAGGCCTACGGCGCCATCATCGAGTACCTCGACGAATTGGTCGCCGGGCTTGCGCCGCAGCCGCTGCGCCTGTTCCCGTATCACCGCGCGCTGCAGGAACTCCTCGGCGCCGAGCGCGTTCACCCGTCGGACCTGCTGGCCTTCGACACGGACATCACGCTCGACCTGGCGGATGCGCCGGATGCCGCCGCGCCCGACTACGCCGGCTGCCGCGCACGTTTCGAAAAGGCGCTGCTACCTTACCTGAAAAGCCCCGATGCAGCAGCCCAGCGTACCAATGCGCAGGCCCTGTTCGAAGCGATTGCCCCGCTGGCCGATGCGCAGCTCGATGCGCGGGCGCGCTCCGCCTGGGCCGCGCTGCGCAGCGTGGCGCGGCTGGTGGCCGAGGGCGCGCTGCCGGGCGACCTGTACGTCAAACAGCTGTTCGGCCAGGTCAATTTGCAGCTGCGCCGCCTGTCGCAGGGCCAGGCCGAGCTGCCGGAGACGATGCTGCGCGATGCGCTGTTCTTCATCGCCGCCGCGCCGGCTGGAGAGGGCGAAGCCGCCATGCTGCGCCAGGCCTTCCGCCTGCAGGACGCGGTGCCGTCCGACTATGCCGAGCGCCGCTACGGCAAGGTCGACCCGGGCGCCCTGAAGGAAGCCAAGGAAGCGCTGGCGCGCGCGAAATCCGACTGGGACCAGCTGGCGTTGCAGCCCGACGCGGCGCGCGAAGCCGGCTTCCGGCAAGAGTTGGCGACCCTGGCCGGCGCCGGACAGCAGCTGGGCGCACCCGCGCTGGCGCAACTGCTGCAGACGCTTGCGCAGGCCGCCGGCGACGCCGGGAATCGCAGCGAGGGCTTCGCGCTCGAGATGGCGGGCGCCCTGCTGTTCGTTGAACAGGGCCTGGACCACGTGCGCCAGCTGCCGGCCGATTTCGAGGAGCACGCCGGTACGGTGGGCCAGCGCCTGCTGGCCCTGGCCGCCGGCGAAACCCTGCCGGACGCGCCCTCATGGCAGAACGAACTGACGCGCCAGATCCAGCAGGGGCAAACGGTGGCCGCTCTGGCCGGCGAGATCAAGGCCGGCCTGCGCCAGGTCGAAAAGCTGCTCGACGAATACTACGACGCGCCCTTGGCCAAGCGCGGCGCGCTCGAACGCGCGGCGCCGCTGCTGCACCAGGTGCAGGGCGCCCTGAGCATCCTCGACCAGGCCGAGGCGGCGCGCACCGCGCAGCACGTGCGCGAGGCGGTGGCGGCGCTGGCCGAAGGCGACGGCGACGTGCAGGCGCAGGCCGCGACCCTGCACAACATCGCCCGCAACATCGGCGCGCTGGGATTCTTTACCGACATGCTGGCGCAGAACAACGACAGCGCACGCAGCCGCTTCGTTTTCGATGCAGAGAGCGCGCTCCTGCAGGAACTGAGCTACGAGCAGGCGGCCTCCGTGCAGCAGCCGGAGCAGCCGCAGGTGGCGGCGCCGGAGACGCCGGCGGAGCCGGCGCAGGCCATCGACGCCGAGCTGCTGGAGATCTTCGTCCTTGAGGCCGAGGAAGTGCTGGCCACGGTGGTCTCGACGCTGCCGGAGCTGGCGCGCGATCCGTCCGCCCAGGATGCGTTGACGATCGTGCGCCGCGCCTTCCACACGCTCAAGGGCAGCGCGCGGATGGTCGACCTGGAGGCTTTCGCGGCGGGTGCCGCCGCGATCGAACGCACCCTGAACGTGTGGCTGGCCGACGGCCGCGCCGCCACGCCCGACCTGCTGGCCCTGGTCGAACACGCCCATGCGCAGCTGGCGCCGTGGGTGGCCGAGCTGGCGCAAGAGGGCGCATCGCGCCGCCACGGCGATGAACTGGTCGCCGCCGCGGAACGGGTGCAGGCGGGCGGCAGCTTTACGGCCATGCCTGAGCCGTTCGAGGAAACGGGAATCGATTTCGCCGAGCCGGTCATCGAGCAGACACTGCCGGCCGAACCCGAACGCCTTGTGGAACAGGCCCCGGCCGCCAGCAACGTGTTCTCCCTGCCGACCGCCACGCGCCCGCTGCCGCCGCCCGACGACAGCCTGCGCCGCGTCGGCGCGCTCGAGATTCCTCTGGCGCTCTACAACATCTATGTCGCCGAGACCGACGAGCTGCTACGCCTGCTCGAGCGCGATTTCGGCGAGTGGCGCCACGAAGCGGGGCGCCCGGTCAGCGACGAGGCCCTGACTGCGGTGCACACCCTGGGCGGCACCTCGGCCACGGTCGGCTTCACCGCGCTGCGCGACCTCGCTTACAGCTTCGAGGCCGCCCTCGGGATGCTGGCCGCGCCGGCGCCTGCTTTGCGCCCGGAGCAGCACGACGTGCTCGACGCCGTGCTGGCGCGCGTACGCCAGATGCTGGCCGCCTTTGCGCGCGGCGAACTGGCGTCCGCCCAGTCCGACATCGTCGAGCAGCTCGACGCCTTGCGCGCGGCCCTGCTGGCGCAGCAGGCCGCCGCCGCGTATGGCGACGCCGATTCCGGCCTGGCGCAGGAGCTCGACACCCTGTTCGCGCAGGCGTACGACAGCCTGATCGCCGATCCGCCGTTCGTGCCCGATCTGCCGGCCGCGGAAATCGAACAGCCGGCCGCGACCGAATCGGTCGACGAACTGTTCGGCCTGGACTTCGACGACTTGTTCGACGCGCCCTCGCTGGCGCCCGCCGTGCCGGTGGAAGAGCCGGAACCCGAGGACGAGCCGGAGCCTGAAATGGCCCCGGCTCCGCCGGCCATCGAACGCCCCGTGGCCCTGCCTGCCGCGCCGGTCCTGGCCGGCGAGCCCGTGCTGCACGACGAACTCGATCCCGACCTGCTGCCGGTCTTCCTCGAGGAAGCGGCGGACCTGCTGCCGCAGATCGGCAACGGCCTGCGCCAGTGGCAGCAGGACCCGCAGGACACCGCGCCCGCGCAAGGCCTGCTGCGTACCCTGCACACGGTCAAGGGCAGCGCGCGCATGGCCGGCGCGATGCGCATCGGCCAGCACACCCACGAGCTGGAAACCCAGGTCGAGAACATGGTCCATGCGGGCACCACCCAGCCTGCCGCGTTCGACGAGCTGATGGCCAACTACGACCAGGCGCTCGCGCTGTTCGAGCAGCTGGTGCAGCCAGCGCAGGCGGCCGAGGCGGCCGAGTCTGCGCCCGCAGGCGAGGCGCCGGCCGCTGAACCCCTGGTCGCGGCCGAGGCCCGTACCCCGCTGGTGCGCGTGCGCGCCGACATCCTTGACCGCCTGGTGACCCAGGCCGGCGAAGTGTCGATCACACGCTCGAAGCTGGAAAACCAGATGGGCGTGCTCAAGGGCGCGCTGTCCGATTTTTCGGATAACCTGAACCGCCTGCGGCGCCAGCTGCGCGAAGTGGAGATGCAGGCCGAATCGCAGATCGCCTCGCGCATGTCGATCGCCGGCGAGCGCGAATTCGATCCGCTCGAATTCGACCGTTTTACGCGCCTGCAGGAACTCACGCGCATGATGGCCGAGAGCGTCAACGACGTCGCCTCCTTCCACGAATCGCTGTCGCGCACGGTCGACGGCGCCGGCGAGGAACTGGCCGCCCAATCGCGCATGACGCGCGACCTGCAGCGCGACCTGATGCGGGTGCGCATGGTGCCCTTCGGGAGCCTGTCCGAGCGTCTGTTCCGCGTCGCCCGCCAGACCGCCAAGGAAACCGACAAGCGCGTCAACCTCGACATCCGCGGCGGGGCGGTGGAGATCGACCGCAGCGTGCTGGAACAGATGGCCGCGCCTTTCGAGCACCTGCTGCGCAACGCCATCGTGCACGGCATCGAGCCGCGCGACGTACGTGCCGATGCGGGCAAGCCCGAGACCGGAGAGTTGCTGGTGCAGGTCAGCCAGCAGGGCAACGAGGTGGTGCTGCAGTTCGGCGACGACGGCGCCGGCCTCGACCTGGAGCGCATCCGCGCCAAGGCACGCCAGCTGGGCATGCTGGCGGCCGACGCCGAACTGTCCGACCAGGAAGCGGCCGAGCTGATCTTCGCGCCCGGCTTTTCGACCGCCGATACGCTGACCGAACTGGCCGGCCGCGGCGTCGGCATGGACGTGGTGCGCTCCGAAGCGCAGTCGCTGGGCGGCCGCGTGACCATCGCCACCGAGGCCGGCCGTGGCGCGCGCTTCACCATCCGCCTGCCGCTGACGCTGGCCGTGACGCAAGTCGTGCTGGTCGCCAGCGCCGGCAAGACCTATGCGCTGCCTTCGACCCTGGTCGAGCAGGTGGTGCATGTGCGCGAGCCGGAGCTGGTTGCCGCAGCCGACGCTGGCGTGCTCGAGGTGGCGGGACAGGTGCTGCCCTTCCACTACCTGCCGGCCCTGCTGGGCGAGGGCACCTCCTTCGAATCGGGTCTGCGTTCGCGCCCGGTAATGGTGCTGCACAGCGCGGGCGAACGCATCGCGCTGCAGGTCGACGACGTACTGGGCAACCGCGAGGTGGTGATCAAGAACCTCGGCCCCCAACTGGCGCGCGTGCCCGGCATCGCCGGCGCCACCGTGCTGGGGACGGGCGACATCGTCCTGATCCTCAATCCGCTGGCGCTGGGGCGCTATGCCGGCACCGTGACGCCGCCGGCCCTCGCCGCGCAGGAAGCACTGCCGCAGCGGCCGACGGTGATGGTGGTCGACGATTCGCTCACGGTGCGCCGCGTTACTCAGCGCCTGTTGGAGCGCGAAGGCTACCGCGTCGCGCTGGCCAAGGACGGGGTCGACGCGCTGGCGCAGATGCCCGAAGTGCGGCCAGACCTGATGCTGGTCGATATCGAGATGCCGCGCATGGACGGTTTCGACCTCGTGCGCCACGTGCGCGGCGATCCCGGCACCAGCGCGATCCCCATCATCATGATCACCTCGCGCACGGCGGACAAGCACCGCAACGTCGCGCTGGGACTGGGGGTGAATGCGTATTTCGGCAAGCCGTACCAGGAGCCGGTGCTGTTGGGGGCGATCGCGGGCTTGTTGAATCGCGAGATGCCGGAAGCGGAATGAACGGTAGGGTGGACGGCTCTGCCGTCCACGCGTTCAGGCGGCTTCAAATCTTTCGCGGTATTTCAAACACCGGTTGAACGCGTGGACGGGAAACCCGTCCACCCTACGTCGCCTTCACGACCGCAAACCGCAACAACGTCTTCTGCCGCGCCTCTTCGTGGTTCACCACCGGCCGCGGATAATTCCCGCCCAACACCACCCCACATGCCGCCAGCTCCTCTTCCGGCACCAGCCACGGCGCATGGATGTCGCGCGCATCGAGCCCGGCCAGCTGCGGCACGAACTGCCGGATGAATTCCCCCTGGCGGTCGAACTTCTGCGACTGCGTCACCGGATTGAAGATCCTGAACCACGGCTGGGCGTCGCAGCCGGTCGACGCCGCCCACTGCCAGCCGCCCACGTTCGAAGCCAGGTCGTAGTCGACCAGCTGGCGCGCGAAATAACGCTCGCCCCAACGCCAGTCGATACCGAGATCCTTGACGAGGAAGCTGGCCGTCACCATGCGCAGGCGGTTGTGCATGAAGCCCGTCGTGTTGAGCTGCGCCATCGCCGCGTCGACCAGCGGATAGCCGGTGCGGCCCTCGCACCATGCCGCGAACAATTCCCGGGCGGTCTCTCCCGTCTCCCACTGCACCGCATCGAAGGCCGGCTTGAAGGCGCGGGTGGCGATGTGCGGGTGCTGGAACAGGATCATGGCGTAGAACTCGCGCCAGATCAGTTCAGACAGCCACACCGCGGCACCCTCTCCGCCGGCGCCAAGCGCCATCATCTGCTGCAGGGTGCGCACCAGGTGGCGTACCGAGGTGGTGCCGAAGCGCAGGTGGATCGACAGTTGCGAGGTGGCGGCGAGGACCGGGAAGTCGCGCGCGCTGCCGTACTCGGCCAGGCGCGGCAGGAAGGCTTCGAACAAACGGGTGGCGCCGGACATGCCGGGCGGGGCGGGCAGGGGACCGTCGTCGAAGCCGAGTTCGGAAAGCGCTGGCAGCGGATTTTCCGGCGCCGGCGCCAGCGCGGCCGCATGGGGCTCGATCATCCACGGCGCCACCGCTTCCGGCTGCGCGGCGAGGCGCTTGAGCCAGGCATTCTTGTAGGGCGTGAAGACGCTGTACAGGCCCCCGGCCAGCGTCAGCACTTCGTTTTTCTCGAAGACGACGTTGTCCTTGAAACCCAGCAGCAGGCGGCCGTCCAGCGCCAGCGCGGCGGCCACTTGCGCGTCGCGCTCGAGCGCGTCCGGTTCGTAGTCGCCGTTGACGTAGACGGCGCGCACCCCGAGCTCGGCCGCCAGCTGCGGTATCGCGTCGCGCGCTGCGCCGTGGCGCACGAGCAGGCCGCCGCCCAGCCGGCGCAGCTCCGCGTCCAGCTCGGCCAGGCAGGCGTGGATGAAGCGCACCCGGCGGTCATCGCGCGGCAGGGTGGACAGGATGTCGGTATCGAAGACGAAGACGCAGTGCACCGCACCGCCGTCGCCGGTCGCGTCGCGCAGGGCGTGGTGCAGGGCGGCATGGTCGAATGCGCGCAGGTCGCGCCTGAACCAGACTAAAGAGTTGCTTGAATTGCTTGTTGGAATCATTGTGTGTTCAGTCAACACGGCGGCCCATTTTACTGGCTACGATCCCCAGGTGTCTGGTCTGAACCGCGCGCGCAACGGCACTCCGATGGCCCGTTGCGCGTTTCAGTGTAAACTAACGAAAAGCCTAATGTTGTAGTCTGGATACTAGTGGTTAAACAGCGGGCCTTGAGAACTTGTCGCCATCGCAATCCGGAGCGGCAGGCCGATCAGGACCCCAGAGAGCGAGCCAACAGAGAGTCAGCGTATGAAGAAGAGCAAAATCGGCAAAACTCTGCCCATGGCCGGCCTGCCGCAGCAAGGTGAAACGCTCGGCAACATCGGTCCGGCGCCATCCGGGTTGAATTTAGCCAATCATTTCCTCATCGCTATGCCTACGATGGACGATCCGATCTTCGGCGGCGCGGTGGTCTACGTTTGCGAGCACAACGAGAAGGGCGTGCTCGGGGTCGTCATCAACAAGCCGACCGACATGACGATGGAGGTGCTGTTCGACCGCATCGACCTGAAGGTGGCCGACGGCCTGCGCTCTACCGTCGTGGACGAGCCCATCATGTTCGGCGGCCCGGTCCAGGACGACCGCGGCTTCGTGCTGCACAGCCCCAGCGGTCGCTACTCGTCCTCGCTGAACGTCACCGACGAAGTGGCGTTTACCACGTCGATCGACGTATTGGAAGCCGTTGCCAGCGGCGCGGGTCCTGCGCGCATGCTGGTCTCGATCGGCTACGCCGGCTGGAGCCCCGGCCAGCTGGAAGAGGAACTGTCGCGCAACGGCTGGCTCACCGTGGGCGCCGACGCCCATGTGCTGTTCGACCTGCCGATCGAGGAGCGCTACAACGCCGCCATCAAACTGCTGGGCATCGACCCGATGATGCTCGCCACCGAGGCCGGCCATGCGTGACAATGGTTGAGATCGTTTTTGGATTTGACTTCGGCATCAAGCGTATCGGCATCGCGATGGGCAATACGCTCACCGCGCAGGCGCAGCCACTGACCGTCATCAAGGCCGTCGACAACGCTACCCGTTTCAACACCATCGGCGAGCTGATCGAACAATGGCGCCCCACGCGCCTGATCGTCGGCGAGCCGCGTCATCCCGACGGCGCAGAGCACGACATGACCCTGCGTGCGCGCCGCTTTGCCAACCAGCTCCACGGCCGCTTCAACCTGCCGGTCGAACTGGTCGACGAACGCTATTCGTCGGCCGTCATCGCTTCGCGGCGCGGCGAGATCATCGACGCCAAGGCCGCCGCCATCATTTTGCAACAGTACTTTGACGACCATGCCAACAACTAATCACGACTTCGATGCCGAGGCGCTGTACCGCGTCCTGCTCGAACAGGTGCGCGCCGGCCTCGCCGATGCGCCCGATGCCGCCATCGTCGGCATCCATTCGGGCGGCGCCTGGCTGGCCGAGCGCCTCGCCGGCGACCTCGACCTCAAGGACCGCCTCGGCTTCATCGACGTCTCGTTCTACCGCGACGACTACGCGAAAAAAGGCCTGCACCCGGACGTGAAGCCGACCCATATCGGCTTCAACGTCGACGGCGCGACCATCCTGCTGGTCGACGACGTGCTCTACACGGGACGCACCACGCGCGCGGCCATCAACGTGCTGTTCGACTACGGCCGCCCGGCCTGCATCAAGCTGGCGGCCCTGGCCGACCGCGGCGGGCGCGAGCTGCCGGTGGCGCCGGACTTCGTCGGCGTGCGCACCACGCTGGAGGCCCGCCAGCTGCTGTCGCTGGCGCGCGGCGAATCCGGACAACTCACGCTCACGATCGAAGAAGACAATGCCGATTCTGAAAAATAACCCGCAACTGAACAAGAACGGCGAGCTGCAGCACCTGCTCACCATCGAAGGCCTGCCCAAGGCCATCATCCACCACATCCTCGACACCGCATCGAGCTTCGCCGGCATCTCCGACCGCGAAGTCAAGAAGGTGCCGCTGATGCGCGGTAAAAGCGTGTTCAACCTGTTCTTCGAGAACAGCACCCGCACCCGCACCACCTTCGAGATCGCGGCGAAGCGCCTGTCGGCCGACGTCATCAACCTGAACATCCAGGCGTCGTCGACCACCAAGGGCGAGTCGCTGCTCGACACCATCGACAACCTGGCGGCCATGCACGCCGACATGTTCGTGGTGCGCCACGCGCAGTCGGGCGCGCCCTACCTGATCGCCAAGCACCTCAACGAGAGCGGCCAGAACGACATCCACGTGGTCAACGCCGGCGACGGACGCCACGCGCACCCGACCCAGGGCCTGCTCGATATGTACACGATCCGCCACTTCAAACAGGACTTCACGAACCTGCGCGTGGCCATCGTCGGCGACATCCTGCACAGCCGCGTAGCGCGCTCGGACATCCATGCGCTGACCACCCTCGGCGTGCCGGAAGTGCGCGCGATCGGCCCGCAGACGCTGCTCCCGAGCGGCCTCGAACACATGGGCGTGCGCGTGTTCAACAACATGGACGAAGGCCTGAAGGACGTCGACGTCATCATCATGCTGCGCCTGCAGAACGAGCGCATGTCGGGCGCGCTGCTGCCGTCGGCCCAGGAGTACTTCAAGAGCTACGGCCTGACGCCCGAGCGCCTGGCGCTGGCGAAACCGGACGCGATCGTGATGCACCCGGGACCGATGAACCGCGGCGTCGAGATCGACTCTGCGGTCGCGGACGGCAAGCAGGCGGTGATCCTGCCGCAGGTGACTTTCGGCATTGCAGTGCGCATGGCGGTGATGAGTATTTTGGCGGGAGGCCGGGTTTGAACTTCGCACGAATGAAACTACATATCAAGAACGGGCGCCTGGTCGACCCGGCAAACGGCGTCGACGCGGTCACGGACCTGTTCATCGACGACGGCAAGGTGGCGGCGATCGGCACGGCTCCTGAGGGCTTCACGGCCGAGCAGACGATCGACGCAACGGGCCTGGTGGTCGCACCGGGCCTGGTCGACCTCTCGGCGCGCCTGCGCGAGCCGGGCTACGAATACAAGGCGACGCTGGAATCGGAAATGCAGGCGGCCGTGCGCGGCGGCGTGACCACGCTGGTCTGCCCACCCGACACCGACCCGGTGCTGGACGAGCCCGGCCTGGTCGAGATGCTCAAGCACCGCGCGCGCAACCTGAACCTGGCCAACGTGCACCCGCTGGGCGCGCTGACGATGGGCCTGAAGGGGCAGGCGCTGACCGAGATGGCCGAGCTGACCGAAGCCGGCTGCATCGGCTTCGCCCAGGCCGAGGTGCCGATCCTGGACACCAACGTCCTGCTGCGCGCCCTGCAGTACGCGAAAACCTTCGGCTATACGGTCTGGCTGCGTCCGCAGGATCCGCACATCGGCCGCGGCGGCGTGGCCCACAGCGGGCCGCTGGCTTCGCGCCTGGGCCTGTCCGGCGTGCCGGTGATGGCCGAAACGATCGCCCTGCACACGATCTTCGAGCTGGTGCGTTCGACCGGCGCCAGGGTCCACCTGTGCCGCCTGTCGTCCGCCGCCGGCCTCGAGCTGGTGCGCGCGGCGAAGAAGGAAGGCTTGCCCGTCACCTGCGACGTCGGCGTGCACCACCTGCACATGACCGACGCCGACATCGGCTTCTTCGATTCGAACGCGCGCCTGACGCCGCCGCTGCGGAGCAGCCGCGACCGCGACGCGATCACCGCCGCCCTGCTCGACGGCACGATCGACGCGGTCTGCTCGGACCACACCCCGGTCGACGACGACGAAAAGCTGCTGCCCTTCGCCGAAGCCTCGCCGGGCGCGACCGGCCTCGAGCTGCTGCTGTCGCTGATGCTGAAATGGGCGGAAGGACAGCATGTGAACGACGCACTGCCGCGCGCGCTGGCCAAGATCACGGCCGACGCGGCGCGCACCGCCGGGCTGCCTGCGGGCCAGCTGGGAGAGGGTGCCGCCGCCGACCTGGTGCTGTTCGACCCTGCGAAGCGCTGGCTCGTCAACGGCGCGGCGCTGGCCAGCCAGGGCAAGCACTCGCCTTTCCTCGGCTACGAGCTGACCGGGCAGGTGCAGGCGACCATCGTGGGCGGCCGCATCGCCTGGCAGCGCCCGCAGCAGTAAATGTGAAGTAAGATCGGCAAGATGGGCCGCACATGCGGCGCATCCTTGCCGATCGCTGTCATTTTCCCCATGACCCGTCTTCGCCTCGCCTGGCGCCTTGCGCGCGTGACCGTCCACCTGCTTGCGGGACTGGCGACCTGCGCGCTCGTGTTCCCGTGGGCGCGGCGCGGCCTGCGCGACGCCGCCACCCGGCGCTGGTCGCGCCGCCTGCTCGCCATCTGCAACGTGCAGGTGGAAAGCGCGCCCGGCGCGCCGCCGCTGGAGCACGCGCTGTTCGTCGCCAACCACATCTCGTGGCTCGACATCTTCGTCATCAATTCGCTCTATCCCTGCCGCTTCGTCGCCAAGGCCGAAATCCGCGCCTGGCCGGTGCTCGGCTGGCTGGCCGCCGCCGCCGGCACCGTGTTCATCGCGCGCGGCAACCGGCGCGAGCTGCGCCACATCTTCAAGGGGATCGTCACGGTGCTGCAGCAGGGCGAACGGGTAGCCTTCTTCCCGGAAGGGACCGTCGCCAGCCAGGGCCAGGTGCTGCCCTTCCACGCGAACCTGTTCGAGGCCGCGATCGACGCCCGCGTCGCGGTCCAGCCCTGCGCGCTGGCCTACCTCGACGCCCAGGGCGCCTGGCACGCGAGCGTCGATTATGCCGGCGACATCAGCTTCCTTGAGAGCATCGTCAAGATCCTGAACGGCCCGCCAGTACGCGCGCGCCTGGCCTGCCTGGCGCCGATCGAAGGGGAGGGCGCGCACCGGCGCGAGCTGGCGCAGGCGGCCCACGACGCGATCCAGGCAGCGCTGGCGCCGGCGAGGCCGTCGGCCGTGGCGGCGTCCGCCCGGTAAACCGGCTTCCGTAGGGTCGGTTAGGCCTTGCCGCTGTGCGGGCGGTATTCCGGACAATCGACCTGCAGCAGCTTGCGGTCGTCCAGGCAGACGGCGGTCAGTTTGCCGCCCCAGACGCAGCCGCTGTCCAGGCCGATCAGGTTCGGGCGCAGGATCAGGCCCAGTGCCGACCAGTGGCCGAACACCACCGTGACGTCCAGCGTGCGCCGTCCGGGCAGGTCGAACCAGGGCAGCAGTCCCGATCCGATCGGGCCGCTTTCGCTTTCCTTGTGCGCAAAATCCATCGTGCCGTCGGGCAGGCACAGGCGCATGCGGGTGAGCGCGTTGACGATGCAGCGCAGGCGCGGGATGCCTTCCAGGCTGTCGTCCCAGCGGTCGGGCTCGTTGCCGTACATCCGGGCCAGGAAATCGATCCAGCCGTCGCCGCGCAGCACCGTTTCGACTTCGCACGCCAGTTCCATCGTCTGCGCCGCATCCCACTGCGGCGGCACGCCGGCGTGCACGCACAGGTGGGCGTCGACGAACATCGCCAGCGGCCGCTGGCGCAGCCAGGCGATCAGCTCGTCGCGGTCGGGCGCGCCGAGGATGTCGTCGAGGGTGTCGGATTTGCTGGCGCGCTGGGCGCCGACGGCCACGGCCAGCAGGTGCAGGTCGTGGTTGCCCAGCAGGGCCTCGACGCGTCCGCCGCTGGTCTCCGACAGCGCCTTCATGCGGCGCAGCGCCATCAGCGACTCCGGTCCGCGGTTGATCAGGTCGCCGACGAACAGGATGCGCGCATCGCCGCTGGCATCCTCGGCGATCTTCTCGAGCAGGGCCTCGGCCTCGTGGGCGCAACCCTGCAGGTCGCCTATGACATAAGTTTTCATCGTTTCTTTTTCATGGCCGCGGCAGCCATTCGCCGCAGTAATTGTTTTACTGGTCCAGGACAGTACGAGTGTACGGCGAGACGAGGCAACGCCGCCATGGAGCTTTGTCAGGCACTCTAAATGATTTTGGCGGTGGACGGTGTCAACTGGAACAGGTGCCGCAGCGCCGAATGACTGCACGCAAAGGCCAATGCTTTGCCGATGCCGGTCGCAAGCGGCACGCCGGCGATCCGCCATTCCTGTTTTCGCAGCGGCCGCCATTATCCCGGCGGCATCCCGGTTTACCGCATCCGGCGCGGCGATTCCCGCTGTTTTTATCCGTGCCGGTACGCGCGGGCTGCCGGCAATTCGATTCGAACGATTGCGAGATACGGCGGCGTTTCCCCTGCCTTGAAAGGTATGCCGTGCGCCGGGGGAGGGCATTAAGCGGGCTTATCTTTAAACCGGAGATGTGGGAGCGGGGAATCGGCATTGCGTGGGCGGGCGCCATGTCGAATGTATCGCCGCCGCTTGCCATTCGAATGCCGCGCTCCGGGCTATGGCTTTGAAATGCCTCGGCTTGAGGAGGCTGCTTTCGGCATCGCATATATCGGGCGGCGCAGTCGCGGAATGGATGCGATAGCGGATTGGGACAATGCCCGTTCCAACGACCGCATGGGCCTGCCGAAATACATGTGGCGGACAAGCGTGTGGGGAAGGTGCCGAAAAGGCCTTGCGTCCATGGTAAAAGCCGTAATTCAAACCACTCATAGGCATTTTCTCCCAAGCATGTCGACGACACCCGATTTTGCGCAATTGCGTGGTTTTGGCACACGATAAACTGGCGTGCCCCGGGATGAGGACGCCTATGCGGTTAGAATAGAATCGCGTTGTGGGCACGAACGATACGCCACGCCGTCGCTGACGCGATGCACCGCCGGCGAGCGCCTTGCGCTGTGACTTGAACGGTGAAACCCGCAGGACATTCATGTTCTCCTTCCTCGTCAGCTTCGCCTGTTCAGCCCTGCTGACCCTGCTTGTCATCAAGCAGGCGAAACTCTACGAGCCTGCCCTCGACAGCGATTTTCGCGGCGTACAACGCGCCCACGCCCACCTGGTGGCGCGCATCGGCGGGCTGCCGATCTACCTGTCTGTCGTGCTGACCTCGGCCGTGTCGATCTGGCGCGAGCCGGCGCTGATGCAGCTGCTGGCCCTGTTGCTGGTGTGCGCCTTCGTCGCCTTCATCGGCGGCCTGTTCGAAGACTATACGGGCGCCGTACGGCCTTCGCGCAGGCTGCTGCTGACGATGGCGGGGGCCATGCTCGCCTACCTGCTGCTGGACGCGAAAATCGGCCGCATCGACCTGCCGTTCGGCCTCGTGCTGCAGACCTGGAGCTGGCTGGCGCTGCCCTTGACGGTATTGGCGGTCGCCGGGATCGCCAATGCGGTCAATATCATCGACGGCTTCAATGGACTGGCCAGCATGGTGACGATTTGCATGCTGCTCTCGCTCGCTTATGTGGCGTTGCAGGTGGACGACATGTTCGTGCTCATTACCGCCCTGACCGTCGCCGGCGCGACCGCCGGTTTCCTGGTCTGGAATTATCCGGTCGGCCTGATTTTCCTCGGCGATGGCGGCGCTTACTTTATCGGATTCATGCTCGGGGAACTGGCGATGTTGCTGGTAATGCGCAATCCCGAAGTGTCGACCTGGTATGCGGCACTGTTGTTGATTTACCCCGCATTCGAAACAATCTTTTCGGCTTACCGTCGTATGTTTGTACGGGGGAAATCGCCGGCCGTACCCGACGGTATTCACTTGCACAGCCTTATTTTCAGGCGTATCGTCAGGTGGACTGTCGGTACAAAAGAGGCGCGTGCCCTGCTGAAGCGAAATGCGCGGACCTCGCCCTATTTGTGGTTATTTTCGCTGATGGCGGTCATCCCTGCGACATTGTTCTGGCAAAATACGATTGTCTTGATAGTATTCTGTTTGTTGTTTGTAATCAGTTACGTCTGGCTCTATGCGCGTATCGTTCGATTCAAGTCTCCAAGATGGCTCATTTTGCGCAAGAAGGACTGGCAATAAATTGCCAATGTAGTATATTGCGACATTTGGTGAGAATTCACCTGAATTGGATTAACCCAACACTCGAGGAACGATGATGGATCTGTCAAATATGTCGGTTGGCGATTTGCGCAACCTGCAGGAGCAAATCAAGCAGGAAATGAAACAGCGTGAGCACCAGGAAGTGCAGCAAGCGCGCGAGCAGATCCTGGCAATCGCCCAGAAAGTGGGTGTCCCGCTGAAAGACCTGATCAATACGCCGGCACGTGGCGCGAAGACCGGTACGGTCGCCGTGCGTTATCGCCATCCGGACAATTCGTCGCAGCAGTGGACGGGCCGTGGCCGTCAGCCGAAGTGGGTCAAGGAGTGGGTTGAAGGCGGCAAGTCCCTCGACAAACTCCGCGTTTAATGATGAGGGCTCGATAAACCTACTGCGCGTCGTAGACTCGGCCTGCGATGCTCGTCGTACCTGAGTACGACTGCGCTTCTCGGCCAAGTCTACTTCCGCTCGCTACGGTTTCTCGAACCCTCGATACGCTAACGATGTTCCGTTTTTGACGTCAAAACCGTTACTGGCGTTCGCCGGTACGCACTCCAGCCGGCCACCGTTTCCCCAGTGGCCGCGCTAGCCGCTACAATACTCCCTGTTTTGTCATCCCACTAATAATGCGGCGTCCTCGCTGTCCTGTTCCTGCAGGCTGGCGGTTTTGCGCGCCTGACTCTTCAAGGTAGAACATGGTTGCTCTCTCAAAAACAATTTTCAAGGCTTATGACATTCGCGGCGTGATCGGCAGCACGCTGGACGCGGGCGTGGCGCGCAGCATTGGCCAGGCCTTTGGGCGTGCCGCGCTGGCGAAGGGAGAGCGCACGGTCGTGATCGGCCGCGACGGCCGCCTGTCGGGTCCGGAGCTTGCCGCGAGCCTGGCCGAAGGCCTGCAGGCCGCCGGCATCAACGTCATCGACCTGGGCATGGTCGCCACGCCGATGGTGTACTTCGCCACCAACGTCCTCGAAGGCACGCGCTCGGGCATCATGGTCACAGGCAGCCACAATCCGCCGGACTACAACGGCTTCAAGATGGTGCTGGCCGGCGAGGCGATCTATGGCGAGGCCATCACCGGCCTGTACGAGAGCATCCTCGCGCACGACAACAGCGACGCGGCCGAACCGGGCGCGTATTCGACCCACGACATCCGCGCCGCCTACATCGAGCGCATCGTTGGCGACGTCAAGGTGGCGCGCCCGATCAAGATCGCGGTCGACTGCGGCAACGGCGTGGCCGGCGCCTTCGCGGGCGAGCTGTACCGCGGCATGGGCTGCGAGGTCGTCGAGCTGTTCTGCGAAGTGGACGGCCACTTCCCAAACCACCACCCGGACCCGGCGCACCCGGAAAACCTGCAGGACCTGATCCGCGCGCTGCAGACCACCGACGCCGAACTCGGCCTGGCCTTCGACGGCGACGGCGACCGCCTCGGCATCGTCACCAAGGATGGCCACATCATTTATCCGGACCGCCAGATGATGCTGTTCGCGGCCGACGTCCTGTCGCGCAACCCGGGCGCCGAAATCCTGTACGACGTGAAGTGCACGCGCCACCTGGCGCCGTATATCGAACAGCATGGCGGCCGCCCGCTGATGTACAAGACCGGCCACTCGCTGGTGAAGGCCAAGCTGCGCGAAACCGGCGCCCCGCTGGGCGGCGAAATGAGCGGCCACATCTTCTTCAAGGACCGCTGGTACGGCTTCGACGACGGCCTGTATTCGGGCGCGCGCATCCTCGAGCTGCTGACCCGCTTCGACGATCCGTCGAGCGTCCTGAACGCGCTGCCGATGGCGATCAGCACCCCGGAACTGCACCTGCACCTGAACGAAGGCGAGAACTTCGCCCTGATCGACAAGCTGCGCACGGATGCCGTGTTCCCGACCTCCGAAAAGATCAACGACATCGACGGCCTGCGTGTCGAGTACCCGGACGGCTTCGGCCTGGCGCGCTCGTCGAACACGACGCCGGTGGTGGTGCTGCGTTTCGAAGGCGAGAGCCCGGAAGCACTGGCGCGCATCCAGGACGAATTCCGCAGCGTGATCCTGGCCGCCAAGGCGGACGCCAAGCTGCCGTTTTGAAGCCGATCTTTAAAGCGAGATTGATGTGAAGATCCTGCTGGTGCGCGTGTCGTCGCTGGGCGACGTGCTGCACAACCTGCCGATGGTGGCCGATATCCTGCGCCACCATCCCGGCGCGACGATCGACTGGGTGGTGGAAGAGGGCTATGTCAGCCTCGTGCGCCTGAACCCGCATGTGCGCAGGATCATCCCCTTCGCCTTGCGGCGCTGGCGCAAGGGACTCCGCAAGGCGGAAACGCGCGCCGAGATCAAGGCCTTCTGGCGCACCCTGCGCGAGGAAGAATACGACCTCGTGTTCGACACCCAAGGCTTGCTCAAGACCGGGATCGTGATGGGCGCCGCGCGCGTGCGAAAGGGCGGGCGCAAGGTGGGCCTGGCCAACGGCAGCGAGGGTTCGGGGTACGAAGGCGCCTCGCGCTTCTTCCACACCGACAGCATCCCGCTCGACCCGCGCACCCATGCGGTGGCGCGCGGGCGCATGGTGGCCGGCGCCGCGCTCGGCTACGCGGTCGACACGCCGCCGGACTTCGGCCTGCCTGCACCCCATGCATCCAAGCGGCCGGACTGGCTGCCGCGCGAGGACTACGCCGTCTTCTTCCACGGGACCGCGCGCGATGCCAAGAAGTGGGCGCCGGCGAACTGGATCGCCACCGCGCAGGCACTGGCGCCGATGCCGGTGCTGCTGCCCTGGGGTTCGGAGAAGGAGCGGCTCGAGGCCGAAGCCCTGGCCGCCGGCATGCCGAACGCGCGCGTGCTGAACAAGCTGTCGGTGATGGACGCGGTGACGCTGGCGCAGCAGGCCGCGCTCGCGGTCGGCGTCGACACCGGCCTGACCCACATCGCCGCCGCCTTCTACCGGCCGACCGTGGAGATCTACGCCGATTCGCCGAAGTGGAAGACCGAGGGCAACTGGTCGCCGCGCATCGTCAACCTCGGCGACAAGGGCGCGCCGCCGTCCGCCGGCGAGGTCATCGACGCTGCCCACGGCCTGCTTGGGACCCGATGAACCGCACCCTGTATTCGATCCTCTGGTGGCTGGCGATCCCGCTCGTGCTGCTGCGCCTGTGGTGGCGCGGGCGCAAGGAGCCGGGCTACCGCAGCGCGATCGGCGAGCGCCTCGGCGTCTATCCGCAGCTGCCGGCCCGCCCGACCTTCATGGTGCATGCCGTCTCGGTCGGCGAGACGCGCGCCGCGCAGCCGCTGGTCGAGGCGCTGCTGGCCGCCTGGCCCGACAGCCGCGTCCTGCTCACCCACATGACGCCGACCGGGCGCGCCACCGGGCGCGCGCTGTTCGCCCACCATGGCGAGCGCGTCGTGCAGTCCTTCCTGCCCTACGACACCGGCTTCATGGTGGGGCGCTTCCTGCGCCATTTCGCGCCGCGCATCTGCATCCTGATGGAGACCGAGGTGTGGCCGAACCTGATCGCCGGCTGCGCCGCGCACCGGGTGCCGGTGGCCCTGGTCAACGCCCGCCTGTCGGAACGCTCGCTGCGCCGCGGGCAGCGCTTCGGCACATTGATGTCGGAAGCGGCGCGTGCGATCACTGTGGTGGCGGCCCAGACCGAAGACGACGCCGCGCGCATCCGCTCGCTCGGCGCGCCGAAAGTGCTGGTCACGGGCAGCATCAAGTTCGACGTGGTGCCGCCCCAGAGCGCCCTGGAACTCGGGGCCTGGCTGCGTGCCCGCATGGGCGTCCGCCCGGTGCTGCTGTGCGCCAGCACGCGCGAGGGCGAGGAGGCGCTGATCCTCGACGCCTGGACGCGCATGACGGACCGGCCGCGCGACATGCTGCTGGTGCTGGTGCCGCGCCACCCGCAGCGCTTCGACGAGGTGGCGCAGATGGTGGGGGCGCGCGGCCTGACGCTGGCGCGCCGTTCGCAACTCGCGCACGCCCAGGTAAGCGCCGACGTGCTCTTAGGCGATTCGATGGGCGAGATGTTCGCCTACTACGCGGCCTGCGATTGCGCCTTCATCGGCGGCAGCCTGATGCCGCTGGGCGGGCAGAACCTGATCGAAGCCTGCGCGGTGGGCAAGCCCGTGCTGGTCGGCGAACACACGTTCAACTTCCTGGATGCGACCGACGAGGCGGTGGCCGCCGGCGGCGCCGTGCGCGTGGCCGATGCCGACGCCCTGCTGGCGCAGGCGGCGCGCCTCCTGAACGATGCCGGTGCGCGCGGCGAGATGGGGGCACGGGCTGCGGCGTTCGCGCAGCGCCATCGGGGCGCCACCCTGCGCACTGTTGAACTCTTGCAACGGGAAATGGCCTAGGGTTTGATACCATTGCTTTTTGAGCACGGTAGAAGAAGGGGGCGCGTATGTCGTCGTTAAATTATCCGGGGCCGGCCAAGGGCAAGCCCATGGCCACGATGGCGCACCAGGGAACGGATGGTGCAGACGATAATTTCTACGGCGCCGGCAGCCACTCCGCGCCGCTGGCCCCCACGGGTTCCTCCGGCCTGGCCCTGGCCGACTTGCATTTCTTCGTGCGCTATTCTCTGTCCGAGTACATCGACTTCATGTGGCAGCACGGCGGCTACCTGATCCGGCGCCGCCATATCCGCTGGCCCGCCAGCCTCTACCTGCGCCTGAAAAGCACCCTGAGCGCGGCCTTCCGTTTCATGATGCTCGGCCGTGGCCGCCGCACCTACGAATTTACCATCGACCGCCACGGCATCGTACGCACCAGTGGCGGCGTGACCCTGATCGGCTGGGCCGACGTCACCGCCGTGCGCACCTATTCGCGCGGCTTCATGATGGTGCTGAAGCGCGGCACGCTGCCGATTCCGTTCCGCTGCCTGAACGAGGCGCAGCAGGGCGCGATGCGCATGCTGGCGCAGGCGCGCAGGGATAATGTGTTGAGGTAGTTTCAGACGTTGGCTGAACGCGTGGACGGCGAAGCCGTCCACCCTACAGCTGCAGAGGACGTAGGGTGGGCGGGTTCAACCAGCGCGAGCGCAGCCGGCCAATCGGCAGCACTCACTCCGCAAACAACACCGGCATCTCGTGCGACCGCCGCCGCAATTCGAGGCGCGCGCCGTCGTAATCCGCGAACACCGAACCGACCACCGCCCAGAAGCGCGGGCTGTGGTTCATCTCGCGCAGGTGCGCCAGTTCGTGCACGACGACGTAGTCGATCAGCGGCAGCGCATAATGCACCAGGCGCCAGTTCAGGCGGATGTTCCCGGCGACCGTGCACGAACCCCAGCGCGTGCCGGCCGAGGACAGCGTCAGCGAGCGGTAATGCACGTCCAGGCGCGGCGCATACAGGTCGAGGCGTTCGACGAACAGGCGCTTCGCTTCGGCCTGGAGCCAGAGCTTGACCCGTTCCTTCAGCTGCGCTTCCGACAGCCCCGGCACCACCCCCACCTTCAGCTCGCGCGTTTCAGGATCGAACACGCAGTGGCTGCGCGCGGCCTGCTGCAGGCGCAGGATGATCTCGCCGCCCAGGTAGGGCAGGCGGGCGCCGTCCTCCCAGCGCATCGGCGCGCGCTCGGCGCGCTTGGCGCGGCGTTCTCCGCGTTCGTGCAGCTTGGTCAGGATCCAGCGCTGCTTGGCGCGGATCGCGTTGTCGATGTCGGGCAGGTTCGCGCGGCGCGGCGCCGTCACGTGCAGGCCGTCGTCGTCGATCATGAAGCCGATCGAGCGGCGCGACGAGCGTTTCAGCTCGTAGTCGACCGCGTACTGGCCCAGCACGATGCGCCGCAGGGGCGGATCGTCGGGAGTGCGCGGCGGCGAGGGCAGCGTGATGCGGGGCGGGGTGGGCGGCGCCTTGAACAGCGGCTGCGGCGGTGGCGGCAGCGGCTTTGCGGGCGGCGTCGGGGAGGGCGCGCTCAGGACCCGGTCGAACGGGTCCGGCGTGTTCATATCGTGCTTGAACAGGTCCAGCTGGTGGTCCAACTGAGACCCGTCGGTCTTGGGGGAAGTCATGGCGTGCGGAGGTGGAGGTGCTTTGATCTGCGCGCCGACTTCGTTCAGCCACCGGTGTAGACGTGGGGCGAAATGACGCGCATTTCTGATTCTATCCAATTTTCGACCTCTTGCATCAGACTCTCGGGAGTGTGGTGTTGCGGCGATATCGGTTTGCCAATCGAGACGGTCACGAGACCGGGACGCTTGATAAACGAATTCTTGGGCCAGCATTCGCCCGAATTATGCGCGATCGGCACGACGACGGCTTGGGTTTCGACAGCCAGCCTGGCGCCGCCGCTTTTGTATTTCCCTTTTTGTCCCACCGGGATGCGCGTCCCTTCCGGGAACATGATGATCCACTGGCCGTCCGCCAGCCGGCGCTTGCCGTGCCTGACCACGTGCGCGAATGCGTTCTTGCCCTCGCTGCGGTCGATCGGGATCATGCGCAGCAGCGCCATGCCCCAGCCGAAGAAGGGGATGTAGAGGATTTCCTTCTTGAAGACGTACACCAGCGGCCGCAGCAAATTCGGCAGCAGGAAGATGGTCTCCCAGGCCGACTGGTGCTTGGCCAGCACGATCGCCGGCGCGTCCGGCAGGTTCTCGTAGCCCTTGAACTGGTAGCGGATGCCGCAAATGACTTTCGCACACCAGATGATGAAGACGTTCCAGCGCGAGGTCACCCAGAAGCGCTTGTTGTACGGGAGTGGCGCGGCCAGGAAGCAGACGCAGGCCCAGACCACGGTGGCCACCACCATCACGATGGCAAAAAGAAGGGAGCGCAGGAAGGGGACGACGTTACGCAAAAAAGACTCTCTTTCGGGCTTCAGTTGGCTTCAGTTGGCTTCAATTGGACTGGGGCTGGGGGGCAAGCTGGCCTCGCGGCGCCGCTTTCAGCAGCGAGGTCACCATCGCGGCCAGGTCGGGGAAGACCTGGGTGCCGGGAGGCAGGCCCCCGGTCTCGTGGGTTTTTTCGCCCTTGCCGGTCAGGACCAGGTAGGGCAGGCAGCCGCTGATGAAGCCGGCCTGCAGGTCGCGCAGCGAGTCGCCGACCGTCGGCACGCCCTTCAGGCTGACCTTGAAGCGCTTGCTGATCTCTTCGAACATGCCGGCCTTCGGCTTCCTGCAGTCGCAGTTGTCGATCGCCGCATGCGGGCAGAAGAAGACCGCGTCGATGTCGGCGCCGACCTGCTGCGCCAGGCCGTGCATCTTCTGGTGGATCGCGTTCAGGGTCGGCATGTCGAACAGTTCGCGCGCGATGCCCGACTGGTTCGAGGCGATGATGACGCGGTAGCCCGCCTGGTTCAGGCGCGCGATCGCTTCGAGCGAACCGGGAATCGGGATCCACTCGGCCGGGCTCTTGATGAAGTCCGGCGAGTCATGGTTGATGACCCCGTCGCGGTCGAGGATGATCAGCTTCATGGTGAACCTCGACCCTTACGCCGCCAGCTTGGAGATGTCGGCAACGCGGTTCATCATCCCGTGCAGCGAGGACAGCAGGGCGAGGCGGTTGTTGCGCAGCGCCTCGTCCTCGGCCATCACCATCACGTCGTTGAAGAAGGCGTCGACTTCGTCCTTCATCAAGGCCAGCGTTTTCAGGGCGCCGGTGAAGTCGCCGTTCGCAAAGGCGCCATCGACGTCGGACGCGAGGGCCTTCATCTTCGCGGCGAGGTTGGCCTCGGCCGCCTCTACCAGCAGGTCGGCCTTGATGGCCAGGTCCTGCGGCATGGCCGCCTCGTTCTTTTTGAGGATGTTCGTGATGCGCTTGTTGGCCGCAGCCAGCGAGGCACTTTCCGGCAGGGCGGCAAAGGCCTGCACCGCTTCCAGGCGCTGTACGACGTCGTCGACGCGGTCCGGGTTCTGGGCCAGCACGGCCTCCACTTCGTTCGGCGTGAAGCCGCGCTCGCGCAGCATGCCGCGCAGGCGGTCGAGCATGAAGGCGGACACCTCCGCGCGTGGATCCTTGAAGGCGGCCTGGCCCTCGAAGACCTTGGCGGCATCTTCCAGCAGCTCCGAGATCGACAGCGGCAGGCGTTTTTCCACCAGCATGCGCATCACGCCCAGGGCGTGGCGGCGCAGCGCGAACGGGTCCTTCTCGCCGGTCGGCTGCAGGCCGATGGCCCAGATGCCGACCAGGGTTTCCAGCTTGTCGGCCAGCGCGACGGCCAAGCCCGTGTTCGTCGACGGCAGCTTGTCGCCGGCGAAGCGCGGCTGATAGTGCTCCGAAGCGGCCAGGGCGACCTCGTCGGCCTCGCCATCATGCCGCGCGTAGTACGTCCCCATGATGCCTTGCAGCTCGGGGAACTCGCCCACCATGTCGGTCAGCAGGTCGGCCTTCGCCAGGCGCGCGCCGCGTTCGGCCAGCGCCACGTCGAAACCGAGGCGCTTGGCGATCGCGCCGCTGAGCGCCGTGACGCGCTCCGTGCGCTCGGCCTGGGTGCCCAGCTTGTTGTGGTAGACGACGTTCGAGAGCTGCGGCAGGCGCGACTCCAGCGTTTTCTTCTTGTCCTGCTCGAAGAAGAACTTGGCGTCCGACAGGCGCGGGCGCACCACGCGCTCGTTGCCGCCGACGATGTGCTGCGGGTCGTCGGTCGCGATGTTCGAGACGATCAGGAAGCGCGAACGCAGCTTGCCTTCGCTATCGGTCAGCGCGAAGTACTTCTGGTTCGTCTGCATGGTGAGGATCAGGCATTCCTGCGGTACGTCCAGGAAGGCTTCCTCGAAATGGCATTCGTAGACCACCGGCCACTCGACCAGGGCCGCCACTTCGTCCAGCAGCGATTCCGGCATCAGGACCTGGTCGGCGCCGGCCTTTTCCAGCAGCTGGGCGCGGATGCTTTCCTTGCGCGCTTCGGCGCCGGCAATCACCTTGCCCTCGTTCTCGAGGATGGCCGCGTACTGGTCGGCGTGGGTGATCGCGATCGTGCCGCCGTGCGACAGGAAGCGGTGGCCCATGGTCTGGCGGCCGGCGTCCAGGCCCAGCAGGGTCAGCGGCAGCACCTGTTCGCCGAACAGGGCAAGCAGCAGGTGCACCGGACGCACGAAGCCGACCGTGGCGCCGTCCGGGCGCTGGTAGCTCATGACCTTCGGAATTGGCAGCTTGGCGACGGTCTCCGTCAGCACCTGCTGCAGGCCGCCCGCGAGCGCGCTGCCGGCGGCGGTATAGGTGTAGAAGAAGCTCTCGGCCTTGCCGTCCTGGGCGCGTTCCAGGTCGGAGATTTTGAGGTCGGGGAAGCCCAGCGCGGCCAGCTTCTTGGCGAGCGGCGCGCTCGGGTTGCCCTCTTTATCCAGGGCGACGGCGACCGGCAGTACCTTTTCGCGGATCGACTTGTCGGGCGAAGTCGCGCGCACGTTGGTGATCGAGACGGCCAGGCGGCGCGGAGTGGCGTAAGGGGTGACGACGCTGTCGGCTTCGAGGTAGTCGCGCGCCTTCAGGCCGTTCGCGATGCCGGCGGCAAAGGCCGCGCCCAGTTTGACGAGCGCCTTCGGCGGCAGTTCTTCAGTCTGCAGTTCGACGAGTAAAGTGTGATTCATGGTGTTGTTCTTGTCTGTTCCGAGGGCGTTCAGGCGGCTTGCTGGGCGGCGCCCGGCAGCATCGGGAAGCCGAGCTTCTCGCGCGAGTCGTAATAGGCCTGGGCCACCAGGCGCGACAGGGTGCGCACGCGGCCGATGTAGGCGGCGCGTTCGGTCACCGAAATGGCGCCGCGCGCGTCGAGCATGTTGAAGCTGTGCGAGGCCTTCATGATCTGCTCGTAGGCCGGCAGGGTCAGCTCCAGTTCGATCAGGCGCTTGGCTTCCGATTCGTGGTTTGCGAAAGCGGCGAACAGCAGCTCGGTATTGGCGTGCTCGAAGTTATAGGTCGACTGCTCGACTTCGTTCTGGTGGAAGACGTCGCCATACGAGAGGGTCTTCTTGACGCCGTTTTCTTCCCACTCGGTCCAGACCAGGTCGTAGACGTTTTCCACGCCCTGCAGGTACATCGCCAGGCGCTCGATGCCGTAGGTGATTTCGCCCAGCACCGGCTTGCAGTCGAGACCGCCAACCTGCTGGAAGTAGGTGAATTGCGTCACTTCCATGCCGTTCAGCCAGACTTCCCAGCCCAGGCCCCAGGCGCCCAGGGTCGGGCTTTCCCAGTCGTCCTCGACGAAACGGACGTCGTTCTTCTTCAGGTCCAGTCCCAGCGCTTCGAGCGAGCCGAGGTAGAGGTCGAGGATGTTTTCCGGGGCCGGCTTGAGCACCACCTGGTACTGGTAGTAGTGCTGCAGGCGGTTCGGGTTTTCGCCGTAGCGGCCATCCTTGGGGCGGCGCGAGGGCTGCACATAGGCCGCGCGCCATGGTTCCGGACCGATCGCGCGCAGGAAGGTGCCGGTGTGGAAAGTGCCGGCGCCGACTTCCATGTCGTAGGGCTGGAGCAGGGCGCAACCTTGCTTGTCCCAGTAGGTCTGCAAGGTCAGGATGATTTGTTGGAATGTGAGCATCGTCGATCAGGCGCGCGCCTCGGAGCGCGCGCATTATAGGTTTGCAGGTTTGCTAATAGGGACAATTCTAGCGGGTTTTGCCGGGGCTCTGGGGCCGGATTCCACTCATCTATTCGACATGTGGCTTTTTCTTCCGGTAATTGCGCCCGAAGAACCATGCCGCTGCCAGCGCCACCGCGCCCAGGGTCAGGAAGGCATAGTTGCCGAAACGGATGTAGGGCGTCATGCCGCTGGTACCGCGCACGGTCGCGCTGAGCACGCCCTCGGTATAGAAGGGCAGCGCGTGCGTGACCCGGCCGCGGTGGTCGATGACGGCGGTGGCGCCGTCGTTGGTCGAGCGCAGCATCGGGCGGCCGGTTTCCAGGGTGCGCATGCGCGAGATCTGCAGGTGCTGCGGGATCGCCGTCGACTGGCCGTACCAGGACAGGTTCGACATGTTCAGCAGCACGGTCGCCGGACGCGGCGCATTGCGCAGCTGCCAGGCGATCTCTTCGCCGAACACGTCCTCGTAACAGATGTTCGGCAGCACCAGCTGCTCCTTGACCGCGAACGGCGCCTGCAGCCCCTTGCCGCGGGTGGCGTCGTTCAGGGGCAGGTTCAGCATGTCGGTGAACCAGCGGAAGCCCGGCGGGATGAATTCGCCGAAAGGCACCAGGTGGGCCTTGTCGTAGCGATAGGGCTGCGGCTGGGGAGACATCGCCACCACGCTGTTGGCGTACTGGTTCGGGCCGTCGAGCAGGGGGATGCCGACGGCGAGGGTGCTGCCGCTCTTGCTGGCGAAGGCCTGCAGGCTGGCGAGATAGCCCTCGGGCAGGTTGTGCGGGAAGGACGGGATCGCCGTTTCCGGGGTGGCGACCAGGTCGGCCGGCTTGGCCGTGATCATGCCGTGGTAACGCTCGAGGATGCTCGACAGGAAGGCATAGTCGAACTTGCGGTCTTGCGGGATATTCCCCTGCAACAGGCGCACCGTGATCGGCGCACCCGTCTCATGGGTCCACTCGACGCTGCGCAGGCCGAAACCCGTCGCCAGCAGGGCCGCCAGCAGGCCGATCGCGGGCAGGCGTGCGCGCTGGGTGAGCATGACGATGCAGCCCGCGCCCATGGCGACCAGCACGCCGATGCCGTAGACGCCGACCAGCGGCGCATAACCCGCCAGCGGAGAAGTATCGTGGGCATAGCCGGAGACCGACCAGGGGAAACCCGTAAACACCCAGCCGCGCATCCATTCGGACACGCCCCAGGTGACGGGCAGCATCAGCAGGACGAAGCTTGCCACCGGTAGCGACCATTTCTGGCGCAGCCAGCTCGCCACTCCGGTCGCGAACGCCCCGAACAGGCCCATGTAGAGGCCGAGCAGGACGATGCCCAGCGCCCCGAGGATGGCCGGCAGCTGGGCGAAGCGGGTCATCAGGACGTAGAGCCAGAACATGGCGCCGACCGACCAGCCGAAGCCGAAGGCCCAGCCGAGCAGGGTGGCGCGCTTGACCGAGCTGCCCAGGCCGACCTGGTAGAACAGCCAGGCCAGCAGCAGGAACTGCAGCGGCCACCAGCCGAAGGGCTCGAAGGAGAAGAGGGAAGCGCCGCCCGCGAGGACGGCGGTGACGAGCAGTGCGGGCGAGGGCCGCGTGCCGCGTGCCGCCGCAGCGGCTACCGGATCGACCGGGGCAGCGCCGGTTGCAGAAGCGGGACGGCGACGCAGCATCAATCGTCGTCGCGGTCGAGGGATACCGGAGGCAGCTTTTCGACCAGCAGCACGTGGATCTGGCGCGCGTCGGCGCGCAGCACTTCGAAGCGCAGGTTGCGCAAGGTGAATTCCTCGCCCTTGTGCGGCATGCGGCCGAGGTGGCCGGCAACGAAACCGCCGATGGTGTCGGCATCCATCTCGGGCAGGTCGACGCCGATTTCTTCGTTGAACTGCTCGATCTCGGTCAGCGCCTTGACGCGCCAGCGCGGGCCTTGCTGGCCTTCCTTGATCGACAGGACATTGTCTTCTTCCTCGTCGAAATCGTATTCGTCCTCGATGTCGCCGACGATCTGCTCGAGCACGTCTTCGATGGTGATCAGGCCGGCCACGCCGCTGTACTCGTCGACGACGATGGCCATGTGGTTATGGTTGGCGCGGAAATCGCGCAGCAGCACGTTCAGGCGCTTCGACTCGGGAATGAAGATCGCCGGGCGCAGCATGGCGCGCACGTCGAAGGACTTCTCCGTGTAATAGCGCAATAAATCCTTGGCCAGCAGGATGCCGACCACCTTGTCGCGTTCGCCTTCGATGGCGGGGAAGCGCGAGTGCTGGGTTTGCAGCACGATCGGCAGCCATTCCTCGATCGGGTCGGTGATGTCGATCACGTCCATTTGCGAACGCGGCACCATGATGTCGCGCGCGGACAGGTCGGAAACCTGGAACACCCCTTCGATCATCGACAGGGCGTCGGCGTCGATCAGGTTGCGCTCGTGTGCTTCGTGCAGCACTTCAAGCAGCTCGGTGCGATTTTCTGGCTCAGGGGAGATGAGTGCGGTCAACCTTTCGAAGAGGGACCGATGGGGTTTGGCGTCCTGGCGGACGTCACTGGGATACTCGGGCATAGTTGGCGTGAAGCCGTTGTTACGATAGACGTAGGATACACCAAAAGCGCCGGGGCTGATTCCGATTGGGCTGTGCGCAGGGGCGCGTCGGCAGAGCGCGGGCGCTTGCCTTATCATTGAAGAATTGGTCAAAAAGCAAAAGGAAGTGCATGCCCGCCCTCACCATCAACGGCAATATCGCCAACCTCGACGTGCCCGACGACATGCCCCTGCTCTGGGTTCTGCGCGACGTCGCCGGCCTCACCGGCACCAAGTTCGGCTGCGGCCAGGCGCTGTGCGGCGCCTGCACCGTGCACCTCGACGGCCAGCCGATCCGCTCCTGCGTCACGCCTGTGTCCGCTGCGGCCGGCAAGAAGATCGTCACCATCGAGGCCATCGGCCAGGACCCGGTCGGCGCCAAAGTACAGGACGCCTGGCGCCAGATCGACGTGGTGCAGTGCGGCTACTGCCAGTCGGGCCAGATCATGTCGGCCACCGCCTTGCTGCAGGCCACGCCCAAGCCGAGCGACAGCGACATCGACAACGCGATGGCCGGCAACATCTGCCGCTGCGGCACCTATGGCCGCATCCGCCAGGCGATCAAGATCGCGGCAAGCAAATAAGAGGAAGGCAGATGAGCAAACCACAAGACATCTCGCCTGCGCGCCGCCGTTTCATGCAGCTCGGCGCCACCTCGGGCGGCGCGCTGCTGTTCGGTTTTTCACTGTTTGGTTGCCGCAAGGAGGACGACCGCAAGGAAGCGCCGCCGGAAAAGGCCGTCGGCCAGGCCTCCACCCACCATTCCGATACCCCGGCCGGGCTGGCGCGCGACGCCTTCATCCGCATCGACCGGATGGGCGTTGTCACCCTCGTCATCCACAAGGTCGAAATGGGGCAGGGCACCTTCACGTCGATGCCGATGCTGCTGGCCGAGGAGCTGGGCGCCGACCTGTCGAAAGTAAAACTCGAGCAGGCGCCGGCGAATAACGAGTTGTATGCCGACCCCCTGCTCGGCGGACAGGTGACGGGCGGCTCGACCTCGGTGCGCGGCGCCTGGAAGCCGCTGCGCGAAGCCGGCGCCATGGTGCGCAGCGTGCTGGTCGCGGCGGCCGCCCAGCAGTGGGACGTCGACCTTGATGAGCTGCAGGTGGTGGCGGGCACCGTGCGCCACGGCGACTCCGGGCGCTCTGCCCACTTTGGCGAGCTGGTCGATGCGGCCTCGAAGATGGACTTGCCGAAGACCGTCAAGCTGAAGGACCCGAAGCAGTTCGTGCTGATCGGAAAATCCGTAAAACGCCTGGATTCGCCGGCCAAGGTGAATGGCGAAGCCCAGTTCGGCATCGACGCGCGCTTGCCGAACATGGGCATCGCGGCCGTGGCCGCCTCGCCCGTGACTGGCGGCAAGCTCGTCGGTGTGGACGAAGCCAAGGCACTGGCCGTCAAAGGCGTGCGCCAGGTCTTGCGCCTGGAGGGCGCGGTGGCCGTGGTGGCGGATCACTTCTGGGCGGCGAAGCAGGGACTGGCGGCGGCCGCGCCGCGCTGGGACGACGGCGTCAACGGTAACGTATCGCTGGCCGGCATCGTGGGCGACATGATGAAGGTGTCGCAGGAAACGGGCGCGCTGGCCAAAAACGCCGGCAACGCCTTGACGTCGCTGGAGGCGGAGGGCGGGCGCAAGGTCGAGGCCGTCTATGAAATGCCCTTCCTGGCCCACGCCACGATGGAGCCGATGAATTGCACGGTGGACTTGCGGGCCGACGGCTGCGACCTCTGGGTCGGCACCCAGGTGCCGGCGCTGGCCCAGGGCGCGGCGGCGAAGGTGTCCGGGCTCCCCGTCGAGAAGGTCAAGGTCCACAACTATTATATTGGCGGCGGTTTCGGGCGCCGGCTCGAGGTCGATTACGTGATCCAGGCGGTGGCCTTTGCGAAACTGGCGAAGGGCCCGATCAAGTTCATCTGGACGCGCGAGGAAGATATCCAGCACGACATGTTCCGCCCCTATTACGTGGACCGGCTGGCGGCGCGGCTGGACGACAAGGGCCGGCCGGCGGCATGGTTCCACCGCACCACCGGCTCCTCGATCATGTCGCGCTTCGCCCCGCCTGCGGTGAAGAACGGCGTCGACCCGGATGCGGTCGAGGGCGCGGCCGACCTGCAGTACACGATTCCCGACATGCGCGTCGAGTACGTGCGCCACGAACCGCCGGGCGTGCCGACGGCCTTCTGGCGCGGCGTGGGGCCGACCCACAATGTGTTCGTGGTGGAAAGCTTCATGGACGAGCTGGCCCAGGCGGCCAAGCAGGACCCGGTCGTGTTCCGGCGCGCCCTGCTCGATAAATCGCCGCGCACCCTGGCCGTGCTGAACCTGGCGGCGCAAAAGGCCGGCTGGGGCCAGCCGCTGGCGCCGATCGCAGGACGCCGCGTCGGGCGCGGGGTATCGACCCAGTTCGCCTTCGGCAGCTATATGGCGCAGGTGGCCGAGGTGTCGGTCGGTGCGGACGGCGACGTGCGCCTGCACCGCGTCGTGTGTGCGGTCGATTGCGGCCAGGCAGTGAATCCGGACACGATCGCCGCCCAGATCGAAGGCGGCATCATCTTCGGCGCCACGGCAGCCTTGTGGAACGAGATCACGATCAACCGGGGAAGGGTGCAGCAGACCAACTTCGGCGATTACCGCATGATGCGCATCAACGAAGCGCCCCGGGTCGAGGTCCACATCGTCAACAGCACGGACGAGCCGGGCGGGATCGGCGAGCCGGGGACGTCGGGGATTGCGCCGGCGCTGACGAACGCGGTGTTCGCGGCGACGGGACGCAGGATTCGGAAGTTGCCGATCGGAGATCAGCTGGGACGGAGTTGACCGTTCGGGTTGCGTAGGGTGGTCAGCTCCACCCGAGACTGATGCGTATTCGCGCTGTGTGCGCTGCCCACGCGTCGATCGTTGGCAGCGAGATCATGCGGGTCGATGACCGGGGAGCTGGCGATCACCGCGTGGACGGCGAAGCCGTCCACCCTACGAAAGACGACAACCCGGCGTCGCCAGGCCTTACTCCTCCGCGTACGGATCCGGATACCCGAGCACTTCCATGATGTCGCGTTCGAACTGTTCCATCTCCTCGGCTTCCTCGTCGTGCTCGTGATCGTAGCCCTGCGCATGCAGCACGCCGTGCACGATCAGGTGCGCCGCGTGTTCCTCGACCGTCTTCTTCTGTTCATCGGCTTCGCGCTGGAGCACGTCCGTGCACAGGATGATGTCGGCCTGGGTCGGTTCGTCCTCGCCCAGCTCCTCGCCTTCGTTATAGGCAAAGGTCAGCACGTTGGTCGCGTAATCCTTGCCGCGGTAGTCGCGGTTGAGGGTTTGCCCCTCCGCGCTGTCGACGAAGCGGATCGTCAGTTCGGCCGGCCCGAGCAGGGTGGCGCGCACCCAGCGCTCCACCAGCTCGGGGGTGATGGTCGATTCGAGGCGGGCGTCCGGGTACTGGACGTCCAGGTCAAGCTCATGATTTTTTACGGACATTTCGTGTAGTGGCAGGTTTCGTCAGCGCGCCCATTTCCTGGACGGCAGTGGCTTTTTCGTAGGCGTCGACAATGCGGCCCACCAGCGGGTGGCGCACCACGTCGGCGCTCGAAAACTGGGTAAAGGCGATGCCGCGCACGTCCTTCAGGACGTGCATGGCGTCCACCAGGCCCGAACGCTGGGTCTTGTGCAGGTCGACCTGGGTAACGTCACCGGTCACGACGGCCTTGCTGCCGAAGCCGATACGCGTCAGGAACATCTTCATCTGCTCGACGGTCGTGTTCTGCGCTTCGTCGAGGATGACGAAGGCGTGGTTCAGCGTGCGGCCGCGCATGTAGGCCAGCGGGGCGATCTCGATCACCTGTTTTTCGAACAGCTTCTGGGTGCGGTCGAAGCCGAGCAGGTCGTACAGCGCGTCGTACAGCGGGCGCAGGTAAGGGTCGACCTTCTGGCTCATGTCGCCGGGCAGGAAGCCGAGGCGCTCGCCGGCTTCCACGGCCGGGCGCGTCAGGATGATGCGCTTGACGGCGTCGCGCTCGAGCGCATCGACGGCGCAGGCGACGGCGAGATAGGTCTTGCCGGTGCCGGCCGGGCCGATGCCGAAGCTGATGTCGTGCTCGAGCACCGCTTTCAGGTACTGGATCTGGTGCGGCGTGCGCCCGCGCAGGTCGCTGCGGCGGGTTTTGAGCATGGGGCTGACCAGTTCGGCCTCGTCCTCGCCCGCTTCGGCGTCGGCATCGGCATCCGGCGCGGAAGTGGGAGCGGCCTTGGCGGGGGCGCCTTCGATCGTCGGCCTCAGGCCCGCGCGCTGCTCGACCAGGGCCAGCTGCACTTCTTCGATCGGCACGACCTTGTTTGCCACTGCATAAAAGCGTTCGAGCAGTTCGACCGCGCGCGCGGCATTCGCGCCGCTGACGATGAACTTCTCGCCGCGGCGGAAGACGGTGACGTCGAGCGCCGCCGAAATCTGGCGCAGGTTCTCGTCGAGCGGGCCGCACAGGTGGGCAAGCCGCGTGTTATCGAGCGGCTCGGGAATGAAGTAGGACGGCTGGGAGGGGCTTTGTGTTTTCAACTGGCTATGGCAATCGTATCGAGATTGGCGACGAGTTCGCCGCGCAGTGAATAATCCAGGCTTTCGGTGACGCGCACATCGACCAACTGGCCGATCAGCGTGTTGCCCGTGGTGCCCGGTGCGAAAATGACCACCCGGTTGCTCTCGGTGCGGCCTTGCAGTTCGGAAGGATTCTTCTTGGACGGCCCCTCGACCAGGACGCGCTGGACCGTGCCGACCATGGCCGCGCTGTACTTGCGGGTGTTGGCGTCGATCAGGGCCTGCAGGCGCTGCAGGCGCGCCAGCTTGACCTCGTGCGGGGTATCGTCTTCCAGGTTGGCGGCCGGCGTGCCGGGGCGCTTGCTGAAGATAAAGCTGAAACTGTTGTCGAAGCCGACATCCTGCACCAGCTTCATCATGGCTTCGAAATCGGCATCGGTTTCGCCGGGGAAGCCGACGATGAAGTCCGAGGAGATCGCGATGTCCGGGCGCACCGCGCGGATGCGGCGGATGATGGACTTGTATTCGATGCCCGTGTAGCCGCGCTTCATGGCGCCGAGGATCCGGTCGGAACCGTGCTGGACGGGCAGGTACAGGTGGTTCACCAGTTGCGGGATCTTCGCGTAGGCGTCGATCAGGCGCTGGGTGAATTCCTTCGGGTGGCTGGTGACGAAACGCAGGCGCTCGATGCCGGGAATGGCAGCGATGTATTCGAGCAGCAGGGCGAAGTCGGCCGTGTCGCCATTCTCCATGACGCCGCGGAAGGCGTTCACGTTCTGGCCGAGCAGCATGATTTCCTTGACGCCCTGGGCGGCCAGGCCCGCGACTTCCGTCAGCACGTCCTCGAAGCGGCGCGACACTTCCTCGCCGCGGGTGTAGGGCACCACGCAGTAACTGCAATATTTACTGCAGCCTTCCATGATCGAGACGTAGGCGACCGGGCCTTCGACTTTTGCTGGCGGCAAATGGTCGAACTTTTCGATTTCCGGGAAGCTGATGTCGACCTGGGCGCTGCCGCTGCTGCGGCGCTCGCGGATCATCTGCGGCAGGCGGTGCAGGGTTTGCGGACCAAACACCATGTCCACGTGCGGCGCACGCTTGACGATCGCTTCGCCTTCCTGCGAGGCCACGCAGCCGCCCACGCCGATGATCAGGTCTGGACGCTGGCGCTTCAGTTCGCGCAGGCGTCCCAGATCAGAAAACACTTTTTCCTGCGCCTTTTCACGCACGGAACACGTATTAAACAGGATCACGTCAGCGTCGTCCGCCTTGTCGGTACGAACGAGTCCATCGGATGCGCCCAGCACGTCGGCCATCTTGTCCGAGTCGTACTCGTTCATTTGGCAACCGAAGGTTTTAATAAATACTTTTTTCTGCATGGAATGCTTTATTGAAAGGTGTGCTGACGCTTTGACAAGGCGCCAACGGAGTTTAACGTAAATCCTTATTTAGGGCCGGAATCCGCGTGTGGAAAACTATGCAAGGCGATTTTTAATGCCTATTGGAATTAACCCTTGCTTCGGCCGAAACGATTGTCAAGATAATCAGATTGTTAAATTGCCTGAAGGAAGCAAAACGCGAAGGCTAAGGCAGAGTCAGCGTTTGCTCAATATATTTCCTGTTGTAAATCAAAGGCTTCGCTCGAAATTCTTTTACACAAATTAACGAAAGAAATCTCTTGCGTGCGCCACAAATAATCCCCATGTGTTGAAATGCTTATGTGACAAGCTTTCCACGCGATAGCTTGATTTCCAACAATGAGTCATGTGTTCAAGACGGATGTGCAGCTTCCGTATGGGTCTGATAATTTGTTTGAAAGACAAGTGCGTTCGAGGGAGTGTTAAGCAGGGCGCATGCGCTCCGGCATTGTTCTTAAGCGAAATCTCAGACTTGTTCTGTTTAATCGTCCAGGAGCGTGTCCGGGAACTTAGTTTGACGGAAGGAAGTCATTAACAAAGTTCGTAACGGAACTATTTTAACCACACTCACGAGGTAAAAAATCATGGCACATCATGCTTTGTCTTCACAAGAGAGTTACAACCCGAACCACCTGCTCGACATTCTGCTCGGCAAAATGCAGCTGAAAAACGACGCTGCGCTGTCGCGCATGCTCGAGGTGGCCCCTCCAGTCATCAGCAAGATTCGCCACCACCGTCTGCCGGTTGGCGCCTCGCTGCTGATCCGCATGCACGAAGTGACCGGCATGAGCATCCGCGACCTGCGCGACCTGATGGGCGACCGCCGCACCAAGTATCGCCTGTCCGATGCCCAAGGCCGTCCAAAGCCAGAAGAGAAGGCAGCAGCTGCGGCAGCCGCCCAGCAACAGCAGCAGCAACAGCAACAAACGCAAAACACTGACGCCTCTTCTTCGACGTCCGGCAACTATGCGCACTAATACCGATGGCGTGGCAGATTCCACTGCCATGCCTTCGGTCAAGCCAGGCAGCGGCCCGGCGTCCTGAGGACGTCGCGCACGCTGCCTTTTCTTTTTGCGTCCCGTCGTCAATGGCCACAGGACGTCGTTTTTTCCTTCCCGCTTTTGCCACCGGGCTTGCCGTTCGCCCTGCGCGCACGCGCCGCATCCGGCCCTGCTCATACGGGGCAGTCGCCACGCCTCCAACCCATTGACCCGTCCCAAGCAATAACGCGCCGGTTATTGTATTCTCGCCGTGCTCCGCCGTCATGCCTATCATGCATGCGGAAGGCGTGCGGCCCTGCCGCCGGCTTCGTTTACTTCATCAACACAAGGACTTCAATGAAACTCTACTTCAGCCCTGGCGCCTGCTCGCTGTCCCCGCATATCGTCCTGCTCGAGGCAGGCCTGTCCTTCACCTCCGAGCGCGTCGACCTGCGCGAAAAGCGCACCGCCGGCGGCGAGGACTTCCGGGCGATCAATCCGAAAGGCTATGTGCCGGCCCTGGCTCTGGACGACGGCACCGTGCTGACCGAAGGCCCTGCCATCGTCCAGTACCTGGCCGACCAGGCGCCGGCCACCGGGCTGCTGCCTGCGGCAGGCGACGTCGAGCGCTACAAGGTCGTCGGCTGGCTGAATTATATTTCCACCGAAGTGCACAAGAACTTCAGCCCGCTGTTCAACCCGGCGGCGACCGACGAGGTCAAGGCGTATGCGCGCAAGATGCTGGCGCTGCGCCTGGCCCATCTCGCCGAACACCTGCAGGGACGCGACTTCCTCGGCAAGGGCTTCGGCGTGGCCGATGCCTACCTGTTCACCGTGCTCGGCTGGACCGATGTCGTCAAAGTCAGCCTGGACGAGTGGCCGGTGCTGCAGGCCTACCGCGGCCGCATCGCAGCCCGTCCGGCCGTCCAGCAGGCACTGCGCGAAGAAGGCCTGATCAAGTAAGCGTACGCCGTGCGAGGGGCGGTAACATCGCACGATGACGAGCAAGCACTACATCGCCTTATTACGAGGCATTAACGTTGGCCGCGCCAAGCGCGTTGCCATGGCCGACCTGCGCAAGCTCATCGGCGACATGGGCTATGGCGACGTGCGCAGTGTCCTCAACAGCGGCAACCTCGTGTTCCGCGCCGACGGCATCGAGCCCGGCGCCGCTGCCGCGGCGATCGAGGAGCAGCTGGTGCTCAAGCTTGGCCTGGTGTCCCGTGTCAGCGTGCTCAGCCGTGACGAACTGGCAACCGTGCTTGCGGAAAATACGCTGCTGCCGGTCGCCACCGACCATTCCCGCCTGCTGGTGTTCCTGCTGGCCGACGGCGCCGCACGCGCGCTTGTCTCGCCCCTGTGCGAGCGCGAGTGGGGTGGCGAGGCGCTGGCGGTGGGCCAGCGTGCCGCCTATGTCTGGTGTCCGGAAGGAATGCTCGACAGCGCGGCCGCCACCGCGCTGGGAAAACAGCTGGGGGACACGACGACCTCGCGCAACTGGAACACGCTGTGCAAGCTGTATGCGCTGTGCAGCGAGGCAGGGGCCGTGCCGCCGGGCGCCTGACGGAACGACCGGCGCAGGAGGGGCTTGGGGCCGCGTGCGGCTACTTGAATTTCTCGCTGCTGTCCCGACGTGCCCGGTAACCGAGCAGGACCAGGCCGACCACCATCATCGCAAACACCTCGGGCTCCGGCAGCTCGGACATCCGGGCCGGCAGCGCCGCCAGTTGCGGGCGGGCGGGCTGGTCCGACGGAGCCGTACGCGCCGGTGGGGATGCCGCACCGCTCGGCGCTTCCGGTACCAGATCGATCAACTTGGCGTGCGCGCCACTGCCGAACATGAGGGCCAGCGCTGCGGCGAGTGCGAATTTGTTCACGATGCTTCCCTTTCTTGCGGCCACGATGTGATACGGCAATCTGGACGAACAGAAGATTCAAGCAAGCTCAGGCAGAGCAAAATGGCAGCACTGCGGCACCCGGTAAAGCATAGCAAATCGGTGTGGCGCGATGGTGTTCGATTCGTGGCGAACATGTGATCAAAACAGGCAGCAGTCGCATGCCGGCCACACCGTCGGGCCGTGTGAAAGAAATGCGACAGCTGGTGAAACCAGCAATATCAAACCGGCAAGCGTTTCGACAGGTTTAATTGGTGTTTTCGCAATGAACTTGCATAAAAAGCAGGCCGAGCGCTGCATTCTTTATCAAGCTCGCAACGAATTGTGTTGACAGCTTTTCCAGCTATGACAGCGATCAAGAAATTTTAAGCGTCCCGTATACATCTCGGTTTTTTTTACAGGTATAGTCTCCTTTATCCCATTGCCCTAGGGCATCAAAACGATGTCGAACACACATGTTCGGCATGTCACGGCCTTCAAGAGCCGCCGCCAGTTCGAGCCGTACTTCCCGGCGTAGTTTTCGGAATTGGCAACCGCTGTTTGCACTGTCGCAGCCGCGCACCCAATACTTGTAGAGTACTGATAATGCCCAACTTTGCCCGACTTCAGATTGCATTCAAGAACGTCTATGTTCGCATCGCCGCAGCCCTGGTGCTGGGCGTCGCGACCGGCGTGGCAATCTATACGGCCGATGTGCCGCAGGATCCGAGCCCGGTCGTTCATTCGCAAGACATTTCCGCCATCACGCGCCTGGCCACGCAGAAGGACAAGCTCGACTACCTGATGGTGGCCAAGCCGCTGTCCGAGTCGCCGCGCTATGTGTTCAAGTTCAAGAACGCGCCCGAGCTGCACGTGGTCAAGGTGCCGAGCACCTCGCACCTCTCGCTCGAGCGCGAAGTCCTGCTCAAGAACGCGATTCCGTATTCGATCGCCAAGGACGAGTATCTTGAATCGCACAAGGCCGTGCTCGACGAAGGCGGCTCGATGGGATCGGCCACGCTCGGCTTCCTGAAGCGCCACGCTTTCGAGATCCTGCTGATCGGCCTCGTCATTTACTGCCTGAAGTTCGGCATCCCCGGCATGGGCGCCAGCGCCACGATGATCACCCCGGACAAGCTCAAGGGCAGCATGGACGACCTGATCGGCATGGAAGACATCAAGCAGGAAGTGCTGCACCTGGAAGACATGATCCGCAACCGCGACGAATACGCATCGCACAACATCGACAAGCCCTTCAACGTGATGCTGACCGGTCCTGCCGGTACCGGTAAAACCAAGCTGGTCGGCTACCTGGCCAAGCGCCTCGACATGCCGCTGATCCAGGCCTCCGGTTCGGCGCTCGAATCGGGTTACGTCGGCGGCGGCTCCAAGGCCCTGAACGCCCTGTACCGCAAGGCCTGCGCCAAAGGTAAATGCATCATCTTCCTCGATGAGGCGCAGAGCCTGTTCATGCCGCGCGGCCGCAGCGAAAAGAAGTGGGAAGACGATACCGCCAACACGCTGCTGGGCCTGCTCGACGGCGTGAAGAGCGACAAGGGCCAGGGCGTGATCTGGGTGGTCGCCTCGAACTTCGACGACGCCTCGACCGAGATGGACGAAGCGATGCTGCGCCGCTTCTCGGTGAAGATCAACTTCCGCCTGCCGAACAAGAACGAGCGCCGCGAACTGCTGCGCAGCTTCCTGGCACGCAAGAAAGAGGGCCTGGTCGACTATAACGACCTCGACCTGGACCAGGTGGCCGAAATCACGCAGAACCTGAGTCCGGCGCTGCTGGAAACCGTGGTCGAGCGCGCGTCGATGCTGTCGATCCAGGAAAAGGTGGTCATCAACACCGACCTGCTGTTCCGTGCCTACGAGCGCGCCACCATCGGCCTGACCGACCGCGCCACCACGGCCGAGAAGCACAAGCAGCGCGAGCGCATCGCCCTGCACGAGCTGGGCCACTTCTTCATGCAGATCGACCCACACCTGCGCGCCGGCCTGACGCTGGAAGAAGTGAAGGAAAAGTCGCACCTGCTGAAGATCAGCACCGAAGCCGTGTCGAAGATCGGCGCCCTCGGTTACGTGCTGCAGTCGGGTGACGACATGTCGCTGCGCACGCTGGAAGAACTCGAGCGTGACGTGATCGGCCTGTACGGCGGCATGGCGGCCGAAGAGCTGTTCTACGGCGCCCGCGGCATCTCGGTCGGCGCCCAGAACGACATCGAGAAGGTGACCAAGATGCTGAACCTGATGGTCAACCGCCTGTCGATGTACTCGCGCTCGAAGATCGACTACAGCCAGTTGAAGAACGACGCCAGCGGCGAGCACACCCTGCGCCAGATGGAAGAGAAGGCCGATGAACTCTACAGCTACACGTTGGGCGCGATGCGCGACTACCGCGCCATGATCGAGTCGCTGAAGGACACGCTGCTCGAACAGTACGTGCTCTCGAAGGACGCCGTGTTCGCGCTGCTGGAGGAGCGCAAGGAACTGCTGCATTTCACGCCGAAGCACGCGAACCTGAAGCTGTGCACGGAGACCGGGGAGATGGTTGCCGCCTAAGCTGGCCAGTACCGCCGAAAACAACATGCCCGCTGTGCGATCCGCCGGCGGGCATTTTTTATGCACGGCTTGATCAGACCCGTAGGGTGGGCGGCTATACCCGACGGTGGACAATCACGCGGCCTTGATGCCGCCCACGCGTTCAATCACCGGTAGAAGCCTCGCGACAGTGCACCAGCCGCTTGAACGCGTGGGCGGGAAGCCCGCCCACCCTACGGGTATGCTTGCCGGCGTTATCGACACACATGGAAAAAATGCCCGCAAGGCGCGTTCGCGCCGGCGGGCATTTTCACTCGAGGGCTAGCTCACTCAATGCGCGTGCTGCGCCTCCTTCAGCGTCGTGATCACGTAGCGCGTCATGCTCCCCGCCAGCTCCTGCTCGCCGAGGAAGACCTTGCCGCCGGTATCCGTGCGCAGCAGCGCCGCTTCCTGCTCGTTGTGGGTGCGCACGACGCAGCGGATGGCCGGGTTGAGCATCTTCGCCGTCTCGATCATGGTGCGCACGTGGAAGGTGTCGGGCGTGGCGATCACCAGCACCGATGCGCGCGCGATGTGCGCCTGGATCAGTACCGCCGGTTCGGCCGCATTGCCGACGACGGCCGGCTGGTCCTGGCGGCGCAGCGCCTCGACCACTTCCCGGTTCTGCTCGGCGACCACATAGTGCACGCCCTGGGCGTCCAGCCCGGCGGCGATCATGCGTCCGACGCGCCCGTAACCGACCAGCACCACCTGGCCCGTGAGCTGCTCGTGCGGCACCGACATCGGCAGTTCCGCCAGCGGATCGGGCGAGGCCTCCATGTTGCGCACCGCCTGCGAATTGGCGCGCAGCCAGCGCTGCAGCGGCTCGATCGCCGTGAACAGCAGCGGATTGACCGCGATCGAGATGATCGCGCCGGCCAGGATCAGGCTCTGGCCTTCGGCCGGCATCAGCCCCAACGAAATGCCGAGCGCCGCCAGGATGAAGGAGAATTCGCCAATCTGCGCCAGGCTGGCCGAGACGGTGATCGCCGTATTCAGGGGGTAGCGCAGGGCCAGCACCAGCAGCATCGCCGCGATCGACTTGCCGAAGATGATGACCGCGACCACCGCCAGCACCTTGAACGGGCTCTCGACCAGCACCATCGGATCGAACAGCATCCCGACCGAGACGAAGAACAGCACCGAGAACGCGTCGCGCAGCGGCAGCGATTCCTCGGCCGCGCGGTGGCTCAGTTCCGACTCGCGCAGCACCATGCCGGCGAAGAAGGCGCCCAGCGCGAAGGACACGCCGAACAGCTCGGAGGAACCGTAGGCGATGCCGACGGCCGCGGCGATGACGGAGAGCGTGAACAGTTCGCGCGAATTGGTCTTGGCGACGCGCCACAGGAACCAGGGAAAGACCTTGCGCCCGACGAGGAGCATGAAGGCGACGAAGGCGCCGACCTGCAGCAGCGTCTTGCCGAGGGCGAGCAGGAGCGAGGTCTCGCCGTCCACGCTCTTGCCGCCCAAGGGGCCGGCCAGCGCCGGCAGCAGGACCAGCACCAGCACCGTCACCAGGTCTTCGACCACCAGCCAGCCGACCGCGATGCGGCCGTTCATCGAATCGAGGATGCCGCGCGACTCCAGCGCGCGCAGCAGGACCACGGTACTCGCTACCGACAGCGCCAGGCCGAACACCAGTCCCGCCCCCAGGCTCCAGCCCCACAGGTGGGCCATGCCGATGCCCATTGCGGTGGCCACCGCAATCTGCAGCACCGCGCCGGGCAGGGCGATCCTGCGCACGTCGAGCAGGTCGCGCAGCGAAAAGTGAAGTCCCACTCCGAACATCAGCAGCATGACACCAATCTCGGCCAGTTGGGAGGCCAGCGACACGTCGGCCACAAAACCCGGCGTGGCGGGCCCGATCACGATGCCGGCGGCCAGGTAGCCGACCAGGGCAGGCAGTTTCAGGCGGACGGCGATCATCCCGAACAGGAGGCCGAAGCCGAGGGCGGCGGCGATGGTGGTAATCAGGCTGAGTTCATGGTGCATGCAGGACAGCTCCTTTTCTAGGTGGAATCACGACAGTATAAGCGACATGGCAACACGATCCCGAAAATAGAGGACTGCTTCCAGTCCTTGCCGACAATCCGGTTCTCGTTGCTGGCTATAATCGTTTGCATAACAAGGCCAACCCATTCAGGAGACAGCATGAACAAGGTATTCGTCACCGGCGTCGGGATGATCCCGTTCGCCAAGCCCGGCGCCAGCGCCCCGTACCACGAGATGGCGGCCGACGCCGCGCGCGCCGCGCTGCAGGACGCCGGCATCGGCTACGAGGACGTCGAGCAGGCCTATGCGGGCTATGTGTACGGCGACTCCACCTGCGGCCAGAAGGCCTTGTACGGCGTCGGCATGACCGGCATCCCGATCGTCAACGTCAACAACAACTGCTCGACCGGCTCCACGGCCCTGTTCCTGGCGCGCCAGGCGATCGCCAGCGGCGCGGCCGACTGCGTGCTGGTGCTCGGCTTCGAGCAGATGAGCCCCGGCGCCCTCGGTTCCGTCTTCACCGACCGCCCGGCGCCCTTCGACGATTTCGACGCCGTCACCGACCGCCTGGTCGGCAAGCCCGAGATCCCCCTGGCGCTGCGCTACTTCGGCGGCGCGGGCCTGGCGCACATGGAAAAATACGGTACGCCGCTCGAAGCCTTCGCCCGGATCCGCGCCAAGGCCAGCCGCCATGCGGTCAACAACCCGCTGGCGCTGTTCAGGAAAGAAGTCACGGCGCAGGACGTGTTAGAGGCGCCGATGATCTGGCCGGGCGTGATGACGCGCCTGATGGCCTGCCCGCCGACCTGCGGCGCCGCCGCCGCGGTACTGGTGTCGGACAGCTTCGCGAAAAAGCGCGGCCTGCGTAGCGACGTGTTCATCGCAGGCCAGGCGATGACGACTGACCGCGCCAGCACCTTCGAAGCCAACGACATGATGCGCCTGGTCGGCTACGAGATGAGCCGTGAGGCGGCCAACAAGGTCTACAGCCAGGCGGGCATCGGTCCGGACGAACTGGACGTCGTCGAGCTGCACGACTGCTTCGCGCACAACGAACTGATCACCTACGAAGCCCTCGGGCTGTGCTCGGAAGGCGGTGCGGACAAATTCATCCGCGACGGCGACAACACCTATGGCGGCAAGGTCGTCACCAACCCCTCGGGCGGCCTGCTCTCGAAAGGCCATCCGCTGGGCGCCACCGGTTTGGCCCAGTGCTTCGAGCTGACCCACCAGCTGCGCGGCAGCGCCGGCGCGCGCCAGGTCGAGGGCGCCCGCACGGCGCTGCAGCACAACCTGGGCCTGGGCGGCGCCTGCGTCGTCACCCTGTACCAGGCTGCGTAAGGGAGAACACATGGAGCTCATGACCGCCTCCTGGATGAACCCCGAGCTGGAATCCTTCCGCGACGCCGTGCGCCGCTTCGTCGCCAGCGAAGTCGCCCCGCACGGCGAGCGCTGGCGCAAGCAGCAGCACGTCGACCGCGCGCTGTGGCACAAGGCAGGCGAAATGGGCCTGCTTGCCGCCGACATCCCCGAGGAGTACGGCGGCTCGGGCGGCAGCTTCGCCCACATGGCGGTCGTGTTCGAGGAACTCGGCTACGTGGGCGACATGGCCTTCGGCCTGCACGTGCATGCGATCGTCGCCCACTACCTGCTGAACCAGGGCACCGAGGAACAGAAGCAGCATTACCTGCCCAGGCTCGCCAGCGGCGAGATGATCGCGGCCATCGCGATGACCGAACCGGGCGCCGGCTCCGACTTGAAAGGCATCCGGACGACGGCAGTGAAGGGCGGCGACGGCTATCGCCTGAGCGGCTCGAAGACCTTCATCTCGAACGGCTACCTGGCCGACCTGATCCTGGTGGTGGCCAAGACCGACCCGGATGCGGGCGCGAAAGGCATCTCGCTGATGCTGCTCGAAACCCGCGATGGAGAGGGCGGTAACGCAGCCGGATTCCGGGTCGGCCGCATCCTCGAAAAAGTCGGGCAGAAGGGGCAGGACACCTGCGAGCTGTTCTTCGACGACGCCCACGTGCCGCTGGCGAACGTGCTGGGCGGGGAAGAGGGCAGGGGCTTTGCCCAGCTGATGACGGAACTGCCCTACGAGCGCACCATCCTCGGCGTGGCCGGCGTGGCTGCGATCGAGCGCGCGCTGCACCTGACGGTCGAGCATGCCAAAGAACGCAAAGCCTTCGGCCAGGCCCTGATCGAGATGCAGAACACGCGCTTCGTGCTCGCCGAGATCAAGACCGAGGCGACGATCGCGCGCATCTTCATCGACCGCTGCGTGGAAGACATGCTCGCGGGCCGGATGGACGCCGTGCGCGCCTCGATGGCCAAGTACTGGATCTCGGACCTGCAATGCAAGGTCGTGGACCAGTGCGTGCAGCTGTTCGGCGGCTACGGCTACATGCTCGAATACCCGATCGCCCAGATGTACGTCGACGCGCGCGTCCAGCGCATCTACGGCGGCGCCAACGAGATCATGAAAGAGATCATCGCCCGCTCCTTGTGATGTGTTGACTGGACTGCCCATGCCCGGACCGCTCACTGGCATCAAAATCATCGAAATGGTCGGCCTCGGCCCCTGTCCCTTCGCCGCCATGATGCTGGCCGACATGGGCGCCGAGGTCATCCGCATCGACCGCAAGCCGAAACCCGGCGCCCCCAACCCTTTCCCCATGCTCGGCACGAAGTTCGACGTGATGGCCCGGGGCCGCCGCTCGCTCGCCCTCGACCTGAAGCACCCCGAGGCACGCGACCTCGTATTGAAACTGGCCGAACAGGCCGACATCCTGATCGAAGGCTTCCGTCCCGGCGTCATGGAGCGCCTCGGCCTCGGCCCCGACGACTGCCAGGCGCGCAACCCGAAGCTGGTGTTCGGGCGCATCACCGGCTGGGGCCAGGACGGACCGCTGGCCCAGGCCGCCGGCCACGACCTGAACTACGTCGCCCTGTCCGGCATGCTGCACGCCATGGGCCGTGCGGACGCGCCGCCCAGCCCGCCGCTGAACCTGGTCGGCGACTTCGGCGGCGGCGCCATGATGCTCGCCTTTGGCGTCGTCTGCGCCGCCCTCGAGGCGCGCGCCTCGGGCAAGGGGCAGGTGGTCGATGCCGCCATGACCGACGGCTCGGCCCTGCTGGGCGCCATGATGTACGGCCTGCGCGCCCATGGTTCGTGGAGCGACGCCCGCGAAGCGAACATGCTCGATGGCGGCGCACCGTTCTACGATACCTACGCCTGCGCTGACGGCAAATTCCTCTCGGTCGGCGCGATCGAGCCGCAGTTCTACGCCCAGCTATTGGAATTGACGGGCGCCGCCGACCCCGACTTCCTGAAGCAGTGGAGCCAGAAGCGCTGGCCCGAGCTGAAGGCGAAATTCGCCGCGCTGTTCGCGACCCGCACGCGCGACGGCTGGTGCGCGCTGCTGGAGGGGACGGACGCCTGCGTCGCCCCGGTGCTCGACATGGCGGAGGCGCCGCAGCACCCGCACAACCGTGCGCGCGGCACCTTCGTCGAGATCGAGGGCGTGGTCCAGCCGGCACCAAGCCCGCGCTTTTCCCGCACCCTGCCCGAGGCAGGGCAGGCGGGCGCCGCGCCCGGCCAGCACAGCGCCGCGATACTGGCGGACTGGGGCTGGAGTCTCGAGGCAATCGGGACGCTGCAAAGCAACGGAGTCATATAGGATAAGGTCATTGATGGGCTAACGCTGGCATATGACCAAGGAACTCCAACTCGACAAATCGAAACGGCTCGCGCTGGGTTTTTTCATCGGCGCGGCCCTGCTGTTTGTCCTGAGCCTGTTCCTGCCGCCCAGCTGGTGGACCGGGCTATTGAAAGCGTTTTCGGAAGCGGCGATGGTCGGCGCCCTGGCCGACTGGTTTGCCGTAGTCGCCCTGTTCAAGCGGGTGCCGATTCCGGTCGTATCGCGCCATACGAATATCATCCCGAACAACAAGGTCAAGATTGCCGATAACCTGGCGCTCTTCGTGCGCGAGAAATTCCTCGATACCGAATCGATCGTCAGGCTGATCCAGAAACACGACCCGGCGCAGAAAGTGGCCGACTGGCTGGTAAAACCGGCCAATACCGAGCACATGGGCGGCTACCTGGTGAAACTGGCGGTCTGGATGCTCGACTTCACCGAAGACGCGGCCATCCAGAATTTTTTGCGCAAGGCCGTGCACACGATGGTCGGCAGCGTGGATTTGTCGAAGTCCGCCGGCACCATCCTGGAAAGCCTGACGCGCGGCGGGCGCCACCAGGAATTGCTGAACGAAGGCATCCACCAGCTGGCGAAGTTGCTCGATAACGGCGACACGCAGGCCTATATCTCGCAAGGCATCGTCGACTGGCTGCGCGACGAATACGCCTTCATCGAAAAGATGCTGCCGTCCGAACTCATCGGCCGCAAGGGCGCCGATATCGCGGTGCGCCTGGCGTCCGGCATCCTGAGCAAGGTCGCCAGCGATCCCGAACATCCCCTGCGCGCGCGCTTCGATACCTTTACGAAGGAATTCATCGAGCGCCTGAAAGCCGATCCGCAGTTTTCCAGCAAAAGCGAAGAAATCAAGCATTACCTGCTGAACGACGACACCCTCAACCATTACCTGAAATCGCTCTGGGGCGACCTCAAGGGCTGGCTGAAAAAGGATCTCGAGAGCGAGCACTCGACCCTGCGCATGCGCATGCAGGCCACCGGCGCCTGGCTCGGGAAAACCCTGGCCGACGACCCGCAATTGCGCCGGTCGCTCAACGAGAACCTGGAACTGGCCGCACGCGCCGCCGCACCGGAATTCGCCGTCTACCTGACCCGCCACATCGCCGATACCGTGAAAAACTGGGACAGCGCCGAAATGTCCGAACAGATCGAACTCAATATCGGCAAGGACCTGCAATTCATCCGCATCAACGGCACCATCGTCGGCGGGTTGATTGGGGTGGTGCTGTATTTGCTGTCGTCGCTGCCGGGCGTGCTGTCCTAGGGGAAGCGCCGGAAAAGCGTAATATGGTTGTTATCGCTTCAGGAGGAGAAGTCATGGAACAGGCACTGAACGCATGGCTGGCTGCACACCCCGACATCGAGGCGATCCCGGGCCGCGATCTGTTCATCGTCGCGCGTTACCTGATTCCGATGGAAGCGACGTTAATGCAGGGCTGCCTGGAGGCGTCCGGCATTCCCGCCGTGTTGGCCGACGCCCACCTGATGCAAACCGATTTGCTGCTGGCGCCGGCGCTGGGCGGCGTGCGCATCCTGGTGCCCTTAACGTATATCCAACAGGCTCAAGCCGTGATTGAAGCCTTTGGGCGAGGAGACTTCGCATTGACTGAAAATATGGACGGGAACGGCATAAAGGAAGGAAGCGTCTAAACAACGTCTTGCCACAAGCGAAACCGAAAATTCCACACTAAAACGTTTACTGGTTACAATCTCTCTTGCCGGAGATCACGGGATCAAGCCAGCGCGTACGGCAAGTGGAGACAAAATGTTAAGTACAATAGTTATACTCGCAAACTCTATCAAACATAGGCTTCGATGCGTTGCTGGGAAGCCGGTAAATGGGGGCAGATGGATTCGGTTAGTGGCGAATCCAGAGGGAGGAGCAGTTACCACTGATCAAGCGTCGTACACAAATCCGCATGGCCGATTTGTCGCGAAGCCCCTGCAAAAAATTATTATGAGACTCGGCAGCCCGGTTCCTTTAGTTAATCAGCCAGAAAATGTTCTTTGCGGAGCTGGCTGGGTGCAAAAATACAAAATTGGAATGGCTGACCTGCCTACGTATCAAGATCATCCGGAATCGCTGTGGGGAGAGGGGAATAGAATTAGCGCGGTTGCGATTACGTCTGGAGCATGCCAAATAGATCAGTCTTTGTATTTAGTAAAAGTCGAGGATTTAACACTCTATCGATCTGACGAAAATAAGCGACGCGTTACATTTCGCTATAACAACGTCGATTACGATCTTCCAGCGACCTGCACTAATTTCGACACGATTGAAATTGGTCGTGCTAATCATGATAATTGGGTTGTGGCAAGCTTGGGCGAAGAGCATTCGGATGGCTTCCATTATAAGATTATTGCTACAATCCTTTAAGGCCAGGCGCATGAATATCTATACCATTGGATTTACGAAGAAAAATGCTGAGACGTTTTTTAAGTTCATCCGCTCATCAAACGTCAAGACGCTAATTGACGTTCGTTTGAACAATGTGTCTCAATTGGCCGGATTCGCGAAAAAAGACGATCTTAAGTTTTTTTTACGCGAGATCTGTTCTGCAGAGTACGTACATATCCCGGATTTTACACCTACTAAAGAGATACTTGACCCCTATAAAAAGGGCGAAATGACATGGGCTTCGTATGAAGAAAAATTTTTAAACTTGATGGCAAAACGAAACGTCGAACGTTCAATTACGCCTCAGTTGCTCGATCAAGGTTGCCTTCTTTGCAGTGAGCATGAGCCACATATGTGCCACAGACGTCTCGTCGTCGAGTATCTTAACAAGGCAAGCGATTTAGACATGAAAATTAGGCATTTGTATTAAGATGAAATCGGTATTGATATTGTATCCTCTAGAATTTCGCAGTCAGTCGAAATTCGACCGTAAAGTCTGCAATATCATCAGTAATATGCAAGACTATCGCATCGTATTTCCGAGCGACGAAAGTAATTTTATTAAGAGTCTCTTCTCGGGGCGGTTAAGCCCTGCATCAATCGTCGAGTGCAAATCGTGGAAGGACGAAAATGTAACTCATGCTATCGTTTTTTCAGACGGCGAAGTTTTTCTTGACGAAATGGTAGAGCTTGAGAAGCAACAGATCCCATTACGAAGAATATTCGTAAGCATCACGCGAGTTATTAATATAAAAAAGGATCTACGCTTTGCTGGCATCAAAAGCAATGCTGAATATGAATATATCGGGCGCGGATCCTATTGGGGGAATCCCTACTCGATGTTCGCCGAAGGGGAGAGTCGGGAGGAAGTCATTAGGAAGTATAAATATGACTTTGATTACGAGAAATTTCCAAATAAAAAAAAGTCAGAAGTGTTCAAGTTGGCAGGGAAGCGATTAGGGTGTTTTTGCAAACCGGAGGCTTGCCATGGTGACGTTCTTGCGAATTTTTTGAACGCATGGGACGACGGGAAGTAGACACAGTCGGCCGTGCTGGCCTCCACTAACGTAAATATGTTCGATGTGGGTTCAGGGTTCGCCATTAGAGCACCGACTCCGATTATCTTGTTCCGTTGTATTCTGTAGCTCTAATCACCTACTACATCAGGTCAAGAGACCGAATGCCATATGCGGCTGTTCCCAGCCCTGAGTGATGTGCGCATCCCGGTGCCGTTGGCCTATGTCTAGCAGGCGCGGTTGGTGTCGGTATTCTCCAACGCAGCGAATTTGCGCTCGACGATAGAGTGGTGTATAGAAGCCGCGAGTGATTGCGCAGTGGTGTGTTCTCAAGCTCGCATTTGGTAAATAGGCAAATGAATTCCCGAGCCGTCTAGAATATTTTTTAAAAGCGTTTGGATGCGAAAAAGCCCCGGAATTTTGACAACTCAGGGCTTTTTTAGGCGGAAAAGAATATCGGCCTTAAGCTCGGGTAGCGCGCTTTTCCTTCACTGATTGATTGCAATAAGGATGCATCAGCTCGCAATTGTCAGGATCGCCAACCCCGCCAGCTCGAACCGGCTTGACATGGTCGTACGAAATAGATTTTTCCGTATCCAGGTAGCCCCGGCAAGTTGGGCACCGTAATGCGCTCTTCAGCGCATTACGCAAGAACACAACACTCTTAGCGTCGTCTGAGAAGGCCGTCGGTCGTTGCACGTCTCTACCGATGACGATTTTTCCTTCAAGACCAAGTAGCTTAACAAGTAATGGGCCGTCTGGTGTCTCGCCGGCTTTAAGGGACTTGATGAGGCCGGCAAGGAACTCCTCGTATTTCTCGACGCGTCTTTTGCTCGGATGCTTTTGAAGAATCGTCGCAATCGTCTCTTTATCCTCGATGAGGATCCGTTCAAGGCGCTCGCGGACTTCGGTAAAGTTATCAAAGAAGGACTTGTTGTTGTTGGCTATGGCTCTGGCGATGAGAGACATTGTGCCCATGAACATCGAATTCGAATGCCGCCCCGTTGGGCCATAGAAATAGACCGCCGGGTGCAGCCCTAGGCTGCCGTTTTCGTTGCCAGATACTCGCTGGGCAAGTTTCGACAACTTTAATAGAACGGAAACCGTATCCTTCCCGTCAGCATCTTCCGCAGTCTCCTCGACGGAAGTAGGTTTCCCCGATTGATCACGTACTGCGATCAAACACAGGTCAATTAATGCCTGGATGGCGGTCCTGACGCTTTTTTGGCCGCCAAGAGGCAAATCCAAGGTTTTGATGGGACGGTGGAGTTCTGGATCGAACAATGTTGAGTGAATTTTGCCTGACAGTTCCTCGATTTTTTTTGCTGTCTCCTGGTCGAAGGACGACCAATATTTATGTCCTCTGCCTGCGCGAATTATTGCTCGGGCTGCAATTGATATCGCCTTTTTTCGTCCTTTTAGCAGCAGTTCCTCAATGTCATCAAGAGGAGTTCCTTGAGTGTTAATGTTGAAGAACGATGTCTCTGCTTTTTCGGCATCACCTTCAACCCATTGAATTGGGAGACCGCGGACAGCAATTGTATTAACGATCTTTGTTTCGGCTGGTGTCAATCCTACGGTACCCATTTTCGCTTGCAAATGCTGCCAAGTTCCAACCTGAGTTTGCACCATCTCACGAACCCGCTTGGCGATTCGTTTTTGCTCGGCGGAAATTTCGTAACTGAAGAACGGTTGCGATACCGGACCGTCCCCGTAGTCATCCATAACCCAAGCTTTTAGGACACTGAGACGGTGCCCACCGTCAATCACGAAAAAAAAGCGATCGGATTTCCACAAAATTACAGAAGGTATTAGATCGCCGTTAACGAAGCATTTTAAGAGCGCGACCACTTGCTCAGGCGTCCAATGATTTGTCTCACGCTGGAAGTCGGGCTTCCTCAAAAGTTTCCCGATGAAGCCGTCTGGCCCGAGCTCCCTCAGAGTGATCTTGTCGGTCTTCTCAAACGACTGAGCATCGCCGTCCGAAGCTGCGAAATCCTCACGAAGGACCATTGCATCTAGATTTACCAGGTTCGCCATATATTGTTACTGTTGGGCCGTTAAAATTTTCTACCGACAATGATTCTGCCGGGAAGTTTTTGTTCTGGCAAGAATTATTTAGGCGGGGGTGTTCAGCTTGGCAGACCAGCTCTTTTTGGAGCGCAACATGGAGGGGGCTTCGAAGTTAGCACAGTAAGCACCAATGGAAAAAGCCGCTGATCCTTTCGAATCAACGGCTTATCAGAAATTTGGTGGTGATAGGTGGACTTGAACCACCGACCCCAGCATTATGAGTGCTGTGCTCTAACCAACTGAGCTATATCACCGAAAACGCTTTAAAACAAAATGGCTCGACTCGCGTGAGCCAAGCCATTCGTTTGCAATTCTGTGGTGGTGATAGGTGGACTTGAACCACCGACCCCAGCATTATGAGTGCTGTGCTCTAACCAGCTGAGCTATATCACCGAAACGAACGACATTATCCAAGGCGCGGCGCGCCCTGTCAAGGCTGTGAGCGACTAAGCGTTGGCCTTTGTGTCGGCACTGCTATTTTTGCAAGGCCTGCAGGCGCCCCAGCATCTCGCCTGCCGGGTCGGGACCGAGGAAGTCAACCACGATCCGCTCGGGCATCGCGCGCAGCCAGGTCAGCTGGCGCTTGGCAAGCTGGCGGGTGGCGATGATGCCCGCTTCGCGCAGGCCCGCGCGGTCGATCTTGCCGTCCAGGTATTCCCAGGCCTGGCGGTAGCCGACGCAGCGCATCGAGGGCAGGTTCGGCGTCAGGTCGCCGCGCGCGCGCAGGCGCGCCACTTCGGCCACGATGCCCTCGTCGTCCGAGTCGCCCAGCATCTGGTCGAAGCGCAGCGCGATGCGCTTGTGCAGCACGCTGCGGTCCGGCGTCTCGAGCGCGAACGAGACCAGCTCGAAAGGCAGCTCGGGTTTTGCGCGGCGCGCCAGCAGTTCCGACATCGGCTTGCCGGTAAGCTCGATGATCTCCAGCGCGCGGTTGATGCGCTGGGCGTCGGCGGGCGCCAGCCGCGCGGCGGTCGCCGGATCGAGCGCGGCGAGCTTGGCGTGCATGCCGGGCCAGCCGATGCGCGCGGCCTCCGCGTCGATCGCGGCGCGCACGCCGGCGTCGGCGGTGGGCAGGTCGTCCAGGCCCTCGGTCAGCCCTTTAAAATACATCATCGTGCCGCCGACCAGCAGCGGCAGGCTGCCGCGCGCCGTGATCTCGGCCACCAGGCGCAGCGTGTCGTTCCTGAACTGCATGACCGAGTACGCGTCGAGCGGGTCGATGATGTCGATCAGGTGGTGCGGCGCGCTCGCCAGTTCCTCGGATGTGGGTTTCGCCGTGCCGATGTCCATCTCGCGGTAGACCAGGGCGGAGTCGACCGAGACGATCTCCACCGGGCGCTCGCGCGCGATGCGCAGCGCGGCCGCCGTCTTGCCCGAGGCGGTCGGGCCCATGATCGCCACCGCCAGCGGCTTGGCGTTGTTGAGAGCCTGCGTCATTTATTGGCCGCGCAGGAAGAGTTTGTCGAGCGCGGCGATCTCGAGCTGGACCCAGGTCGGGCGGCCATGGTTGCACTGGTCGGCGCGTTCCGTGCCTTCCATCTGGCGCAGCAGGGCGTTCATCTCCGGGATGGTCAGGATGCGGTTGGCGCGCACCGCCGTGTGGCAGGCGAGGGTGCCGAGCAGTTCGTTGCGGCGCTCGATCAGCACGCGCGAACCACCGAATTCGCGCACGTCGCGCAGCACGTCGCGCGCCAGCGTCTGGGCGTCGGCATTGCGCAGCAGCGTCGGCACGGCGCGCACGGCCAGCGTGGTCGGCGACAGCGCGGCGATGTCGAAGCCGAGCGCCTTTAACGTCTCCTGGTGGTCGGTGGCGGTGGCCACTTCGACCGCGTCGGCGAAGAAGGTCACCGGGATCAGCATCGCCTGCACCTGCATGTCCTCGCCCTCGACCCGAGCGTCGAGCGCGTTCTTCAGCTGCTCGTACAGGATGCGCTCGTGCGCCGCGTGCATGTCGACCAGCACCAGGCCCCGGGTGTTCTGCGCCAGGATGTAGATGCCGTGCAGCTGGGCCAGGGCGAAGCCGAGCGGGAAGTCGTCGTTGGTCGGCGCGCTGGAGGTGGCGGGCATCGGCATGGCGGTGTTCGATGCGGCGGGGCGTTCGGCGCCGCCTGCGAACAGGGCGCCGTAGTTCGCGGTCGTCTGCGCCACGCCCTGGGTGGCCGGCGCATCCCAGCGGCTGCCCGCCGGGAAGGGAGACGGCGAGAAGGTCGAGGAGGACGCGTCCCTGAGCTGGGTGCTGAACGAAGTCTGCTCATGCGGGCGGCGCCAGTCCGAGGAAGACGAGGGCGCGATCTCGGCCGCCGTCAAGGGCGCCGGCACGCTGCCGTGCGCCGTGGCCGAGGTTTGCGCCAGCGCGCGCGACACCGCGTGGAATACGAACTGGTGCACCGCGCGGCTGTCGCGGAAGCGCACTTCGATCTTCGAGGGGTGCACGTTGACGTCGACCAGCGCCGGGTCGAGGTCGAGCGCCAGCACATAGGACGGGAAACGGTCGCCGTGCAGCACGTCCTGGTAGGCGGCGCGCACCGCGTGCACCAGCAGCTTGTCGCGCACGAAGCGCCCGTTCACGTAGAAGAACTGGCCGTCGGCGCGCGCCTTGGAGGCCGTCGGCAGGCCGGCATAACCGTGCAGGCGCAGCGGGCCGGCCGCTTCGTCGATGGGCAGGCGCGCCTCCGCGAAGTCGCTGCCGAGGATCTGGGCGCTGCGCTTGGCCATCTCGCACACGTTCCAGTGGTCGATGGTGCGGCCGTTGTGGGTCAGGCTGAACGACACGTCCGGACGCGCCAGCGCGATGCGGCGCACGACCTCGGCGCAATGGCCGTATTCGGTCTGCTCGCTTTTCAGGAACTTGCGGCGCGCCGGCGTGTTGAAGTACAGGTCCTGGACGTCGATGGTGGTGCCGAACGAACCGGAAGAGGGGGCGACCGTGCCCAGGTGCGAGCCGACGATTTCCCAGGCGTGCGGCGCGTCGGCGGTGCGCGAGGTGATCGACACCGCCGCCACCGAGGCGATCGAGGCCAGCGCTTCGCCGCGGAAGCCGAGCGTTGCCACGTTTTCGAGGTCGGTCAGCGAAGCGATCTTCGAGGTCGCATGGCGCGCCAGCGCCAGCGGCATCTGGTCCGGGGCGATGCCGCGGCCGTTGTCGGTGATCGCGATGCGCTTGACGCCGCCTTCTTCGAGGCGGACCGTGATCTGGGTCGCGCCCGCGTCGAGCGCGTTTTCCAGCAGCTCCTTGACGACGGCCGAGGGCCGCTCGACCACCTCGCCCGCGGCAATCTGCGAGATGAGCTGGTCGTTGAGTTGCTGGATGGGGCGGTGGGTAGGGACGGGCGCGTTCATATGAAGATTATACGCGCGGCCCATCCCGGCGGCACCGGGGTTTATTTTTGCTCGCGCACCGGAATCGGCGCATTGCACAGGTCGATATGACCGGCCGCGACCTTGGTCCACGGGCCGCCGCGGTTGCGCTGGGCTTCGACCACTTTCTGGTAGGTCGCGCTCTCGGTGCGCATCACCTCGAACCTGCTGCGCTCGGCTTCCGGTAGGTCGGCCGCCACCCGGAAGGCCTTGATGGGAATGCGCATCTCCGGCTTGTCGAAGAAGCCCATCGGCGCCGGGCCGCGCGGCACCGTCGACAGCAGCGGCATGCCGGAAACGACGCGCCCGACCACCGTGATATTGCGGTCGAGGTGGCGCGGTGACTGGCCGGTGACGACGTAGAGGGCGGTGCCGCCGCCGCTGTCGGACTCGTTGTCGCGGCCAACGCCGACCATCGCGTAGCAGTGCGCGAGCCAGGTCTCTCCCTTCTTCGGATCGCGCCCGACCGGGAAGCCGTTCGAATGGCCGACCTGCGGCGCGTAGCCGTCCACGTCCTTCAGGCGCGTGAACGCGGTGTCGTTCTTCAGCGGCACCGTGAACTCGGCCGGCAGCTTCATCTTCGCGTTCTTGACCGGGCGCGGGTTCGCCTCGTCCGGGTCGCCCCACTGGACGACGAAATTGTCCTGCGAGCGCAGGATGGCGAGGCCGTCGAAATAGCCTTCGCGCGCCAGCGCCTTGATGTTAACGGCGTGTTTGGGCGCGAAGCTGGGGGCGAGCTCGATCACGACGCGTCCGCCCGGGAGGTCCATGTACAGGGTGTTGTCGAGGTCGAGCGCGCGCCAGTCCGCCGCTTTCGATTCCTTGACGATGTCGCCCACGCTAGCCTTGGGCGGCAAGGGTTTCGGTTCCGCCGCGTGGGCGCTGCCGCCGGCCAGGGCCAGGATCACGCCCACTTGTACTGCGATGCTCGCTGCCTTCATCTCCACTCCTGATTGTTGTTATGAATGTTGTTTTGCTTGCCAATTGTAATCGGGAAAATCCCCGTTTTAGAAAACTGTGCGTTGTCTCAAAAACCGGCCATCGCCGTGCCGGGGCAGAAGCTAGGGACGAGGCACTGATGGTATGATTCGCTGTTACCGTTTAGGAAAATTATGGATCTGATGCAGTTGTTCGACATGCTTCTTCATGTCGACAAAACATTGCACATCTTGCTCGCGCAGTACGGCTTGTATGTCTATCTCGTGCTGTTTGCGATCGTGTTTTGCGAGACGGGCCTGGTGGTCCTGTTTTTCCTTCCCGGCGACATCCTCCTGTTCGTTGCCGGCGCCTTCTGCGCCACCGGCCAGATGAGCTATCCGCTGCTGATGGCCTTGCTGATCGTGGCGGCGGTCACCGGCAACACCCTGAATTACTACATCGGCGAAGCCGTCGGCCAGCGCATGTTCACCCACAATTACCAGTGGATCAACAAGGATGCGCTGCACCGCACCCACGACTTTTTCGAAAAGCATGGCGGCAAGACCATCGTGCTGGCGCGCTTCATCCCTGTCGTGCGCACCTTTGCCCCCTTCGTGGCCGGCGTCTCGGACATGACCCACTGGCGCTTCCAGTTGTTCAACGTGACCGGCGCCGCGCTCTGGGTGACCAGCTTAGTAACGGCTGGCTACTTCTTCGGCGATATTCCGATCGTGCGCGACCACTTGACCGCCATCGTGCTGATCGGCATCAGCGTGGTCCTGGTGCCGCTGGCCATCGGCGGCCTGGTCAAGTTCGGGCGCCGCATGCTCAGCCGCTGATAGCAGGCCGGCAACTCCCTTGTTCGATCGACAGCGCGCCGGCACGATTCGGCGCGTTTGTCCTTCGCGCGCTCAAGTTTCGCTACCGCCAGGTCGTTAATGCAGGGAGAGTCCACTTTTCCTGCCCCCATGCGTAACCTGATTGCCCTGTTCGCCAGCAGCCTGATCCTGCTTCATGCCGGCGCTGCCGAAGCGCCCGCCACCGCCAAGCCGACGCCGGACGCTGCGAAGAAAGCGGCCGACACCGCCAGGCTGGCGGCCGAGCTGTCGAAACCCGCCAGCGCCAAGGGCGGCGACAAGGCAGCGGCCATCGCCGCCGCGGCCGACAAGCAGCTGGCCGAGCAGCAGGCAGCCGAGAAAGCCGCCAAGGCCGCGTCCGGGACGCCGGCCAAGGCCAGCGCCGCGACCGCCGACCGTGTCGCCGCCGCCGTGTCGGGCGCCAGCGAGGATGAGGCCCAAGTCGACCTGGCCGAAAAGATCGCCGCCCGTTTGGCAGAGATGCGCGCCAAGCAGGCCGCGCGGATGGCCGCCGCAGCCAAGGCGAAAAAGGCGGCCGACGCACGCCGCAAGAAGCAGGCGGCCATTGCGGCCGCGCCCAAGATCAGCAACCACTGGGACTACGACGGCGAATTCGGCCCGGAGAACTGGGGCAAAATCAATCCGGCCTGGGCCCAGTGCGGCACGGGCAAGCGCCAGTCGCCGATCGACATCCGCGACGGCATGCAGGTCAACCTCGAGGAAATCGACTTCAACTACGGACCCTCGAGCTTCACCGAAATCGACAACGGCCACACGGTGCAGGTGAATGTCGGCAGCGGCAACTTCATCACGGTCGGGCCGGAGACTTACGAGCTGGTGCAGTTCCACTTCCACCGCCCGTCGGAAGAGCGCATCGACGGCAAGGGCACCGAGATGGTCGTGCACCTCGTGCACCGCGGCGCGGGCGGCAAGCTGGCCGTGGTCGCCGTGCTGCTCGAGCGCGGCAAGGGCAACGACACGATCCAGACCGTGTGGAACAACATCCCGCTCGAGAAGGGGCAGCTTGGTTCGCCCGGCCTGGAACTCGATCCGATCGAACTGCTGCCGCAGCGCCGCGCCTACTACACCTACATGGGCTCGCTGACCGAGCCGCCCTGCACCGAGAACGTGCTGTGGATGGTGATGAAGCAGCCGATGACGGCCTCGCCGGCGCAGATGGCGCTGTTCTCGCGGCTGTACCCCCTCAACGCGCGGCCGGTGCAGCCGGGCGGGGGAAGGATGATCAAGGAATCGAATTAAACAAAAAGCCGGCGATGCCGGCTTTTTTGTTGGGGGAGTGCGGTTGTAGGGTGGACGGGTTTCCCGTCCACGCGTTCAAGCGGCTCAACTGACGCGGTACTCGCCCCGCCACGCCTCGCCCGGCTGCAGCGCCGGCCCGTTCAACAAGGCCGGTTCGATGCACACGAAGCGCCGGTATTCTTCGTCCGCCATGTCCGCCAGGGCCGCGGCATCCTCGGCGCCCGGGTTCCATACGACCGCGTCCGTAAAACCTTCCTGCCTGAGCGTCAGCACGACGCCGCCGTCGACCAGCGCCAGGCGCGGCTCGACGCCTTCGTAGATGCGGTCGAACTTGTCGCTGATCGCCAGCTCCTCGGGCTCCACGCCCAGGATGCGCACGCGGGCGATGTCGTCGACCAGGTAATAGGTGTGCAGGGCCGCGGCGAAGGGGAAGGCGCCGGCGCCGGTGTTGCGCACCTCGAAGCTCATGGTCAGGTCGTTGGCGCGGATCGCGACCCGCAGCGACAGCGCAAAGCCGTGCGGCCAGGCCGCGGCATGTTCGGGTGCGAGGTCGGACGGGGCCAGCGCGAACACGGCGTAGGCCCAGCCGTCATCGATGCCGGAGTCCTCCACGCGCCAAGTGCTCACGCGCGCGAAGCCGTGGCGCATGCCTTCGCCGCGCGCGGCAAACTGGGGGAAGATCACGGGCACGCCGCCGCGGATGGCGCGGCTGCCGTCCAGGCTGGACTGCGCACTGCAGAACAGGCGTTCGCGTCCGTCGGCGCCTTGCCAGGAGATCAGGTGCGCGCCGTAGAGGGTGACGGTGGCTTGCGCGCCGTCGGGGGCGGTCAGGAGCAGGGCCGGCAACTGGCCGAAGGTGGTGGAAATGGCAGCGTCCATGTGGGGCATGTTGATGACATGTCATGAAGTCGGGCGGCTAGTATGCCATACCGCCTTGGCGCACCGTCAGGTCGTGCGGCTTTTCGCCATCGGCGGATTGGCCGAGAAATAGCGCTTGATGCCCTTGGTGATGGCGGCGGCCAGCTGGTCCTGGTAGCCGTCGTCCTTCAGCTTGGCTTCCTCTTCCGGATTCGAAATGAAGGCCGTCTCGACCAGGATGGAGGGGATGTCGGGCGCCTTCAGGACGGCAAACCCCGCCTGCTCGACGGCCGCCTTGTGCAGGCGATTGATGCCGCCGATCTCGCCCAATACCGCCTTGCCGAGTTTCAGGCTGTCGTTGATCTGGGCCGTGGTCGAGAGGTCGAACAGGACGCTGGCCAGCTGGCGGTCGTGCTTGGCGAGGTTGACGCCGCCGATCATGTCGGCCTTGTTCTGGTCGGTCGCGAGCCAGCGCGCAGCCGTCGAGCTGGCGCCTTTTTCCGACAGCACGAACACCGAGGAGCCGCGTGCGCGCGCTTCGATGAAGGCGTCCGCGTGGATCGAGACGAACAGGTCGGCCTCCACCTTGCGCGCCTTTTCCACGCGCTTGCCGAGCGGGACGAAATAGTCGCCGTCGCGGGTCAGCATCACGCGCGTGTTCGGCAGCGCTTCCAGGCGCGACTTGAGCTTTTTCGCCACCGCCAGCACGATGTCCTTTTCGCGCGTGCCGCTCGGGCCGATCGCGCCCGGGTCTTCGCCGCCGTGGCCGGGGTCGAGCGCGATGGTGACCATGCGCATGACGTTGTTGGCGGGGGCGGCCGGCTTCGGTGCAGGCGTGTTCGGCGCAGGCGCCGGCTGCACCGGGCGCGCCGGCGGGTTGCCGTTCATGATCGCGATTTCCGCTTCGAGGCGCGCGATCGGGTCGGGCGCCACCGGCTGGGCCGAGGGAACTGGTTCGGCCGGCACGGCGGTCGGGGTGCCGTCGCCCGGCGACCACTCTCCCTTTTCGATCAGGGCGGCGATCGGGTCGGCTTCGCGGATCGGATACAGGTCGAAAATCAGGCGGTGCTTGTATTCCGCCACCGGCGCCAGCGTGAAGACCTGCGGCTTGATTTCTTCCTTCAGGTCGAACACGAGGCGCACCACGTTCGGGCGGTTCTGGCCGACGCGCACCTGCTTGATGTAAGGGTCGTTCGACTCGATCTTCGCGACCAGGCTTTTCAGGGTGTCGTTCAGGGCCAGGCCGTCGATGTCGACCACCATGCGCGGCGGATCGGACAGCAGGAAATGGTCGGCCTTCAGGTTGGTGTCGTTTTCCAGCGTGACGCGGGTGTAGTCGTCCGCCGGCCACACGCGCACGGCCAGGATCTGCGCGGCGCTGGCCGGCAAGGGGGCGACCACCGAGAGCAGCAGCGTGCCGCCGGCTTTCAGTACGGTGCGGCGCGTAGAAGACGTCAGGCGGGGGGAGCGAAGGAGAGTCGGTCGAGGCATAGCAGACCCAATTGAGACAACGCCTGCAATTCTACATCACGGCCGTGGCCGCTGACCGAAAGCAACACACGTAAGTCGGGTGGCGGCAACACTGGTTCGCCTTTTTCCGGCCACTCGACGATGCAGACGTTCCTGCCATCGAAATCCTCGCGAAAGCCCGCGTCGAGGAATTCTTCCGGGCTGGACATGCGGTAGAGGTCGTAGTGGATGACGTTGACCGGCGCCCCGTCGAGCTGGACGCGATACGGTTCCGACAGGGTATAGGTCGGGCTTTTCACCGTGCCCTGGTGCCCGGCCGCGTGCAGCAGCGCCCGGGTGAGCGCAGTCTTGCCGGCGCCGAGGTCGCCGTGCAGGTAGACGACGAGGCCGGGCACGATGGCGCGCGCCAGGGCCGCGCCGAGTTGCAGGGTGGCCGATTCGTCTGGAAGGTAAGCTTTGAAGGACTGCATCAATTAGAATGTCATGTTTGGCGGCGCGCTCGCGCCGCGATTGTCACCGTTCACGCCGTATGTCCACACCCGTTCCCGACCTGCACGAATTGACGCGCGCCATCAAGGCATGGGGCGCGGAGCTGGGCTTTGCCGACGTGCGCATCGCCGACGTCAACCTGGCGCACGCCGAAGAGGGCCTGCGCGCCTGGCTAGCGGCGGGCCACCACGGCGAGATGGATTATATGGCAAGCCACGGCATGAAGCGCGCCCGGCCGGCCGAGCTGGTGCCGGGCACGGTGCGCGCCATCGTCGCGCGCATGGATTATCTGCCGCTCAAGCCCGACGCATCGGACGCCTGGCGCGAGCGCGAGCTGGCCCGCCAGCGCGAGCCCGGCGCGGCCGTGGTGTCGATGTACGCGCGTGGCCGCGACTATCACAAGGTGCTGCGCAACCGCCTGGCGCAACTGGCCGCGCGGGTCAAGGGCGAGATCGGCGACTACGGCTACCGGGTGTTCACCGATTCGGCGCCGGTGATGGAATTGCCGCTGGCGGAAAAGGCGGGCCTGGGCTGGCGCGGCAAGCACACGCTGCTGCTGTCGCGCGAAGCCGGCTCCACCTTTTTTATCGGCGAAATCCTGGTCGACCTGCCGCTCCCGGTCGATGCGCCGACGAGCGGCCACTGCGGCAATTGCAGCAACTGCATCGCCGCCTGCCCGACCGGCGCCATCCTCGGCCCCGGCCGGCTCGACGCGCGCCGCTGCATCTCCTACCTCACGATCGAGCTGAAGGGCAGCATTCCGGTCGACCTGCGGCCGCTGATCGGCAACCGCATCTACGGCTGCGACGACTGCCAGCTGGTGTGCCCGTGGAACAAGTTCGCGCAGCGCGCCAGCGTGCCGGATTTCGACGAGCGCAACGGCCTGGGCGATTCGAGCATGGTGGACTTGTTCGGGTGGAGCGAAGAAGAATTCAACCGCAGGATGGAAGGCAGTCCGATCCGCCGCATCGGCCACGAGCGCTGGCTGCGCAACCTGGCCATCGGCATGGGGAATAGTGCGGATGCGCGTCGGGGCGATCCCGCTATCGTGGCGGCCCTGCAGGCGCGCGCCGACCACCCGTCCGCACTGGTGCGCGAACACGTGGCATGGGCGCTGGCCCGACACGCTTCATAGCTCGATGCGTTTTGCGCGCATGGCGGACCAGTCGCCATCGATCGAAATCATTGCCACGGCAGTGATACCGTTTTCCTTTAGATAGGCATTGATCGAGTCACGATTGATATCGGTGGCCTTCGAGGCGGTCTGCTTCAGGTAGGCGATCCAGAGCGAGCCCTTGTCGCCCAGGCGTTCCTTGGCCGTCGGCAGGTATTGCTCGAGGTCCTTGCGATTCATGCAGAACATCATGATCACATCGAAAGGACCGTCGCCTTCCTGGATCAGTTGCTGCGGAAACTGCGACACGACCGTCGGGTGCACCCCGCCATTGATGATCAGCATGGATTTCGCGTTGCGCAAAAACATCCTGTCTGCAACTGTCTTTTCGTTCATGTGCTTTCCCTAAAGAAGTTGGCGAAGTTGTCGGCCATGGGCGCGCCGGCGGCAACGCGTTCAGCTTGATTTTACAAGCGATCCCCGAAACGGGCGGAGTTTGGGACGTCCTGTGCGCGGGGTTTTGCGACCGGAAGTTGTAGCTGGGCTGGGAAGGGCAGGCAACAGCCCCACATGCGCGGAAAACGGAAACGCTGGCTACTTCAGCAAGCCCGCCAGCTCCACCGCCGTCTTGACCTGCATCTTGTCGAAGATATGCGCCCGGTGCACCTCGACCGTGCGCATGCTGATCCCGAGCTCGTCCGCCACCACCTTGTTCATCTTGCCGGCCAGGATCAGGTCGAGCACTTCGCGTTCGCGGGCCGACAGCGTGGCCAGGCGCGCCTGTACCTGGGCGGCGCTGGCGGCGGCGCGCGAGGCTGCCAGGGCCTGGTCGACGCGGTCCATCAGGTCGTTGTCGTTGAAGGGTTTTTCGAAGAAGTCGAAGGCGCCGCGCTTGAGCGAGTCGACCGCCATCGGCACGTCGCCGTGGCCGGTGAGGAAAATGACGGGAAGCCGGGGCAGCAGGCCGCGGCCGATGAGCTGGTCGAACACGGCGATGCCGTTCATGTCGGGCATGCGCACGTCGAGCAGCACGCAGTCGCCTTCCGGGTCGGGCGCGCCGATGCTGTCGAGGAAGGCCTGGCCGCCCGCATAGCCGCGCGCGGGCAGGGCGCGCGATTGCGCCAGCCACGCGAGGGCGTCGCGGATCACGTCTTCGTCGTCGACGATATGCAGCATGCGGGTCTCCAGGTTCTTCTTGTCCGCGTCATTGTAGCTCGGCGGCCGCCGTGCTGGCGATGTCGGCACGCGGCAGGCTGAAAGTGAAGACGGTGCCGCCGCCCGGATTCGGCGCGTGCGTCAGGGTGCCGCCGTGAAACTCGATGGCCGTGCGGCAGATCGACAGGCCCATCCCCATGCCTTCCGCCTTGGTCGAGAAGAAGGGCGAGAAAAGGCGTTCGGCCACCTCGGGCGGGATGCCGTGGCCGTGGTCGATCACCGACACCGACACCTGGGCATCGTCGTGCGCGGCCGTGATGCGCAGGATGCGGTGCTCCGGCGGCGCCTCCGCCATCGCCTCGATGCCGTTGCGCGTCAGGTTCAGCAGGACCTGCTCGAGCAGCAGGCGGTCGGCCAGTACCGGCGGCAGGGCGGGCGGCAGCTGGATCTGCAGCGAGACCCAGGACTGGCGCGCCTGCAGCTCGATCAGGGCGCGCACCTCGTCGATCACGCTGGCGATCGCCACCGTCTCGCGCTTCGGCTCGCTCTTTTTCACGAACTCGTGCACGCTCTTGATGATCTGGCCGGCGCGCTGCGCCTGCTGGCGCGCCTGCTCCAGCGCGCGGCGCAGCAGGGTCGGTTCGAGCGGCGCGTCCTTGCTCGCCTTGTCCAGCACGTTCAGGGCGCCGGCCGTGTAGCTGGAAATGGCCGCCAGCGGCTGGTTCAGCTCGTGCGCCAGCATCGACGAGATTTCGCCCATGGTCGCCAGGCGCGCGCTCGTTTCCAGTTTTTCCTGCTGCTGGCGGTTGAGTTCCTCGGCCTTCTTGCGGTCGGTGATGTCGAGGATGGAACTCATCCAGCCGGTCTGCTTGCCGCGGCTGTCCACCAGCGGCGCTTCGAACACCAGCACCGGCACCCGCACCCCGTCCGAGCGCTGGAACACGGTCTCGAACTGGGGCGTGATGGTGCCGGCCAGCACCCCCGCGAAGCGTTCCTCGTACTCGCCCCGCACTTCCGGCGCCCAGTAGGGCATCGGCGGCATCCTGCCGACCAGTTCTTCCTGCGGCAGCCCGACGATTTCGCAGAAGGCCTTGTTGACATAGGTAACGCGGCCCTCGAGGTCGCGCGCGCGCAGCCCGGTGATCAGCGAGTTTTCCATCGCCGTGCGAAACGCCATCTGCTGGCGCAGCGCGGCCTCGGCCGCGAGCGTGCGCGAGATGTGGCGCCACAGCGCGAGCAGGCTCCACAGCAGTCCCAGCGCCAGCACGATCACCGAACCGACCAACAGGTTCGGCAGCAGGCGCGGCGCGCCCTTGACGCTGTCGGTGGCGAGCACGATCGAGGCGCCCGGCAGGTCGAGCGCGCGCCGGTGGGTGTAGACGCCGCGTCCGGGACCACCGGCGGCGCGCGCGGCGACCGGCTTGTCGCCGCGGTCGAGCAGGGTCAGGGCATTGTCCTGGGCGAACCACCAGGGGACGGCCTCGTCCAGCAGCGCATCGAGGTCGTAGGTGGCCTGCAGGGTGCCGGCATAGGCGCCGCCGCGGAACAGGGGCAGGTAATAGTCGACCAGGCCGGGGGAACCACGGGTGGCGCCATACGGCTCGGTGTAGCGGCCGGCGCGGGTCAGGCGCGCCATGTCGTGGGTCTCGAGGCCTTCCGCCTGCGCGTTGGCCACCGGCGGGTCGGTCCCGAACTGCGCCTGCACCGCGCCATCGGCGCCGAGCCACAGCACGCGGCGCAGTTCCGGCCCGTTCTTGAACATCTGGTTGAAGCGGGCCTGCAGCACCTCCGGCGCGGGCGGCTTGACGGCGAGGTCGGCGCCGAGCGCGGCCAGCGCTTCCTCGCTGCGCGCGAGTTCGAAGCGCAGCGTCTGCTCGACCCACAAGGTATCGGCAATCAATTGCTCCTGGCGCTCGTTGGCTTCCATCTGGCGCGCCTGCCACGGCAGCCAGAACAGCACGGCGAGGAACAGCAGCACCAGCAGCACCGGCACCAGCCAGCGCCATGGACGCGACAGGTTGGCGCGGCGGGGCAGTCTAAAAGGATTTTTCATGCGCGGCCGTGGAGGTTTTGTTGGACTGGTAGTATTGGGAAATTCGGGGCGACATTCCTCGCACGCTTCCAGGTAGCAGATACAGTAATCGATAACATGCAGAAGACAAACATGCGGCGGCTGGCCCTCATCGCCGGCCCGGCCCTGGCCCTTGGCCTGGCGCTGGGCACCAACGCGGCCCGCGCGCAGGCGCCGATCGTCATCAAGTTCAGCCACGTGGTCGCCACCGACACCCCGAAGGGCCAGGCCGCGATCCGCTTCAAGCAGCTGGCCGAACGGGCGACGCGCGGGCGGGTGAAAGTCGAAGTGTATCCGAACAGCCAGCTCTACAAGGACAAGGAAGAGCTGGAAGCCCTGCAGCTGGGCGCCGTGCAGATGCTGGCGCCCTCGCTGGCGAAGTTCGGCCCGCTCGGCGTGAAGGAATTCGAAGCCTTCGACCTGCCTTATATCTTTCCCTCGAAAGCCGCGCTGTATGCCGTCACCGAAGGCCGGATCGGCAGGCAGCTGCTGGAAAAGCTCGAGCCGAAGGGCATCACGGGCCTGGCCTACTGGGACAACGGCTTCAAGATCATGTCGGCCAACAAGCCGCTGCACCTGCCCGGCGACCTGCGCGGCCTGCGCATGCGCATCCAGTCCTCGACCGTGCTGGACGCGCAGATGCGCGCCCTCGGCGCCCGGCCGCAGGTGCTGGCTTTCTCCGAGGTGTACCAGGCGCTGCAGACGGGCCTGGTGGACGGGACCGAGAATCCGCCCTCGAACATGTACACCCAGAAGATGCACGAGGTGCAGCAGCACCTGACCGTGTCCAACCACGGCTACCTGGGCTATGCCGTCATCGTCAACAAGAAGTTCTGGGACGGGCTGCCGCGCGACATCCGGCGCCAACTCGAGGGTGCGATGGAGGAGGCGACCGCCTTCGAGAAAACCATCGCCCAGCGCGACAACGACCTGGCCCTGGAAGCGATCCGCAAGGCCGGCAAGACCGCCATCTACCATCCGACGCCGCAGGAGCAGGCGGCCTGGCGCCGTGCGCTGTTGCCGGTGCACCGGCAGATGGAAAACCGGATCGGCAAGGGCCTGATCGGGGCGATTGCGCGCGAGACGGCTGGGCGCTGAAACTGTTGCACGCGGTAGCGACCGGAAGTCCGGCTGTGGCGGCGAAACCTCGTCCATCGCGGTTTTTCATAAACCGTATATAAAAAGCTATTCTCCGTTGCTACAGTTGCGTTATGATTGGGCGCTGTCGGCACTGAAACAGTGCATGACGCCCGGACACACGCGAGTACAGGTCTTGGGGAGGGCACAACAATACGGTAGTCCATACCGGAGAATCATGAGAGGAGACTCACGTCTGACAGAAGTCGTTGGTACGCCAAACGACCGGGACGTGACCATGATTGAAGCGCACCTTTGGGTGCGCTTTTTTTTCGGCTGTGCCCGCCCTGCGAATCACCAGCATTGCCTCAGCGAAAAAGTTGGTAGACAGCGCGCCGCCGGAGTAAACTAAACCCATGACGACACAACAAGGCAGCGAGCTGTTTTCCGCCATCGTGGCGGCCCCCTTCGGCGCGATGGGTATCCGCACCGAAGGCGAGCGGGTGCGCGAGATGGTGTACCTGCAGCCCCGGTTCGAGGAAAAGGCGCCCGAGAACGCGGTCGCCGAACTGGCCGCGCGCCAGGTCGAGCATTACCTGCTCGATCCCGACTTCCGCTTCGACCTGCCGCTGTTCGAGACCGGCAGCGCCTTCCAGAAGCGGGTGTGGGGCGCGATCAGCGCCATCCCGCGCGGCTCGGTCCTCACCTATGGGCGGATCGCCAAGGAGATCGGCTCGGCGCCGCGCGCCGTCGGCCAGGCCTGCGGCGCCAACTGGTTCCCGCTCGTCATCCCCTGCCACCGCGTCACCGCCGCCGGCGGCCTGGGCGGTTTTTCCAACAACGACGACGAAAACGGCTTTCACCTGTCGGTGAAACGCTGGCTGCTGCGTCACGAAGGGGCCACCGCATCGCCATGGCAGCAACAGGCGATCTGGGACTGATCGACGAGTTCTGCGATACCCTGTGGCTGGAGCAGGGCCTGGCAAAGAATTCGCTCGACGCCTACCGGCGCGACATGCGCCTGTTCGCAGGCTGGCTCGAGGCCAAACGGCCAGGACGCGGCCTGCTCGGCGCCGCGCCGGAAGACCTGGCCGGCTATTTCGCCGAGCGCCATCCCGACACCAAGCCGAGCACCGCCAACCGGAGACTGTCGGTCCTCAAGCGCTTCTACGCGCTGGCGCTGCGCCGCAACGCGGTCAGCGAAGACCCCTGCCTCAAGATGGCCACCGCGCGCCAGCCGACCCGCTTCGTGCACACCCTCAGCGAGCAGCAGGTCGAGGCCTTGCTGGCCGCGCCCGACGTCTCCACGCCACTGGGCCTGCGCGAGCGCACCATGCTGGAACTCATGTATGCCAGCGGCTTGCGCGTGTCGGAACTGGTGGCCCTCAAGGTTGTCGAACTGAGCCTGAACGACGGCGTGCTGCGCATCACCGGCAAGGGCAGCAAGACACGCTTGGTGCCCTTCGGCGCCGAAGCACGCGGCTGGATGGAGCGTTACCTGAAGGATGCGCGCGGCATCATCCTCAACGGGCAGGTCGACGATGCGCTGTTCGTGACAGGCCGCGGCGGGCCGATGACGCGCCAGATGTTCTGGGTGCTCATCAAGAAGCATGCGGCGAAGGCCGGCATCAAGGGGCCGCTGTCGCCGCATACGCTGCGCCATGCGTTTGCCACCCACCTGCTGAACCATGGCGCTGACCTGCGCGTAGTGCAACTGCTCCTGGGACATTCGGACATTTCCACCACACAGATTTATACCCATGTTGCGCGCGAGCGCCTGAAGCACCTGCATGCGGCGCATCATCCACGTGGTTAATTCAAATTTTGAAAGCTTAACTGGGTCATAATAGCTCCCGCACCACTCCTATCAAGTCAGCGCACACGAGGTGATCATGGCCAAAACCAACTTCCAATACGAGAAGCGGCAACGGGAACTGGAAAAGAAGCGCAAGGCGGAAGAGAAAGCCAAGCGTAAAGCAGAAGCGAAGAACCATCCGGAGGGGGCAGGGGATGAAGCGGCAGAGGGGGGCGAGGCTGGGGTAGAGGCTGATGCCGATGCGCAGGAGACACAGGCGCAGTCGTAATTCGTAGGGGTCATTGAGGCCAGTGGCCTCAATGACGAGTTCACCGGACGGCTCCACCCCATACTGGGTATTAACGTAACACTTACGCCGTCCACGCGTTCAACCAGTCGATGCAAACCACTGCACGGTTCAGCCTCGGCCGGTTGAACGCGTGGACGGCGTTGACGTTTGTGTAATCCAAACGTTCGGGTGAAGCCGTCCACCCTACCTCATGCTCCTTCGTTACGCGCTTTCCTTCGCGATCACCGGCACGACATCGGCCACGTGCTCGTGCCCCTTCGCAAACCAGCGCCGGGCACGCTTGCCGAGATTGTCGAGGTAGCTGTACGCCACCGGCACCACGACCAGGGTCAGCAAGGTCGAGGTGATCACGCCGCCGATCACGGCGCGGCCCATCGGCGCCTGCGTCTCGCCGCCGTCGCCGGCGCCGATCGCCATCGGCAGCATGCCGAAGATCATCGCCAGCGTCGTCATCAGGATCGGGCGCAGGCGCACCTGGCCGGCTTCCAGGATGGCCGCGAACTGTCCCTTGCCCTCGCGCTGGCCGTGGTTGGCGAAGTCCACCAGCAGGATCGCGTTCTTCGTCACCAGGCCCATCAGCATCACGACCCCGATCACCGAGAACACGTTCAGGGTGCTGCCGGTCGCCAGCAGGGCCAGCAGCACGCCGATGAGCGACATCGGCAGCGACATCATGATCGCGATCGGCTGCAGGAAGCTGCCGAACTGCGAAGCCAGCACCAGGTAGATGAAGATGATCGCAATCACGATCGCCGAACCGAAGTTGGCCATGGTCTCGGCCATCTGCTGGGCGTCGCCGCCGACGTCGAAGCGCACGCCTTCCGGCAGCTCGATGGAATCCATCGCCTTCTTGATGTCGCCGTTGACGTCGCCCGACGGCCGGCCTTCGACACCGGCGTAGATCGCCACGCGCCGCTCGAGCGCCTGGCGCTTGAGCACCTGCGGGCTGTACGAGGGCACGAACTCGACCACCTGGCGCAGCGGCACCATGATCGGGTTGCCGCTCGCATCGACACGCGAAGAAGCCAGCGACAGGTCGGCCAGGTCCGCCACCTTCTGGCGGCCGCTCCTCGGCAGCTGCACGTTGACTTCGTAGTTCTGCCCGTCCGGCGCCAGCCAGTGGCTGATCTGGTCGCCGCCGACGAACGGACGCAGCGCCGCGCCCACCTGCGCCACCGACAGGCCCAGGTCGCTGGCCAGCTCGTTGTTGATCTTGATGACGGTGGCCGGGTTCGCGCCTTCCTGGCTGTACTCGATGTCGGCCACACCTTTGATCGCACGCATCTTGTCCATCAGCTTGTGCGCGGCGGCGTCGAGCTTGGCTTCGTCGCGTCCCAGGATCGCGATGAAGATCGGCTTGTTCCCGACCGACATCGTGATGCCGGCGATCGAGGACAGGCGCTGGCGGATCACCGATTCCATCTCTTCCTGCGACCGGCGCCCCGTCTTCTTCACGTCGGTCAGCTTCAGCACGACCTGAGCGCTGTTGTGGCCTTCGTAGACGCCGATGGCGCTGCTGATGGCGTCGATCTCCTTGAACTCGCGCAGCGCTTCCTCGACCTGCTTCACCTTGCCGTCGGTGTAGGCCAGGCTCGAGCCGACCGGGGTTTTAAAACGCATCTCGATGAAGCCGTTGTCGGTCTTCGGCGCGAACTCGCCGCCGATCATCGGGATCAGGAACAGGCTGCCGACGAAGATGCCCAGCGCCAGCGCCAGGGTAGCCTTCCTCCAGCGCAGGGCCAGCGCCAGCACGCGGCCGTACAGCACGTGCACGTGTTCGATGCCGACCTCGATCTTCGCCATCAGGCGGCCCAGCCACGGTACATATTTGAAACGGTCCTGGACCGGGTCCGGCCAGACCGAGGACAGCATCGGGTCGAGCGTGAAGCTGACGAACAGCGACACCAGCACCGCCACGGCGACGGTGACGCCGAACTGCAGGAAGAAGCGGCCGATGATGCCGTCCATGAAGGCGATCGGCACGAACACGGCGACGATCGCGAAGGTGGTCGCCATCACGGCGAGACCGATCTCGTTGGTGCCTTCCTCGGCGGCGCGCAGGTGGCTCTTGCCCATGCCGAGGTGGCGCACGATGTTCTCGCGCACCACGATCGCGTCGTCGATCAGGAGGCCGATGCACAGGGAGAGGGCCATCAGGGTCAGGAAGTTCAGCGTGAAGCCGAAGTAGCGCATCGCGATGAAGGAGGCCAGCACCGAGATCGGCAGCGTCAGGCCGGTGATGACCGTGCTGCGCCAGGAGTGCAGGAACAGGAACACGATCACCATGGTCAGGATCGCGCCTTCGATGATGGTGCGCTTGACGTTGTCGAGCTGGTGCTGGACGGTGGTGGACTGGTCGTCCATCACGCGGAAGTGCACGTCGGCCGGCATAGTCTTGCGCAGCTCTTCGACCATCTTGATGATGCCGGTGCCGACCTGCACCGTGTTCGCATCCTGGACCTTGGTGATGTCGAGCGAAATGGCGCGCACGCCGTTGACGCGCGAGATCGAGGTCTCCTCGCGCTCGCCGTCCACGACGTCGGCCACCTGCGACAGGTAGACCGGGCCGCTGGCGCGGCGCGCCACGATGATGTTGTTGAACTCGCGCGCTTCCTTCATCTTGCCTTCGACCCGCACCAGGCGCTCGGCCGCGCCGTACTGCAGATTACCGGCCGGGAGATTGGCGTTGGTGGCCTGGATCGCGCGCAGCACTTCGTCGATGCCGATGTTCTGGCTGCGCAGCTGCTCGGGTTTGACGTGCACCAGGATCTGGCGCCGCGCCACGCCGCCGGTGCGCACCTCGCCCACGCCGGCCACGCTCTGCAGGCGCTTGACGATGACCTGTTCGGCCAGCGTCGACAGCGCGCGCATGTCGCGTTCCGTCGAGGTGACCGACAGGCGCACGATCGGCTGCTGGTTCTCGCCGTCGGCGCGGATCACGAACGGTTCCTTGACCTCCTTCGGGAAGGCCGGGCGCACGCGCGCCACCTTGTCGCGCAGGTCCTGCATCGCCTTGTCCATGTTGGTGGCGATGTGGAACTCGATCGAGACGCCGCTGCGGCCTTCCCAGGAATTACTGCGGATGTTCTTGATGCCGCTGACCGTGTTGATGGCTTCTTCCATCGGCCGCGTGACGTCGTTCTCGACCTGCTCCGGGGAGGCGCCCGGATACTGGGTCTCGACCCAGGCGAAGGGGATCTCGACGTTCGGCATGCTCTCCACGCCCAGGGAGCGGTAGGAGAACAGGCCGAGCACCATCAGGCCGACCATGACCATGGTCGCGAAAACGGGGTGGCGAATGCTGACTTTGGTGATCCACATGGCGTCAGCCTTTCTTCGCAGGGGAAGAAGAAGCGGTCGCTGCGACCGGCGCCGAGGCGCCGGTTTTCGCTCCGGCCAGCTTCACCTGCGTACCCGGCTTGACGCCGTCGAGCGGCACCGCCAGCAGCACGGCGCCGGCTTCGACGCCGCCCGTGACTTCGGCCAGTCCCTCATCCTCGTTGCGCATGCCCAGCTCGACCGGCTGCGCCACCACCTTGCCGCCGTCGACGCGGTAGACCACGTCGCGCGCGCCATCCTTGCGCAGCGCGGCCAGCGGCACGATCGGGCGCGCGCCCGATTTGTCGGTGGTGATCTGGCCTTTCGCGAACATGCCTGCGCGCAGCAGGTTGTCGGTATTGGCCACGCTGATATACACCAGCATCGAGCGCGAGCCCGCTTCGGCGGCCGGGTTGATGCGCGCCACCTTGCCCGAAAATTCGCGGGCGTCGAAACCGTCGACGCGGAAGCGCACGTCCTGGCCGACCTGCACGCGCGGGATGTCGGACGCCGGCACCTGGGCGTCGAGCGTCAGGTGCTGCAGGTCGACGATGGCCATCACCGGGCTGTCCGGCGACAGCTTCTCGCCGGCCTGCACGAAGCGCTTGCTGACCACGCCGGAAAGCGGCGCGCGGATCTGCGTGTCGTTCAGGGCGATGCGCGCCAGGTCGAGCTGGGCGCGCGCCGCATCGACCGCCGCCTGGGCCAGCTCGACGCTGTTGCGGGTGGTGTCGAAGGAATTCTGCGAGATGTAGTTCTGCTTGAGCAGGGCCTGGCTGTTGGCTTCGTTCTTGGTGGCCAGGGCCAGGCGCGCGTTGGCTTCCTTGAGCATGGCCGACTGCTGGGCGACCCGGGCGCGGGCGTCGGCATCGTCCAGGCGCGCGATGACCTGGCCGGCGCTGACGGTCATGCCTTCGCGCACGCTCGTTTCCAGCACCACGCCCGAGACCTTCGATTTGACGGTGGCCTGCGCCAGCGGCGCGAGCGAGCCCGACAGCGGCAGGCGCAGCGCCAGTTCGCGCGCTTCGACCGTCACCACGTCGTTCTGCGCCAGCTCGAACACGGTCGGCTTGTCCGCTTTCTTGGCGGCCGCCGGCGGAGGCGCCGCCTGCTTGCCCTGCCATGCATACCAGCCGCCGCCGGCCAGGGCCGCCAGCACCAGCGCAATGACCGGTTTGCGCCAGCGGCGCCGGGTGGAAAGAGGGGACGCTTGAGTCAGTGGCAAGGTTTCGATTTTCATGGCGGCCGTTGTTTGAATTGTTAAGAGCACAAGAAAAGAAGTGCAGGGAGGAGCGAATTGGGGGCGCGCGTGCTCCGTCTTCTGGTGATCCGGAGCTCCGTGCGCATGGCGGGAACTATAGAAATTGACAAGCCCGGACGCCATCGGAATGCGATAAGCAGGCGTTTGTGGACGCTGAAGTGCAGAAAAAGCGGACAGGACGCCGTCGCGGCGTGCGCAATTTATGCGCCTGCGATACGTTTGCGTACGCGCAAATATGAACAGATTGGCGCCGTCAAGAATGGATCGATCCGGGCGCGCCGGCGCTATCGTTTCACTTGAGAACAGGATTGCTTGTGAGTAGCGAACTGCCCGTACCGCCCCTGTCCGCGATTCCCGGCGGGCCGGCGCGCGAAGTGCTCGACTGGCTGTACCGCTTCGTCGCCGCCATCGAGCTCAGCCCTGCGGTGGCCGTGCACAGCCAGGACCGCAACGGCATCGTTCGCTTCTGGAACCACGCCTGTGCCGAGCTTCTCGGCATTCCCGCAGGCGAGGCCCTCGGCCGCCCGTTTACGAGCCTCGTGAAGCACCTGGGCGAGGAGCGTGAATTCGAGGACGCGATCGCCTCGGTCTGGCGCACCGGCCAGGCCGTCAACGGCCATGACTGGCACGTCGAGCTGCGCGACGGGCGCCGCCTGTGGCTGCATTCGAGCCATTTTCCGGTGCCGGGCGAGGGCGAGGCGCGCCAGGTCTTCTGCATGGAGGTCGACGTCACCGCGCGCAAGGTGCTCGAAGCATCGCTGCGCCAGGCCAGCCAGGTGTTCGACCATGCGCGCGACGGCATCCTGCTGGTCGACCGCGAGCACCGCGTGCTGGCGGCCAACCGCGCCTACACCGAGTTGACCGGCTACGCGCCGGACGAAGTCGTCGGCGCCTTGCTGCCGAGCCTGCGGCTGGGCGTGCAGGACCGCGCCTTGTGCGACCGCCTGCGCGACCATCTCGACGGCCACGGCCATTGGGAAGGCGAGCTGTGGGGAGCCCGGCGCGACGGCAGCGCCATTCCCGTGCGCGCGGCACTGTCGGGCATCAAGGATGGGAATGGGGTGCTGACCAGCTACATGGTGATGCTGTCCGACATCAGCGAGCGCCGCCGCGCCGTCGAACAGGCGCGCCACCAGGCCGAGCACGATGCGCTGACCGGCTTGCCGAACCGCATCCTGTTCATGGACCGGCTCGAGCAGGCGCTGGCCGCGTTCACCCGCCAGGGCCGCCAGTTCGCCATCATGTTCATCGACCTCGACCATTTCAAGACGATCAACGACAACCATGGCCACGAGACCGGCGACGCCGTGCTGCAGGAGCTGGCGAACCGGCTGCGGCGTTGCGTGCGCCGGGTCGATACGGTCAGCCGCCTGGGCGGGGACGAATTTGTCGTGCTGCTGGCCGACATCGGCGGCGTCGACCAGGCGGCCCATGTCGCCCACGTGGCCAGGGCCGTGCTGCAGGCGGTGGCGCGGCCGGTGGCGGCGGGCGGCGGGCAGCTGAACATGTCGGTATCGATCGGCGTCGCCATCTGCCCGGGCGACGGAAGCGACCCGAAAACCCTGTTGCGCCATGCCGATGTGGCGATGTACCACGCCAAGGAAAACGGACGCAATGCCTTCCATTTCTTCAGCCAGGCCATGAATGCGCGCGTGCAGGAGCGCATCGAGATGGAAGGGCGGCTGCGGCGTGCGCTGGAGCAGGGCGAATTCGAACTCGACTACCAGCCCGAAATCGACGTGCAAAGCGGCCGCACGGTTGCCTTCGAGGCGCTGCTGCGCTGGCGCGACCCCGAGCGCGGGCGCCTGCTGCCGGAGGCCTTTATCGCCGCTGCCGACGAGTCCGGCCTGATCGTGCCGATCGGCGAATGGGTGCTGCGCGAAGCCTGCCAGCAGGCGCGCCGCTGGCGCGACGCCGGCTTTCCGGTGGTGGTGGCGGTCAACCTGTCGAACGTCCAGTTCAACCACGACAAACTGCTCGGCTACGTGGATGCAGCCTTGCAGGCGTCCGGCCTGGCGCCGGAATTCCTCGACCTGGAGATCACGGAAAAAACCATCATGGGCGGCAATGCCGCCACGCTCGCCACCCTCGACACGCTGCGCCAGCGCGGCGTGCAGCTGACCGTCGACGACTTCGGCACCGGCTTTTCCAGCCTGGCCAGCCTGCGCCGCTTCCCGCTGTCGAAACTGAAGATCGACCGCAGTTTCGTGGACGACATCGTGAACGCGCCGGATGGGGCGCCGATGATCCCGGCGATCATCGCATTGGCGCGCAGCCTGAAGCTGCGGGTGGCCGCGGAGGGCGTGGAAACGGAAGAGCAGCTGCGCTACCTGGCGCAGCACGGGTGCGACGAATACCAGGGTTTTTATGTGAACACGAAAGACACCGATGCGGGTGGGCCGCCGCCCGCGCCGGCACCCCCTGAAAATTCATCCCCTACAGCCCCGCCTCCATGAGGCCGTGTCCCTCGTCGTAGAGGCGGATGCGGGCCAGCACTTGCCCGTGGTCGGACGCTTCCGGCAGCTCGAGGTCGAGGTGGTCGTTCAGGTAGAGCACGTCGACGACTTCGCCGATCGCGTTCGGCAGCGCGCCGTTGAATTCTTCCGATACCAGGATGTGGTCGATGGTCGAGTAATGGCCTTCGTGCACGCTCGAAAAGCCGAGGTGGCGCGCATGGTCGACCCGGCGCTGCACCTGGCTGGCGTCATACAGGCGGTCGCCGAGCGGCGTGCCGGCGCCGAGCACGATGCTGGTCGTCACCGAATCGGCGACGTCGTTGAAGTCGCCCAGCACCACACGCGGGCGCCGGTTGGCGCGGCCCATTTCGGTGAGCAGCACGCGCAGGGCGGCCGCTTCGGTGCCGCGCCGGATCAGCGAGCGCAGACAGGCCAGCGCGTACAGGGCAGGGTCTTCTCCGGTGTCGCCGGTGCGGTAGTCGGGGCGGCGCGATTTCAGATGCACCACGACCACGTCGACGAGGACGTCGGGCGACACGGTGACGACGGCGTGCAGCGGCGCCCGGGTGAAGCGGGCGGCGTCGCGGCTGCCGCTGGGGAGCTCGATCCCGCGCGGGAACTCGAGCATCGGCTCGGCCGGCCCGGAGAGGGGCAGGCGCGACACCAGGGCCACGCTCGGCGTCAGGCGCATCGCGGCAGGGTCCGGATCGAAGCCGAGGTGGAAGGCTTCGCGGTAGCGTTGCGTACGCGCCAGCACCTCTTTTAACGTTGCCTGCGAGAAGATCTCCTGGAAGCCGATCACGTCCGCGTCGAGCAGGTCGAGCTGGTGCGCCGTCCAGTTCAGCTTGGCCTCGTATTCGGCCTCGGTGGTCGGCAGCAGGTTGTCGTACAGCTTCACGCCCGGGGGCGCCAGGTTGCATACGTTAAAGGTGGCAAAGCGTATTTCTTGCTGCATAATAGAAACCCTTTATTCCAGTGTTTAGCGTATCACGCATGGCCAAGAAAGAGCACGTGTCCGAGACACCCGCCACCGGGTTCCTGCGCAAGGAAGGAGTGGCTTTTTCCGAGCATCCCTATCCCTACGAAGAACATGGCGGCACAGCCGTTTCCTCGCGCGCACTCGGCGTGCCCGAACACGAGGTCGTCAAGACCCTGGTGATGCAGGACGAAGCGGCCAAGCCCCTGATCGTGCTGATGCATGGCGACTGCAAGGTGTCGACCAAGGAACTGGCGCGCCAGATCGGCTGCAAGAAGGTCGAGCCCTGCAAGCCGGAGGTGGCCCAGCGCCATTCGGGCTACCTGGTGGGCGGCACCTCGCCCTTCGGCACGCGCAAGGCGATGCCGGTGTACGTCGAGGAATCGATCCTCGACGTCGAGAAGATCTATATCAACGGCGGCCGGCGCGGCTACCTGGTCGGCATCGCACCTGGCGTGCTGGTCGAGGTGCTCGGCGCCAAACCGGTGCAGTGCGCCCTGGACGACTGATGATCGTCGGCTGACGAGGCCAGCTAACTTCCGCCGCGTCCTGCGCTGGTGTATATTCACGAGCCCGCTGAACGGGCCCTATGAGAGAGACAACATGAACACCCTGATCGCTACCGTCGCCGCCTACCTGATCGGCTCGATTTCCTTTGCCGTCGTGATGAGCCGCGTGTTCGGCCTGTCCGACCCGCGCACCTACGGTTCGAAGAACCCGGGCGCGACCAATGTGCTGCGCAGCGGCAGCAAGAAGGCGGCGATCGCCACCCTGGTCGGCGACGGCGCCAAGGGCTGGCTGGCGGTGTGGCTGGCAGTAAAGTTCGGTCCGCAATACGGCCTCGACGACGGCGGCATCGCGCTGGTCGCCATCGCCGTGTTCCTGGGCCACCTGTGGCCGGTGTTCTTCCGCTTCGTCGGCGGCAAGGGCGTGGCCACCGCGCTGGGCGTGCTGCTCGGCCTGAACGTCTGGCTGGGCCTGGCCACGCTGGTCACCTGGCTGGCCGTGGCCTACGCCTTCCGCTATTCGTCGCTGGCCGCGCTGATCGCCGCCATCTTCGCCCCGTTTTATTATGGCCTGCTGTTCGGCGTGGACGAGATCCTGTTCGCCGTTGTCGCCATGAGCTCGCTCCTGCTGTTCCGCCACAGCAGCAACATCGGCAACCTGATTGCCGGCAAGGAATCGCGCATCGGCAGCAAGGCAGCGGGGGCGAAGAAGAAGTAAGTCCGTCGGGCGCAGATGCCGCGCCCACGTCCCCGTTGATTCCCTCGCAAGCATCCCCATATCCGCTTTTTACGCCGGCGCACCCTGCGCCGGCATCCCTATCAGGAAGGCGGTGTTGTGTGAGCAAGCAATTGAGGATTGATTTCGTGTCGGACGTATCGTGCCCCTGGTGCGCGATCGGCCTCAAGTCCCTGGAACAGGCGATCGAGCGCGTCGCGCCGGATGTCACGGCCGAGCTGCATTTCCAGCCCTTCGAACTCAATCCCGACATGGGACCCGAGGGCCAGGACATCGTCGAGCACATCACCGAAAAATACGGGGCGCCGCTGGAGCAGCAGATCCAGTCGCGCGAAACGATCCGCCAGCGCGGCGAAGCGGTCGGCTTCACCTTCGACATGGCGCGCCGCGGCCGCATCTACAACACCTTCGACGCCCACCGCCTGCTGCACTGGGCCGAATCGCAGGGCCGCCAGCACGCGCTGAAACTCGCCCTGTTCGAAGCCTATTTCACCCACTGCGAAGACCCGAGCTCGCGCGAGCTGCTGGTGCGCGTGGCCGGCCAGGTGGGCCTGGACACGACCGAGGCGCAGCGCATCCTCGACAGCGGGGAGTTCGCCGACGAAGTGCGCGAAACGGAGCTGTTCTTCCAGCGCGCCGGCATCCGCTCGGTGCCGGCGATCGTGATCAACCAGCGCCATTTGATCTCGGGCGGGCAGCCGCCGGAAGTGTTCGAGCGCGCGCTGCGCGAGATTGCGGCGCAGGGCGAGTCGCCGTTGGTGTGATGTTGTAGGGTGAACGGCTCCACCCGGAAAGGTGACAGCCGTTAGCGGTGACGCCGTCCACGCGTTCAAGCACCGGGCGAGACATCGCGACATGTCATCAGATGGTTGAACGCGTGGACGGCGAATACGTCAACGCGGCGCATACGGACGGGTGGAACCGTCCACCTACGTTCAGCCGCCGCCCGGAATTAGGTCCAGCACCACAGGCTGGTGATCCGACGCCGCCGTCTCCGACTGCACTTCCACCGCCGCCACGCGCGGCGCCAGGTCTTCCGTCACGAAGAAATAATCGTAGCAATCGGGCTTGTCGGGCCACGGATAGCCGTGCAGGCCCGCGGTCGGGGCGCGTCCGTGGCCGGGGTGGAGGGCGGCCCAGGCGTCGACCAGGCCGGGGGCGCCGTCCGTCCCCGGGGCGAGTAAAGCCTGGTAGTCGTCGGCGCCGGGCGCCATGTTGAAGTCGCCGCAGTAGATGGCGGAGGCCGGGCGCAGGCCGAGCTGGTAGGGCGCATCGAGTTCGGGGTGGGCGGCGAAGCCGGCCGCGCGCGCGCAGGCTTCCGCGTGCAGTTCGCGGAGGCGGTGCACCTGGGCCATGCGCTGCAGCGGAGAGTGGTATTCGAGGTGGGTGGTCATCAGGCGCAGCTTGGCGCCGGGCGCGTCGAGCACGACCTCGATCGCGCCGCGCGGCATGCCCGGCTTGCCGGCCGGGTCGGCCGGCCAGGGCAGCAGGTGGCGGTGGGCCTGGGTGATGCGGTATTTCGAGAGGACCAGGTTGCCGAACAGGCGGGGGACGTTGCTGCGGTAGATTTCGCTGGGAGCGTGCTCGATCGCGTGGTAACCGCCAAAGGCGCCCGCCAGCTGCTTGAACTGGTTGGCGGTGGCGCTGCCTTCGAGTTCCGGGTGGTTCGCCGCCACTTCCTGCAGGCAGATGACGTCCGGGTTGAGCTTGCGAAGCACGTCGATGATTGCGTGGATGCGGATGCGCCCGTCCTTCCCACAGCCCCAATGAATGTTCCAACTAACAACGCGCATGTAGGCCTCCGAAAACTGAACCGCCCGATATTGCCATCGTTTGGCGCGGTGCGGTCACACGGTAGGATCGATGTCAGCGTGGCAAGTTCACGGTTTTTGGCCGCCTTGCAAGCCTCTTTTTACGCGGCTTCCAACTCGTCCAGCGGCCAGCGCGGCCGCACATTGAAGGCGTAATCGCGGGTCGCCAGCGCGGGATTCCTCTCCAGGCGCATGGCGCCGGCAAAGGCGATCATGGCGCCGTTATCGGTGCAGAACTCGAGCTCCGGATAGAAGACGCGGAACTTGCGCTTGGCGGCTGCCGCATTCAGCGACGCGCGCAGCTGCGCGTTCGCGCCCACGCCGCCGGCGATCACCAGGCGCTTGAGGCCCGTGTGGCGCAACGCGTTGACGCATTTCGCAGTGAGCACGTCGACGATCGCGTCGACGAAGCCGCGCGCGATGTTCGCCTTGTCCTGCTCGCAGATGTTGGCGACGACCTTCTCCTCGTGGTTCTTCACCACGGTCAGCACGGCCGTCTTCAGGCCCGAGAAGCTGAAGTTGAAGTCTTTCGTATGCAGCATCGGGCGCGGCAGGGTATAGGCGTTCGGATCGCCGAATTCCGCCAGGCGCGAGATCGCCGGCCCGCCGGGGTAGCCCAGGCCGAGCAGCTTGGCCGATTTATCGAAGGCTTCGCCGGCCGCATCGTCGAGGGTTTCGCCGAGCAGGGTGTAGCGGCCGACGCCGTCCACCCGCATCAACTGCGTGTGCCCGCCCGAGACCAGCAGGGCGATGAAGGGGAACTCCGGGCGCTCGCTGGCCAGCAGCGGCGAGAGCAGGTGGCCTTCGAGGTGGTGCACGCCCAGCACGGGCTTGTCCAGCGCGAGCGCCAGGCTGCAGGCCACCGACGAGCCGACCAGCAGCGCGCCGGCGAGGCCCGGGCCCTGGGTGTAGGCGATGGCGTCGATGCTGGAGGCGGCGATGCCGGCCTCGCCGAGGGTCTGCTCGAGCAGGGGCAGGGCGCGCCGGATGTGGTCGCGCGACGCCAGTTCCGGCACCACGCCGCCGTACTCCTCGTGCATGGCTACCTGCGAATGCAGGGCATGGGACAGCAGGCCGCGCTCGGTATCGTACAGAGCCAGGCCGGTTTCATCGCAGGAGGATTCGACGCCGAGAACAATCATGGGAAAAGCCGGAAGGGGAAAGCGGAAGGGGAGTATTGTAAAGCAGATGGACCATCCGCGACCTTGGGTGGCGCGAATGATCCACGGGTGCCGGCGTCAAGGCCGCTGCATCAACTCCCGGTGCGCATTGCGCAGCATTGTCGCCGTGTCTTCCCAGCCGATGCAGCCGTCCGTCACCGAGCAGCCGTACTTCAGCTGGGTCAGGTCCGCCGGGATCGGCTGGTTGCCGGCCACGATGTTCGATTCGATCATCACGCCGACCAGCGACTTGTTGCCGTGCTTGATCTGCTGGATCACGTCCGACATCACGAGCGGCTGCAGTTCGGGCTTCTTGTAGCTGTTGGCGTGCGAGCAGTCGACCACCAGGTTGGCCGGCAGGCCGGCTTTTTTCAGGGCCTGTTCGGCGATGGTGACCGAGACCGAGTCGTAGTTCGGGCGGTCGCCGCCGCCGCGCAGCACTACGTGGCCGTAGGCGTTGCCGCGGGTGCGCACGATCGAGACCGCGCCCTTGTCGTTGATACCCAGGAAGGCATGCGGATTGGCCGAGGACAGCACCGCATTGATCGCGATGCTCACGTCGCCGTCGGTGCCGTTCTTGAAGCCGACCGGCGTCGACAGGCCCGAGGACATCTCGCGGTGCGTCTGCGATTCGGTGGTCCTGGCGCCAATCGCGGTCCAGGCGATCAGATCGCCCAGGTATTGCGGCGAAATCGGGTCGAGCGCCTCGGTGGCGGTCGGCAGGCCCAGCTCGCACACGTCGATCAGGAACTGGCGCGCGCGCTGCATGCCGACGTCGACCTGGAACGAGTCGTCCATGAACGGATCGTTGATGTAGCCCTTCCAGCCGGTGGTGGTGCGCGGCTTTTCAAAATAGACGCGCATCACCAGCAGCATGGTCTCGGCGACTTCTTCCTGCAGCTGTTTCAGGCGCCGCGCGTAATCGAGGCCGGCTTCCGGATCGTGGATCGAGCAGGGGCCGACCACCACGAACAGGCGCTTGTCCTTGCGGTCGAGGATGTCGCGCAGCGCGGCGCGGCCAGTCATGACGTTGGTGAAGGCACGTTCGGAAAGCGGCAGGCTGGCGTGCAGTTCGCTCGGGGTCGGCATGCGTCCAAACGAGGTAACGTTGGTATTTTCGATATCGGGGGTGATCTGCATGGTGCGGTCCGTTGGGCTGGTCGATCGACGAGTGTAGCGCCATTTGTGCTGCTTTGCAGCACTCGCCGCAAAAGCACCCCGCATGCATGTCGGTGTAAGCTAATGGCATGCCTACCGATATCCAACCTGCTCAATTCGATACCCGACCCGCATCCTTCCCCGCCGCCGCCTTCATCAAGGAGATCGGCCGCGGCGTCAAGGGCGCGCGCAGCATGTCGCGCCAGGACGCGGCCGCGCTCTACGGCGCGATCCTCGAGGACCGCGTGTCCGACCTGGAACTGGGCGCCATCCTGCTTGCCATGCGCATCAAGGGCGAGTCCGTCGAGGAGCTGGCCGGCTTCATGGATGCCGCCGAAGCCTCGTTCGCGCCCCTGCCCAGCCCGCCCGGCGACTACGCCCCGGTACTCATCCCCAGCTACAACGGCGCGCGCAAGCTCGCCAACCTGACGCCGCTGCTGGCGCTGCTGCTGGCGCGCGAGGGCGTGCCGACCCTGGTGCATGGCGTGCAGGGCGATCCGGGCCGCGTGACCACCTTCGAAATCCTGGCCGAGATGGGCCTGGCCCCCTGCGCCACCAGCGCCGACCTGGCGGACGCCTTCGCCGACGCGCGCCCGGCCTTCATGCCGATCGAGACGCTGGCGCCGCGCCTGGCATGGATGCTGTCGCTGCGCCGCATCCTCGGCGTGCGCAACTCGACCCACACCCTGGTCAAGATCCTGCAGCCCTTCGAGGGCGCGGCGCTGCGGCTGGTCTCATACACCCATCCGGAATACCTGCAGACGCTGGGCGAGTATTTCCTCACCGTGCCACCCGGGCGCGGCGACGCCTTCCTGATGCGCGGCACCGAAGGGGAGACGGTCGCCAATCCACACCGCGCCCAGCAGATCGACTGGTTCCACGGCGGGCAGCGCACGCTGCTGGTCGAGCGCGATGCGCCGACCGATGACCTGGCCGAGGTGCCGGAGGCGCACGATGCCGCCGCAACGGCTACCTGGATTGGGCGCGCGCTGCGCGGGGAAGTGCCTGTTCCGCCGTCGATCACGGCGCAGGTTGCGGCCTGCGTGCGGGCATCGCGCGCGCTGCGGACCTGAGTCACCGCTACAACGCAGGCACGCAACGCGCCTGCCGCTGCATTCCGCCGCCCGTTCGGCGCGGCGTCTTCCTTGTGCGGAACAGATGAATACTTTCCCGCAAGAGCATGGTTGTTTCTGTACGGAAATTGCGTGACCACTGATCCAAGGCAAAAACAGCCAGGTCATTTTCTTTCACTATGGAAAAACGATACCGCAAAGCAATTCGATTGATTGCCAACCGACACTGACGCGTTCGGTCTCGTTTTGATCCGGTTCACATGAACCGGTCCTCCCTATCTGAAGGATGACCAGAATGAACAAGCATTCGCGCTTCACCTTGAACAATTTCCGCCTCGCCGTGCTGGCGCTGGCAATCGCCGGCGCCGGCAGCGCCATCGCCGCAACCGAGCAAGCCACCTCGACCGGCGTGGTCGTGGCACCTATCCAGATCACCAAGATGGTTGACCTGTCGTTCGGTAACTTCGCCGCCGGCGCTTCCCTGGGCACGGTGGCCCTGGGAACGGACGGCAGCCGTAGCGTGACCGGTGGGGTGGTGGGACTGGCCGGCGGCAGCGCCGCGGCACAGTTCGACGTCGTCGGCCAGACCGGCGCAACCTATGGCATCACCGTCGTGGCCAGCCCGCTGACGTCGGGCGGCAACTCGATGACCTTCGCACCGGCGGTCGCGGTGGCTGCCGGCGCGGCCAGCACCGGTGTCGTCGCCACGGGCACGCTGACCGGCGGCAGCCAGAGCATCTTCGTCGGCGGCGTGCTGAGCGTTGCCGCCACCCAGGCGGCCGGTACCTACAGCGGCACCATCAACGCAACGGTCGAATACAACTGAGGACTGGGTAGCGGGGCAACCCGCTCCTGACCATGCCGGGACGCCGTGACCGTTTCATCCTGCTCGCGGGCATCGCCACTCTGGCGCTGCTCGCCGCAGGCGCGCGCCCTGTGTGCGCGCAGCAGGTCAACCTGAGCAATGCCCGGGGCCTCGACTTCGGCCGCTTCGTCGCCGGCACCGGCGGCACCATCGTCCTTACGCCGGGCGGGCTGCGTTCGCGCACGGGCGGTGTGGTCCTGCTCAACTCCCCGAACACCGGCCAGGCGGCGTTCAACGTCGGGCGCAGCGGCAACGGCGGCGCCAACAAGGGCATCATCATTTCCCTGCCGGCCAACGGCGCCATCCGTCTTACCAGCGGCACCAACAGCATGGCAGTCGGCAATTTCGTCAACACGCCCGGCACGCTGCTCTCCATTCCGGCCGGCGGCACGACGCTGTCGATCGGCGCAACGCTCACCGTGGCGCCCAACCAGGCACCCGGCACGTATTCCGGCACTTTTCCCGTGACAGTCAACTACCAGTGAATGCTGCGCCGCCTTGCGGCCCAGTGAAAGGACATGCTCATGCGTTATCCGTCGTTCGCATCCTTCTCCGCCGCACGGCTGCTCCTTGCCTGCCTGCTGCTGGCGCCCCTGCTGCACGCGCGCGCCGAGCTGATGCTGCACCCGACCCGCCTCGTGTTCGACAAGAACACGCGCGCCGCACAGATCGAGTTGATCAACAACGGCAGCAAACCCGCTACTTACCGCATTTCGCTTGTCAACCGCCGCATGACCGAAAACGGCAAGTTCGAAGTGGCCGAGGCTCCGCAGGACGGAGAACGTTTCGCCGATGCGATGCTGCGTTATTCGCCGCGCCAGATCACCCTGCAGCCTGGAACCGCCCAGACCGTGCGCGTGATGCTGCGCAAGCCCGCCGAGCTGGCCGACGGCGAGTACCGCTCGCACCTGCAATTCGACAAGCAGCCCGAGGCCGACGGCAAGGCCAGCATCGAGAACCAGGGCGCGGGCGGCAGCGGGATCGGCGTGGTCATGACGGCGCTGGTCGGCGCCTCGGTGCCGGTGATCGTGCGGCACGGCGTCACGAATGCCAGCGTCAAGCTCTCGGGACTGGCACTCGGCAAGGACGAAGCCCGGCAGCCCCAGCTCGCGCTGCAATTCGAGCGCGAGGGGAGCAGTTCGGTGTATGGCGACATCAGCGTCACCTTCACCCCCAGGAACGGCAAGCCGCAGGGCTTGGCCCAGATGGGCGGCATTGCCGTGTACACGCCGAACCGCACGCGCCAGGCGATACTGCCGCTGCAGGTGCCGGCCGGCGTAACGCTGGCCGGCGGCACGCTCGAAGTCAGCTACCGCGACCGGCCCGAAGCCGGCGGCAAGCTGCTGGCGCAGGCCAGCCTGAACCTGCCGTGAGGGCGCAGGGGCGAAGGCCGCGCCTGCCGCCCGGTTTCCAGACGCCGCGCTTCCTGCTCCCCGTTTCCTAGGCGGACGTCCGGTGGGCCAGGCGCGTTCGCGATCCCCAGGGCCACGCCGCAGCAGCTGCCTGCTCGCGGTGCTGGCCCTGCTGCCTGCGGCGCTGCCGTTTCAGCCCGCCGTGGCGGCAGCGGCAGCGGCAGCGGCAGCGGCAGCGGCAGCGGCGGCCCAGGCGAGCGAAGCCAACCTGGTCCTGCTCGAGGTGCGCCTAGGTACCCTGGTGCTGTCGGACGCCGTCACGGCCTACGAGCTCGGGCGCGACGTCTACCTGCCGCTGGGCGACATGGCGCGCCTGCTGACGCTGGCCATCCGGGTAACGCCGGGCGAAGGCCGTGCCAGCGGCTACATCCTCACCGAACAACGCCATTTCAGCCTCGACGTGCAGGGGCGGACGGTCGACATCGGCGGCGTGCGCGAGGAACTCGACCCGGCACAGATCAGACTCGAAGGCGATGAAATTTACGTGGCCAGCCGGCTGCTGGCGCGCTGGCTGCCGGTCGACCTCGAGCTCGACATGTCGAGCCTGGCCCTGAAAGTGCATCCGCGCGAACAACTGCCGCTGCAGGCGCGCCTGAAGCGGCGCGAACGCGGCAGCCTGGCCGGCGCGCCCGGCGGCTATATCGACCCCGGCTATCCGCGCCTGGCCACGCCGTACCGCCTGGCCGACGTTCCCTTCATCGACCAGACGCTGGGATTCGGGATCGACCGGAACGGCGGCGCGCGCAGCACCGAGGCGTCCTGGACCGCCTACCTGACCACCGATCTGCTGGGCATGGAAGCGGCGCTGTACGCCAGCCGCACCCTGCATGCGCCATCGCAGGAGCTGCGCCTGACGCTCGGGCGCCACGACCCGGACGGCAGGCTTTTCGGGCCGATCAAGGCGCGCAGCGTGCTGTTCGGCAGCGTGCCGGTGCCGGGCGTGGCCAACATCTCCGCCAGCAGCGCGACCGGCAACGGCATCGCGCTCAGTAACCGCCCGCTCGACCAGCCCACCAGTTTCGACCGCCACACGCTGCAGGGCGACCTGCCGCCGGGCTGGGATGTCGAGCTGTACTACAACGAGGCGCTTGTCGGGGTGCGGCAGTCGGGGCCGAGCGGCAAGTACAGCTTCGAGGACCAGCCGCTGGCCTATGGCCCGAACGACTTCCGGCTGGTGTTCCACGGCCCGCTCGGCCAGATGCGTGTCGAGCGCCAGTCCTTCCTGCTGGAGCAGTCTGCGCTGCCGCGCGGCGCGCTGTTCTACGACCTGGCCGCGCACCGCGACGAAAAAGGGCGCCAGCGCGCATTGGCCCAGTTCGAGTGGGGCATGAGCGAACACCTGAACCTCACTGCCGGCTGGCAGCGCCTGCCGCTGTTCGACGCGGCGCGCAGCTACGCCAACCTGGGCCTGCGCAGCTACTGGAACGGCGTCATCCTGACCGCCGACGCGGTGGCGGCCGACGATGGCGGCAGGCTGGGACAGCTGGGCATCAAAACCCGGATCGGCCACGTCGCGCTGTCGGCCAGCCGCGTCCACCTGGACGGCTTCGCCAGCGAACTGTTCGCGCCTGCCGGCGACCCGGTGCGCACCCGCGACGAAGTGCGCGCAGAAGGCGTGCTGGCGCTGGGCGCGGCCAGCTCCTTTCCGCTGTCGCTGCAGCTCAGGCGCGACGTGCTCGCATCGGGCATCGAGCAGCGCGAAGTGCAGGGGCGCCTGTCGGCCTACCGCAACGGCACCGCGCTCAGCAATAGCGTGCGCTGGCAGTCCGTCGGCAGCGCGGCCCTGGGCAGCACCACGCGCACCGAGGGCGTGCTGCAGGTCAGCCGCAGGGTGGCCGGCGTTGGGCTCGCTGGCCAACTGCACTACACGCTCAAGCCCGATGCCAGGCTCGGCAGCGCCGCCGTCGCGGCCGACTGGTACCTGCGCGACGGCTACATGCTGAACCTGGGCCTGACACGCATGTTCCAGGATCGCGAAGTACGCGCGGCCGGGTCGCTGAACAAGCGCCTGGGCAGCTTCGGCCTGGGCGTGAACGGCTACTATACGAGCCGCCGCGACTACGGCGTCGGGGTGCAGTTGTTCATGGCGATGGGGCTGGAACCGCGTGCCCGGCGCCTCCTGCGGGAATCCCAGCCGATGGCGAACATGGGCGCGGCCTCGATCCGCGTGTTCCTCGACAAGAACCACGACGGCGCGATGGGCAAGGAAGACCTGCCGATCGGCGGCGCCGGCTTCACCATCAACGGCGCCAACTACGCCGCGCGCACGAATGCCGATGGCGTGGCCTGGCTGCCGCGCCTGCCCGCCGGCCGCCACACCGACATCGGGATCGAGCCGAATACCCTCGAAGATCCGCAGTGGCAGCCGCAATTGAAAGGCGTCCGCATCGTGCCGCGCCCGGGCAAAGTCAGTCAGGTGGAGTTCGCGGTCAGCCTGACCGGCGAGGTGGACGGCACGGCCTGGTTGTCCGGCAAAGGCGCCCGGCGCCCGGTCGGCGACCTGCAGATCGAGCTGATAGATGCCTCGGACAAGGTGGTGGCCAGCATCGCCAGCGCCGCCGACGGTTATTACGTCATGACCGGCATCCTCCCGGGCGAGTATGTCCTGCGCGTGTCGCCGGACCAGCTCAAGCGCCTCGGCCTGCGCGACCCGGGCACGCTGGCCATCGCGATCGGCCCCGACGGCACCGTGCTCAACGGCCGCGACCTCGAGGTGCGCAGCGCCACCGACGGCTGACCGGCGTTGTTCCGCACGGCCGAATTCCAGGCCGGCCTCCACGGCATGGGCGGCGAGCGTTTACAATGGCCGGTTTGGCGAAACGCGGAGCACGGCAGGCATGGCAAAACAATATGATGTGGCGGTAATCGGCGCAGGCGCGGCCGGCATGATGTGCGCGGCCGTGGCCGCCCAACGCGGCAAGCGCGTGGTCCTGATCGACCACGCCGAAAAGCTGGCCGAAAAGATCCGCATCTCCGGCGGCGGCCGCTGCAATTTCACGAACATTAACGCCGGACCGGCCAACTTCCTCTCCGAGAACCCGCACTTCTGCAAGAGCGCGCTGTCGCGCTACACGGCGCAGGACTTCCTGGCGCTGGTCAAGAAACACCGCATCGGCTACCACGAGAAGCACCGCGGCCAGCTGTTCTGCAACGATTCCGCCGAGCAGATCATCGGCATGCTGAAGGCCGAGTGCAGCGCAGGCGAGGTCAACTGGCGCATGCCGTGCAAGGTGCTGTCGGTCGAGAAAGAGGGCGAAGGTTTTGTCGTCGCCACCGACCATGGCGACATTGCCGCTGCCAGCGTCGTCGTCGCCACCGGCGGCCTGTCGATCCCGAAGATCGGCGCGACCGACCTCGGCTACCGGCTGGCCACCCAGTTCGGCCTGCCGCTGGTCGAGCCGCGTCCGGGCCTGGTGCCGCTGACCTTCGACGGCCCAAGCTGGGCGCCGTTCGCGCCGCTGGCCGGCATCGCGCTGGAGGTGGACGTGTCGACCGGTTCGGGCAAGGGCAAGAATGCCAAACGCGGCCTGTTCCGCGAAGACCTGCTGTTCACCCACCGCGGCCTGTCGGGCCCGGCGATCCTGCAGATTTCCAGCTACTGGGAACCGGGCACGCCGATCGTGATCAATTTGCTGCCGGAACTCGACGTGGCCGAAGAGCTGATCGGTTCGAAGACGACGGTCAAGAAACAGATCGGCAACGTGCTGTCGGGATGGCTGCCGGCGCGCCTGGCCGAAGGCCTGCTGCTGGCCAACGGCTTCGCACTCGACGCCCGCCTGGCCGACCTGCCCGACGCCAAGCTGCGCAAGCTCGGCGACGCCATCAACCGCTGGGCCATCGTCCCGACCGGTTCGGAAGGCTACCGCAAGGCCGAAGTCACGCTCGGCGGCGTCGACACCCGCGCCCTGTCGCAGCAAACGATGATGGCCAAGGACGTGCCCGGCCTGTACTTCATCGGCGAAACCGTCGACGTCACCGGCTGGCTCGGCGGCTACAACTTCCAGTGGGCCTGGGCCTCCGGCTACGTGGCAGGGCAGAGCGTGTAAATTTTCAACCGCCAGCCCGCAGCGTTTCCCGTAGGGTGGGCACCCCGTGCCCACGCGGACCAAATGAACCAATAACGGCTCAGCTGCAGCTCCACCACCCAAGAAAACCCCCTGTATCAAATTCATCACACGATCGTAAACTCTTCCACTGCTTCCCAAAAGCTGCTAGAATTTCGTTCTTCCCAAATCCAACGGTTTCATTTTTACATGACCACTATCCGCCTTAAAGAAAACGAGCCGTTCGAAGTCGCAATGCGTCGCTTCAAGCGCACCATCGAAAAAACCGGTCTGCTGACCGAACTGCGCGCACGCGAGTTCTACGAGAAGCCAACTGCAGAGCGCAAGCGCAAGCTGGCCGCTGCCGTGAAGCGCCACTACAAGCGCATCCGCAGCCAGCAACTGCCTAAGAAACTGTACTAAGACTGTCCAGCCGGCCTTGATCCGGGACGGAGCCTTGCGCTCGTTTCGGTAGCCGCTAGAAGTCCTTTAAGCCCGCCCTGGTTGCTACCCCGGCGGGTTTTGTTGTTTGCACCATCTATTTCGAGGATGCCATGAGCCTGAAAGAACAAATCACGAACGACATGAAAGCGGCGATGCGCGCCAAGGAAGCCGGCAAGCTCAACACCATCCGCCTGCTGCTCGCCGAAATCAAGCGCAAGGAAGTCGACGAACAGATCGAAGTGAACGACCAGCAAACCGTCGCCATCGTCGAAAAGATGATCAAGCAGCGCAAGGATTCGATCACCCAGTTCGAAGCCGGCAACCGCGCCGACCTGGCCGACATCGAAAAGGCCGAGCTCGAAGTGCTGGTCGCCTACATGCCGGCCGGCCTGTCGGACGAGGAGATCGCCGCCGAAGTCGCCGCAGCAGTGGCCGCCTCGGGCGCCGCCGGCCCGCAGGACATGGGCAAGGTCATGGGCATCGTCAAGCCGAAGCTGGCGGGCCGTGCCGACATGACGGTCGTGTCGGCCCTGGTCAAGAAGGCGCTTACCGGCGCCTGATGCAACACAAGCGGCCACACAAGCGGGCCCGACGGGCCATGCTTGTTGCAGATCAACTTGCAGCGAGCGCTGCGGTATAGTCTGACATTAGACAAACACTGTGTAAGCTACGTGATCCCGCAATCATTCATTACCGATCTGCTCAACCGCGTCGACATCGTCGACGTGGTCGGGCGCTACGTGCAGCTGAAAAAGGGCGGCGCCAATTACATGGGGCTGTGTCCTTTCCACAGCGAAAAGTCCCCCAGTTTTACCGTCAGCCCGACCAAACAGTTCTATCACTGCTTCGGTTGCGGCGCCCATGGCACCTCGATCGGCTTCCTGATCGAATACTCGGGTATGGGCTTCGTCGAGGCCGTCAAGGACCTGGCCCAGGGCGTCGGCATGGTCGTGCCCGAGCAGGACGACAAGATCCCGCCCCAGCAGCGCGCCGCCCAGCAGGCCCAGTCGCTGGCCATGACGGACGCGCTCAGCCAGGCCTGCGATTACTACCGCGCCCAGCTGAAAAGCGCCCCGAACGCCATCGCCTACCTCAAGAACCGCGGCCTCACCGGCGAGGTCGCCGCCCGCTTCGGCATGGGCTATTCCCCCTCCGGCTGGGACAACCTGCGCTCGGTCTTCCCCGACTACGACGCGCTGGCCCTGGTCGAATCGGGCCTGGTCATCGACCGCGTCGACGAGAACGGCGGCAACAAGAAGCGCTACGACCGCTTCCGCGAGCGCATCATGTTCCCGATTCGCAACACGAAAGGGCAGGTGATCGGCTTCGGAGGCCGCGTGCTCGACAGCGGCGAACCGAAATACCTGAATTCTCCGGAAACCCCGCTGTTCCAGAAGGGACTCGAGCTCTACGGCCTGTTCGAGGCGCGCCAGGCCATCCGCGACGCCGGCTACGTGCTGGTGACCGAAGGCTACATGGACGTCGTCGCCCTGGCCCAGCTCGGTTTCCCGCAAGCCGTGGCCACCCTCGGCACCGCCTGTACCAGTACCCACGTGCAAAAGCTGCTGCGCCAGACCGACAACGTCATCTTCAGTTTCGACGGAGACAAGGCCGGCCGCCGCGCCGCACGGCGGGCGCTGGAGGCGTGCCTGCCTCAGGTGAGCGACAACAAGACCATCCAGTTCCTCTTCCTGCCCGAAAAGCACGACCCGGACAGCTATGTGCGCGAGTTCGGCGCCGAAGCCTTCTCGCAAGAAATCAACGACGCCATGCCGCTGTCGCAATTCCTGCTGCGCGAAGTGACGGGCGAACACGACCTGTCCACGCCGGAAGGGCGGGCGCGCACCCAATTCGACGCCAAGCCGCTGCTGCAGTCGATGACGCCCTCGAGCCTGCGCCTGCAGATCGTGCGCGGCCTGGCCAGTCTGACCGATTCGACGCCGGCCGAGATCGAAAGCCTGTTCGAGTTGTCCAAGCCGGTATCGGTGGCAAAGAAGGCGCCGCCGCGCCAGGGCAGGCCGGAGCCGGTCGGGCTGGAATTGCAGATCGTGCGCATCCTGGTGGCCCATCCGGCGCTGTCCCTGCACCTGGACGAATCAGCACTGCAGGCCTTCGACTTTTTCGGACAGGAATCGGCCGACAACCTGCGCTACCTGGTCGGGATGGCGCAGGCGCTGGGCGAATACGGCACCTTTGCGGCCTTGTGCGAACAGCTGAAGGAAGCCGGCAGTTACTACGACCACATCATTGCAGAGATCGCGTCGGAGCCGGAATCCGATCCCGACGCCGACCGTGTCTGGCTGGTCAGTGCCGTGAGGCAAATCAAGAAGGATGCACTAAAACAGGAGTTGAACCAGTTGTTTTCGAAGGGCCTGACCCCAGATCAGGTGAGTACTCGCTATCGTGAAATCACAGCGCAGCAGCAGTTCCTGGATCGTGAGGAGCTGGAAGCGGCCACCAGGCGCTAGACCCTTGTCGCAAAACTAACAAGGGGGCTATGTGCGGCTGGAAAAAGAAGGGGTGCGTGCTATAATAAAACGCTAACTATTGCAACCTTTGAAACGACTTTCGTGTCAAAAGGGGCGTGGAGTTTCAGTTAGCGCAGCAGTGTTGTACGCTGTTAGCAGCGTGATGTAAGGTAACAAAACTTTATCTTTAACCATCGTAAAGTTAGTCGTTGTGACATCGAAAGCGCCTGTGCCAACCAAGAAACCCGAACCCATCGTGGCTGCCAAAACCACCAGAGCGTCCGCCAAGGCGGACAACGCACAAGACAAGGCGGAAGTTCGCACTGCTACTCCACCTGCAGCGGGCGCCGCACCAGTCGTCAGCCAGACCACCGATGCCGCCGCCCTGGCCGCCATCGACACGTCCGGCTACGTGCTGCCGACCGTGAAGGTCCCGGGCCGCCGCGGGCGCAAGCCAAAGGAATTCACGCCGGAGAATGACGAAGTCGCCGCGCTCAACGCCGTCGAACGCGCTGAACTGAAGGCCGTCGACAAGGCCAAGGCCAAGGACCGCAAGGCCAAAGAAAAAGCCTTGCTGAAAGATGCGTTCTCGGCCGATACTGAAGCGAGCGAAGAAGAAATCGAGCTCCGCCGCCAGAAGCTGAAAGCGCTGATCAAGTCCGGCAAGGAGCGCGGTTTCCTCACCTACGCGGAAATCAACGACCACCTGCCGGAAAACATCGTCGATCCGGAAGCGATCGAAGGCATCATCGGCACCTTCAACGACATGGGCATTGCCGTGTACGAACACGCGCCCGATGCCGAAACGCTGCTGCTGTCCGACAACGTCGCCACCGTCACCAGCGACGACGAAGCCGAGGCCGCCGCCGAAGCCGCCCTCTCCACCGTCGACTCCGACTTCGGCCGCACCACCGACCCGGTCCGCATGTACATGCGCGAAATGGGCTCGGTCGAGCTGCTGACGCGCGAAGGCGAAATCGAAATCGCCAAGCGCATCGAAGACGGCCTGCGCGACATGATCCAGGCCATCTCCGCCTGCCCGGTCACGATCGCCGAAATCATCTCCGCCTCCAAGCGCATCGAAGCCGACGAAATCAAGATCGACGAGATCGTCGACGGCATGGTCGATCCGGAAGAAGACGAAGCAGCCGCACCGGCAGCCGTCGTCCCGAGCGCCGGCGAAGGCGACGAGGACGAGGAAGAAGAAGCCGGCGACGAGGAAGAGGGCGAAGAAGAAGAGGCCGCCGCCAGCACCGGCGCGGCCGGCTACTCCGCCGAGCAGCTTGAAGCGCTGAAAAATTCCGCACTGGAAAAATTCGGCACCATCGAGCAGCAGTTCGACAAGATGCGCAAGGCCTTCGAGAAGGACGGCTACAACTCGAAAGCCTACGTCAAGGCCCAGGAAACGATCTCCAACGAGCTGCTGGGCATCCGCTTTACGGCCAAGGTCGTCGAAAAGCTGTGCGACACGCTGCGCGGCCAGGTCGACGAAGTGCGCCACATCGAAAAGCAGATCCTCGACGTGGCCGTGAACCGTTGCGGCATGCCGCGCGCCCACTTCATCAAGGTCTTCCCGGGCAACGAAACGAACCTGGAATGGGTCGACGGCGAAGTCAACGCCGGCCACGCTTACAGCGCCATCCTCGGCCGCAACATCCCGACGATCAAGGAACTGCAGCAACGCCTGATCGACCTGCAGGCGCGCGTCGTGCTGCCGCTGCCGGACCTGCGCAACATCAACCGCCAGATGGCGGCCGGCGAAATGAAGGCGCGCAAGGCCAAGCGCGAGATGACCGAGGCCAATCTGCGTCTCGTGATCTCGATCGCGAAAAAGTACACGAACCGCGGCCTGCAATTCCTCGACCTGATCCAGGAAGGCAACATCGGCCTGATGAAGGCGGTCGACAAGTTCGAATACCGCCGCGGCTACAAATTCTCGACCTACGCGACGTGGTGGATCCGCCAGGCCATCACCCGCTCGATCGCCGACCAGGCGCGCACCATCCGTATCCCGGTGCACATGATCGAGACCATCAACAAGATGAACCGCATCTCGCGCCAGATCTTGCAGGAGACCGGTGCCGAGCCAGACCCGGCAACGCTCGCGATCAAGATGGAAATGCCGGAAGACAAAATTCGGAAGATCATGAAGATCGCGAAAGAGCCGATTTCGATGGAAACGCCGATCGGCGACGACGACGATTCGCACCTGGGCGACTTCATCGAGGACAACAACACGCTGGCCCCGTCGGATGCGGCCCTGCACGCCTCGATGCGCGGTGTCGTCAAAGATGTGTTGGACTCGCTGACCCCGCGCGAAGCGAAGGTGCTGCGCATGCGCTTCGGCATCGAGATGTCCACGGACCACACGCTGGAAGAAGTCGGCAAGCAGTTCGACGTCACCCGCGAGCGTATCCGCCAGATCGAAGCCAAGGCCTTGCGCAAACTGCGCCACCCGTCGCGCTCGGACAAGCTGAAGAGCTTCCTGGAAGGTAGTAGCTGATCCGTTGTAGCTATACCTTGACGGCTCAACACTAAAGCAATATCCTCTCGCCACTTCGTTCGGAACACCGCAGCGCGGTGGCGAGATTTTTCTACTTCCCATCTGTAACGAGTTTGGGCCTCTAGCTCATGCCTGGTTAGAGCAGCGGACTCATAATCCGTTGGTGCCCGGTTCGACTCCGGGGAGGCCTACCAATTTTCTCCCGTAGCTGGTACAGCAGCGTTCCCGTATCCCGCGCCAATAGCTTACCTGCTGCTCGAGTCATCGATTGGCGCGACGCAATGTCTTGTCGCCGCGCCAACCGTTCCAGCATGACTTCACTGCCGCACTGCTTCCTGCTTCCTGCTTTCGCTTGCGCTGCAGCGTTCACTTCGCAACCACATCAGCCTCCTCATCCGCCTCAATCTGCGCCTTCCCCAACGCATGCGGCCTCACCAAATCCAGCCTCACCGCATACCCAACGCCATTGCGGTATCCATCCGCGATCACCTGCCCCGCATCATTGATCCCCCTCGAAAAGCTAATGTTCCAACCCGACTTGCGATCGATCAGCGCATTCAGGCTCTCCATCCGCCTGCCGCGCCAGATGTAGGCGCCCAGGTGGTTGCTGTTGCCGACGACGTGGCCATGGTTGTTGATGGCCTGGGCGGTGCTGAAGCGGTAGTCGCCGGCCGGGCGCGTGTCGATCAGGGTGGGGCGGCCGTGGTTCCAGATGGTGGCGAGTGCCTCGCGGAAGGTTTCTGTCGAGGTATAGCCGGCGACTTGTCCGCGGTCGTTGATGTCCAGGCCGTAGTTGGGCGTGTAGCCGAAGCTGCCCAGCTGGCGCATGACGCCTTTGCTCCAGATGAAAGCGTAGAACGGGATTTCCGGAGAGCTCAGCGTGCCGGATTCGCCCGTGACCTGGTTGCGGTTGTTGAGCGCTTCCGGCTGGGTGGTCGGGTTCGGGTAGGGCAGCGCGCCGAGCTCCTGGTACTTGCCGTTCGGCGCGCGCAGGTAGGCGCCCGGGTTGCCGGCGCCGGGGCCTGTTGTCGCGTTGCTCGCTGCGAGGATATACCCGGCATTGTTGATGTCCACCAGGCGGGCAGGGCGGCCGCCGGGGCCGGGGATAGTCCGGAAGCTGCCGCGATAATAGACGTAGCCGCGCGGCGAGCCGGAGGTGGTGGCGGTGGTGGTGGTCACGTTGCCGAGCACCTCGCCCTTGTCGTTGATGGCCACCGCCTGGTTGGAGGTGCCGCCCCGCAGGCCCAGGTCGATCGGGCCCTTGCCGTAGTTGACGAAGCTGCGGTAGTTGGGGCCGCCGAGATAGGTGTAGCCGACGACGGCGCCGGACTCGTTGATGTCGCTCGGCTGGCTGCCGGCCGGGCCGACGATGGTGACCCGGTATTCCGCGTAGCCGGGCGAGCCATGGGCCAGGCCCATCCCGAGCGACAGCAGGAACAGGGAAACGGATGTACGCAATGACATGACGGTCATGACAATCTCCACAAGGTAATGACGGCCGGGCAGGGCGATGGCCCCTGCCGTCAGGTCGAGCCCGCCACCAGGGCTGCGCAGCTACAACTGGTCATTCATCGTGGACGTGGGCCTCCTTGCCGTGGCGCGGGTCGCGGCAGACCGGGTCGAGCCGCACCGCGAAGCCGAAGGCGACGCCGAACTGGTCGGCCGTGCCGACGATCTGTCCCTTGTCGTTGATGCCCTGCACGCTCGTGATGACGTAGCGGCCGGACGGATCGATCAGGGCATTCAGGCGCTCCATCCGCTTGCCGCGCCAGATGAAGGGACCGAGGTCGCTGTCGCCGACGATGTAACCGCGGTTGTTGATGCCGTTGCCCCCGCTTTGCCCGCCGCGCCGGCCGTCGATGTCGACCATGCGCCCGTTCTGCCAGAGGAAGGCGTGCGACACGCCCGGCGTCCTGAGCGCCGAAGAGCCGGTGACCTGGCCGTGGTCGTTGATGTCGCTGGCCGCGCTGGACACGCCGCCCAAGGTGCCCAGGCTGCGCATCACCCCGTCCTGCCAGAGGAAGGCGCGCGGCACCAGGATCGCGCCCGGCACGAAGGGGCCGGAACCGCCGACCACCTGCTTGCGCTTGTTGATCGCTTCGGGCAGCGTGAACGGATTGGCGAAGGGCAGGGCGCCGAGGTCGCGGAAGGACCCGTCGGGGGCGCGCAGGTAGCCGCGCGGGGCCCCGAAGTTGAACTGGTAGCTGCCCACGATATAGCCGGCATTGTTGATGCCGGTGGCGGTGGTCGTCGCCGGCAGGAAGACGTTGACGTCCCTGGGGACGCCGCCTTCATAGAGAAATCCGCGCGTGCCGCTGGCGACGTTCGAGGTGCCGACGACCTGGAAGCGGTCGTTGATGTCGTTGGCGATGCTGAAGTTGCCGAACTCCTCCAGGCCGCCGATCTCGACCGTGCGGTTGCCCCGGGTCAGGAAACCGTGGGCGCCGGCGCCCGTGAACTGGAAGTCGCCGACCGTGGCGCCGGCATTGTTGATGGCCAGGCCGCTGCTGATCAGCGGGGCGACCCGGGTGACCCGGTACTCGAATCGGGGCGGTGATGCGCTGGCCAGGCCAACTGCCGAGGCCAGCAGTACCAGGGCCAGACTGTTTCGCTTCCACATGATGATCTCCTTAAAAACAAAGGCATGCGGCGACGGCGCAACCTGGGCTGCGCCTCGATTGGCCGGCGCGGCCGCGCCGCACCTGTCGCGCCGGCCGCTTTCTTACTGCTGCACCATCTCGTCCTCATCGAGCAGCGGCGCCGACAAGGCGTGCGGACGGATCAGGTCCAGGCGCACCGCATACTGAATGCCGCCGCGGAAGGCGGTGGCCGCGATCTGGCCGGCGTCGTTGATGGCTTCCGGACGGGTGATGTCCCAGCCCAGCCGGGGATCGACCAGCGCATTCAGGCTCTGCATCCGCTTGCCGCGGTAGATGAAGCCGGACAGGTGGTTGCTGGTGCCGACGACGTGCCCGTAGTTGTTGATGCCGGTCCCCGCGCTGTCCCTGTCCTCGGTGGCGGGGCGGCGGTCGATGTCGACCAGGCGGCCGTTGGTGTACAGGAAGGCCACCCGGTCGCGGAAGCCTTCCAGCAGGGCCGCGAAGCCGGTGGCCTGGCCGCGGTCGTTGATGTCGGTGGCGCCGTTCGGGGTGTCGCCCAGGTCGCCCAGGTCGCGCATCACGCCCTTGGTCCAGATGAAGGCGCGCAGCGGCTGGTCCGGGAAGGTCAACGGCCCGGATTCGCCGGCGACCTGGTTGCGGTTATTCAGCGCGCGGGCGAAGGTCAGGGTCGGTTCCTCGAAGGGCAGGTTGCCGATGTCGGTGAACTTGCCGTGGGGCGCGGGCCGGGAGGGTGGGGGGGCGCGGTATCCCGCCCCCCACCCCCTAGCGGTGGCGGTGGCGGGCGGGGTGGTTTGGGGGTTTGGGGGGGTCCCG
>NZ_JBSIPX010000006.1:0-275354 GCF_053668055.1 Massilia sp. SYSU DXS3249 | reverse complement strand
CGGAGCCGGGGCGGCGGCCTGGCTGGCCGTGGCGGCGGAAGCAGCCGATGCGGCCCGTGCCGCCGGCGCCATCGCGCGCGGCGCGGCCGTCGCAGCCGGCGCGGCGGTGCGCTCGGCGCCGCCCTGCCCCGGGCGGAAGGCCAGCATGCGCAGCAGCGTCATGGTGAAGCCTGCGTACTCGTCCGGCGCGAGGCCGATCTCGTTGCGGCCGTGCACGGCGATCTGGTAATACAGCTGCACTTCCTGCGCGTCGAACAGCCCGGCCAGGCGCAGGATGTCGGCCAGTTCCGGCAGGTCCTGGGGCACCGCGGCCGGCACCGACTGTGCCAGCGCGATCCGGTGCAGCAGGGTGCCGAGGTCTTGCAGCGCGCCGTTGTACGACAGGCTGCGGCTGGCCATCTCGTCGGCCACGGCCAGCAGGTCGGCGCCGTTTTCGTTCGCCAGCGCGTCGAGCAGGCGCACCAGGTAGGACTGGTCGAGCGCGCCCAGCATGCCCTGCACAGCGTCGAGCGTGACGGCGCCGGCAGCGTAGGCGATGGCCTGGTCGGTCAGCGACAGCGCGTCGCGCATCGAACCGTGGGCGCCCTGGGCCAGCAGGCGCAGCGCCGGCTGCTCGAAACTCACGCCTTCCTGGCCGAGGATGTTCTCGAGGTGGCCGACAATGTGGCCGGGCGGCATCTGCTTCAGGTTGAACTGGAGGCAGCGCGACAGCACCGTGACCGGGATCTTCTGCGGGTCGGTGGTGGCGAGGATGAACTTGACGTGCTCGGGCGGTTCCTCGAGCGTTTTCAGCATCGAGTTAAATGCGTGGTTGGTCAGCATGTGCACCTCGTCGATCATGTAGACCTTGAAGCGTGCATTGCTGGGCGCATAGACGGCCTGCTCGAGCAGCTGCGCCATTTCGTCGACGCCGCGGTTCGAGGCCGCGTCCATCTCTATATAGTCGACAAAGCGGCCGGCATCGATCGCGCGGCAGGCTTCGCATAGCCCGCAGGGCGAAGCCGTGATCCCGCCCTGCCCGTCCGGACCGGTGCAGTTGAGCGACTTGGCAAGAATGCGCGAGAGCGTCGTCTTGCCGACGCCGCGGGTGCCCGTGAACAGGTAGGCGTGGTGCAGCCGGCCCGTGTTGAGCGCATGCGTGAGCGCGCGCACCACGTGCTCCTGGCCGACCAGCGTTTCGAAATTCTTGGGGCGGTATTTGCGGGCGAGGACTTGATAGGACATACCGGGATTTTACCGCAGTTGGGCGCCGGCGCGAACTTTCCCGGCTGAGAACGCATGGGCGTGACGCGCCCGCTCGAGCTCAGCGTGCCGCCAGTGCCGGGAGCGTGCGGGAGACCACGCTGTTGTCGAGATGAAACACCGCGACGACCTCGGCCAGGCGATCGGCTTCCTGCTTCATCGAGCCCGCCGCCACGGCCGCTTCCCGCACCATCGCCGCGCTGTCGCGGGTGTCGCGGTCCATGGCCCCGATCGCCTCGCTGATCGCGGCGATGCCCTGGGCCTGCTCGCCGCTGGCGCGGCTGATCTCGCCGATAATGCCGGACACCCGGTGCACGCTGCCGACGACTTCGTCCATCGTGCGGCCGGCCTGCTGCGCCAGCGTGCTGCCGGCGCTGACCTGCGCCACCGACTCCTCGATCAGGGTCTTGATTTCGCGCGCGGCGGATGCCGAACGCTGGGCCAGGTTGCGTACCTCCCCTGCGACGACGGCAAAGCCACGGCCTTGCTCGCCCGCGCGCGCCGCCTCGACCGCCGCATTGAGCGCGAGGATATTAGTCTGGAAGGCAATACCGTCGATCACGGCGATGATGTCGGCAATGCGGCGCGAGGACGCATCGATGGCCTCCATCCGCTCGACCACCTGCGCCACCACTTCGCCGCCGCGCGCGGCCACCTTCGATGCCGACCCGGCAAGCGCATCGGCCTGCCGCGCGTGCTCGGCATTCTGGCGTACCGTGGCCGTCAGTTCGGCCATCGAAGCGACGGTGCCGCGGATCGCGCCGGCCTGGCGCTCGGTGCGCAGGGACAGTTCGGCATTGCCATGGGCAATCTGGTGCGAGGCGGCGTTGGTCGCATGGACGCTGGCCTGGACACTGGCGAGGGCATGCCCCAGCAGGCGCACCACGTCCTGCAAAGCGCGTCCGCTGTCGCTCATCGCCGGCAGGTCGGCGCGCAGGTCGATGGTGCCGTCCGCTCCCCGCAGCGTGGCGACGCTCGCGCGCAGCTCGGCCGAACGCAAGGCTTCGCGCTGCAGTTGCAGGGCCAGGAAGCACAACACCGCCGTCTCGACGACGACATACGCCGCGTGCACAAGGACGATGCCGATGCCGGGGGTGACGAGGCAGCGCACGCCGAACCCCAGCTCCTGGAGGTAGTTAAAGCTCAGGTGGTGCAGGGCCGTCACCGTGGCGGCCAGGACGATCACCGTCCAGTCGCGGTAGCACAGCAGGAAAGCCAGGGCGACGAACAGGCCGAAATGCAGTTCGTCGCGCCCGCCGCCCTGGTGGATATGCAGGGCGCACATGGCGATCAGGGCGACGGCGATCGCCATGCGGGTCGGGCGCGTCCCGCCGGCGGTCACCGCCAGCACGGTAGGAATCAGCGCCGCGGGGATGCCGACGAGCAGCGCCCAGGCCAGCGTATCGTGCAGGCCTGAAATGGCCAGCGCGACTACGAACATCGCCCACAAGATCACGACCATCAGGCGGTCCGCGCGGCGCCAGGTCGCGCGCAAGGTTTGTTCCACTTCGTGATGTGCCATAACCGCCCTCGAATTATCGATTTTATTGATTGGCGGCAATATTATCGCAAGACAGGGCAAATACTGGACGATCCGGCAAATATTAGCGGGTCATTGCCGGTACAACTGCCGGAATTGACGATTTCAAACAATTGTTCGTATATACAAACAAATGCCGAAAGCGACAGTTACCCTGCCCTGAGGAGCAAGCGGATCAAACGAACGTGGGAAAGTGAGAGCGCGGAACGAGGAAAACGAAGGAGGCGAGCCTGATCTGCGGCACTTGCGGTGAACGGCTTTGGCTGCTTCGTTCCCGACCTGACCAGGTAAACCATGCCACAATGCGCAGGGGCCCGCCAGCGGCCATTATACCCGACCCCGTTGGTTTTGGGGCCGGTTCTTGCAGGCAGCCTAGGAGCGCTTGTTCAGCAAGGCCAGCAAGGCGTGGGCGCCCGGCTCCGACGAGGCCGGATTCTGCCCCGTGACGAGCAAGCCGTCGGTGAGCACATACGGCTCCCAGTCCCCTGCCTTGCTGTACTGCCCACCATTTTTCACCAGCATGTCTTCGACCAGGAAAGGCACGACCTGCGTCAGGCCGACGGCTTCCTCCTCGGTGTTGGTGAAGCCCGTCACCCGCTTGCCCTTCACCAGCGGCGCGCCGTCCGGGCCTTTCACGCGGCCCAGCACGCCCGGCGCGTGGCAGACCGCCGCGACCGGCTTGCCCGCTGTAGCCATCGCCTCGATCAGGCGGATCGAATCGGCATCCTCGGCCAGGTCCCACAGAGGACCGTGGCCGCCGGGATAGAAGACGGCGTCGAACTGTTCGGCCTGCATACCGGACAGCGGGACGGTGTTGGCCAGCGCCTGCTGCGCGGCCGGGTCCTCGCGGAAACGCCGGGTCGCCTCGGTCTGGGCGTCGGGCTCGTCGCTCTTCGGGTCGAGCGGCGGCTGCCCGCCCTTGGGCGAGGCCAGCACGATGTCGGCGCCGGCGTCCTTGAACACATAATAGGGAGCGGCGAACTCTTCCAGCCAGAAACCGGTTTTCTTGCCGGTGTCGCCGAGGCGGTCGTGCGAGGTCAGCACCATCAGGATCTTCATCGGGCCTCCTTGTCCTATGTAAGTGGTCGGAAGCCGAGTCTACCCGCGCCGCGCCAGGCGCGACGCACGCAACTACGCTTATAAACCCAGCTGCTGCCAGATCCCGTCGACCTTCGCCTTGACCTCCGGCGTCATCGCGATCGGCGTACCCCATTCGCGATTGGTCTCGCCCGGCCACTTGTTGGTGGCGTCGATGCCCATCTTGCTGCCGAGTCCGCTGATCGGCGAGGCGAAGTCGAGGTAGTCGATCGGCGTGTTATCGACCAGCACCGTGTCGCGCGTCGGGTCGACCCGCGTGGTGATGGCCCAGATCACTTCCTTCCAGTCGCGCACGTCGACGTCCTCGTCCACCACGACGATGAACTTCGTATACATGAACTGGCGCAGGAAACTCCAGACGCCGAACATGACGCGCTTGGCATGGCCAGCGTACTGCTTCTTCATCTGCACCACCGCCATGCGGTAGCTGCAGCCTTCCGGCGGCAGGTAGAAGTCGGTGATCTCGCTGAACTGCTTCTGCAGCAGCGGGATGAAGACTTCGTTCAGCGCCACGCCCAGCACGGCCGGCTCGTCCGGCGGTTTGCCGGTATAGGTCGAGTGATAGATGGGGTCGCGCCGCATCGTGATGCGGTCGATCGTGAAGACCGGGAAGCTGTCCTGCTCGTTGTAGTAACCGGTGTGGTCGCCGTAAGGGCCTTCCATGGCGTGCTCGAAGCCCGACGGGTGGTTCGCATCGGGATAGATATGACCTTCGAGCACGATCTCGGCCGATGCGGGCACGCGCAGCTCGCTGCCGATGGCTTTCGTCAGCACCGTGCGCTGGCCGCGCAGGAGCCCGGCGAACTGGTATTCCGACAGGCTGTCGGGCACCGGCGTCACCGCGCCGAGGATGGTGGCCGGGTCGGCGCCCAGCGCCACCACCACCGGATACGGCTGGCCCGGGTTGGCGATCGCATGCTCGCGGAAGTCGAGCGCGCCGCCGCGGTGCGCCAGCCAGCGCATGATGACCTTGTTCGGCCCCAGCACCTGCTGGCGGTAGATGCCCAGGTTCTGCCGCTTCTTGTTCGGTCCCTTGGTGATCACCAGGCCCCAGGTAATCAGGGGCGCGACGTCGCCCGGCCAGCAATGCTGGATTGGCAGCCGGGCCAGGTCCACGTCCTGCCCTTCCCACACGATTTCCTGGCAGGACGCGCCCTTCACTTCCTTCGGCGCCATGTCCCACACGGCCTTGACCAGAGAGCCGAGCCCCATGATGTCCTTGAAGCCGCGCGGCGGCTCGGGCTCCTTCAGGCGCGCCAGCACATGGCCGATGCGGCGCAGCTCGCCCACATTGTCCGCGCCCATGCCGAGGGCGACGCGCTGCGGCGTGCCGAACAGGTTGCCGAGCACGGGGATCTTGTGCGCGGCACCGCCGGCGGTGGTCGGGTTTTCGAACAGCAAGGCCGGACCGCCGGCGCGCAAGGTGCGGTCGCAGACTTCGGTCATCTCCAAATGCGTCGATACCGGGATAGTTACGCGCTGTAGCTCGCCATTTAGTTGCAGTTGGGACATAAAATCCCGAAGATCTGAATATTTCATCAAGTTTTGCTTGTTTTTTCGATTGCTTGCGGTTAATCAAGTAGCGCGGCCAAGTATTTGATTTGGCAAGATATTGCTGAGCTAGGCCGACAAATGTCAGATCTAAAAGTTATAACGCGCAGTCGTGCTAGGGTTGACTTGGTATAAACGACCTCCTACAATCTGCCCTACTTGATGAGGCGGCCGGGTTTTGACCAGATTGTAGCCGTTCTCATAACTTCACGGGGTCGGGGCCCCAAATGACATTTTAAGGAGTGTTTTCACTAGGCGTCTGCCTAAACCCCCGAGACAGTTGTTGAGCCACTGGACCCTCCCCACTGGGACCCGCGTCCAGCTGAAGCAAAGCAATGACGGCGTTTTGGTCTTCCGCACTGGAAGCCCTGACGATTTTTCTGATGCACGGCATTGGTACCTCCGCAGCGCCCATAGCGCCGCGACGGGATCCTTTTCGCCGCGACAAAGGGGACTTCGATGATCAATCGTTTGTTCGGTACGAGCGCAAGGTTCGTCCAGATGGCCAGCCAGCCAGTCACGTTCGCACAAGTGAGCAAAACGGCGCGTGGTTTGTTGACCACCATGCAGCACACACTGACCGTGTTCGGTCTCTCCGCAGTGGCAGTACTGGCCCTGCTCTACACCAACCCGGATGCCGCGAAGAAGGTTTCCGAACTGCTCTACCCTGAATCCGCCGCTCCCGAAGCCGCCATCGTCGTCGCCGCTGCACCGGCCAAGGCCTCGCCTGCCGCGATCGCCGCCACGGCCGCACCGGCCCCTAGCCAGGCCAAGGCGCCGGGCAGCAGCAAGCAGCAGCAGCACGTCACCTCCTGGCTTGCCAAGCGCTACCGCGTGGCGGGCGACGCGGCCAACATGCTGGTCTCGACGGCCTATACGACGGCCCACGAGATGAAGCTCGACCCGCTCCTGATCCTGGCGGTGATGGCGATCGAATCGGGCCTGAACCCGTTTGCGGAAAGCCCGATGGGCGCCAAGGGCCTGATGCAGGTGATGGCCAAGGTCCACCACGACAAGTTCGAGGAAGTCGGCGGCGCCAAGGCAGCCCTCGACCCGGTCGCCAACATCCGCGTCGGTGCCCAGATCCTGAAGGACTACGTCAAGCGCACCGGTTCCGTCGAAGGCGGCCTGAAGACCTATGTCGGCGCGGCCGACATGGACAGCGACCAGGGCTACGGCGCCAAGGTGATCGCCGAATACCGCCGCCTGAAGCAGGTTGCCAGCGGCAAGAACGTTCCGCACCGCACGCCGCCGGCAGCCCCTGCCCCGGCGCAGATGGTCGTCAACAAGGCCGAACCGGCCGCCCCTGCCGCACCGAAGGCCGAGCCGGCCGCCGAACACACCGAAGCGCTGGCCGCCAACCTGTAAGGCAAACCGTACCGATCACTCCTCATGGCCACCTTCGCGGTGGCTTTTTTTATGGGCCTCGGCGGCTCAACGTAGGGTGGACGGCTCCACCCACATGCATGCTGGCCAGCGGCTTGCACGCCGTCCACGCGTTCAACCAGTCCCGGAAACCTCGCGCCAGATCGACCGTCTGTTGAACGCGTGGGCGGCGCACGAGCCCCGTGTTTTCTCATTCCCGGGTGGAGCCGACCACCCTACGGCCCTCGCGGCAGACGCGTGCGGAGAACGTTGCCGCCGATAGCGCGGGCAACAAAAAAGCCACCGTGCCGAGGGCAACGGTGGCTTCGCGTCGAACGCGTTCTATATAGATCAGCGACGCGCGTCGGCGCCGACTTCTTCCGGGCGCAGGGTCGAGGCCAGCTTGTCCAGCACGCCGTTGACGTACTTGTGGCCGTCGATGCCGCCGAAGGACTTGGTCAGCTCGACCGCTTCGTTGATGACGACGCGGTAAGGGATTTCCGGGTGGTTCTTCAGCTCGTAGGCGCCCAGCAGCAGGACGCCGTGCTCGATCGGCGACAGCTCGGCGATGCCGCGGTCGATCAGCGGGGCGATCGATTCGCGCAGCTCGACCGAGGTCGTGATCGTGCCGTTCAGCAGCGACGAGAAATACTCGCCGTCGGCCTTGTCGAAGCCGTGGGCGCCCCGGATGTTGTTGGCCACCTGGCTCGATGGCTCGTTATTCAGCAGCCATTGGTACAGGCCCTGCAGCGCGAACTCGCGCGCGCGGTGGCGCGGCGTGCGGTTCTTGCTCGGGTTGGCGTGGGTGGTCTTGTCGGTCATGTCGTTCTTTCTGTTACTCGTCTTCTTCCGGGTGCAGCTCTTCGAGCGCCAGCAGCAGGTTGGCCATCTCGACCGCGACCTTGGCCGCGTCGGCGCCCTTCTCGGCCATGCGCACTTCGGCCTGCTCGTCGGTCTCGGTGGTCAGCACGGCGTTGGCGATCGGGATGCCGTAGTCCAGGCCGATGCGGGTGATGCCCGCGCCCGATTCGTTCGAGACCAGCTCGAAATGGTAGGTTTCGCCGCGGATCACCGCGCCGAGTGCGATCAGCGCGTCGAACTGCTGGGTCTCGGCCATCTTCTGCAGGGCCAGCGGGATTTCGAGGGCGCCCGGCACGGTCACGTGCAGGATGTCTTCGTCCGCCACGCCCAGGCGCTTCAGTTCCGCCAGGCAGGCCGACAGCAGGCCATGCCCGACGTCGGCATTGAAGCGCGCCTGCACGATCCCGATGCGCAGGTCTTCGCCTGTCATGTTGCTTTCATAAGTTCCTACGGTCATGGCTGCCCTCTTCTTGTGTGTTCGTATTGGTAAATATAGTCGATGCGCCTGCGTCAGGCCGCAGGATTGGCGATATAGCCCGTCACTTCCAGGTCGAAGCCGGTCATCGACGGCATCTTGCGCGGATTGGCCAGCAGTTTCATCTTGCCCACGCCGAGTTCCTTCAGGATCTGGGCGCCGATGCCGTAGGTGCGCAGGTCCATCGTCGCGGCGCGGCCGCTCGGACGCGCGCCCGGTGCATCGATCGAGGCGAACTGGGCGAACAGCTGCTCGGCGCTTTCGCCGCAGTTGAGCAGCACCAGCACGCCGGAGTCGGCCGCCTTGATCGCCGCCATCGCCGAGGCCATCGTCCACGAGTGGGTGGTGGCCTTGTGCTCCAGCACGTCGAGGATGGAGACCGGCTGGTGCACGCGCACCAGGGTTTCGTTCTCGCGCTTGACCTCGCCGTGCACCATCGCCAGGTGGGCGCAGCCGCTCGGCTTGTCGCGGTAGGCGATCAGGTGGAAGTCGCCGTGGGCGGTAGACAGCGTGCGCTCGGCAACGCGCTCGACCAGGCTCTCGTTCTGGCTGCGGTAGTGGATCAGGTCGGCAATGGTGCCGATCTTCAGGTTGTGTTCCTTCGCGAATTCCAGCAGGTCCGGCAGGCGCGCCATCGTGCCGTCTTCGTTGATGATCTCGCAGATCACCGAGGCCGGGGTCAGGCCGCCCATCTCGGTCAGGTCGCAGCCGGCTTCGGTATGGCCGGCGCGCATCAGGACGCCGCCCTTGACCGCGCGCAGCGGGAAGATGTGGCCAGGCTGCACCAGGTCGTCGGGCCGTGCGCCCTTGTTGACGGCGACCTGGATGGTGCGTGCGCGGTCGGCCGCCGAGATGCCGGTGGTGACGCCTTCGGCCGCCTCGATCGAGACCGTGAAGTTGGTGCCGAAGGAGGTGCCGTTACGGGTCGTCATCATCGGCAGCGCCAGGCGGTCGCAGATCTCTTCGGAGAGCGTCAGGCAGACCAGGCCGCGCGCGTGGCGGATCATGAAGTTGATGGCTTCGGGCGTGACAAAATCGGCCGCCAGCACCAGGTCGCCCTCGTTCTCGCGGTCTTCTTCGTCGACCAAAATGACCATGCGCCCTGCGCGCAATTCGGCAACGATTTCCTGGGTGCTGGAGATGGACATGCAGATTTCCTCAAACGGTGACGCGTCGTGCGTAATCCGCTATTTTAAAGGATTTACCAGCTTCCGGCCGGCCCAAGGGGCGAACTCGGCAGGAGAAATGCAATCCGCGTACAGACGCCGAAAAACATCATGTTGCACACACGCAACTAAAATAACCATGTTCGCAATCAATTGTTAAACGTTATGTTTTACTATGAAACCTTGTGGGTGTTTCAGTATGCAGGCTGGATTATGATTTCCGACAATCCGGTCTGATGTCCGACGTCCCGGCGTGCTGCCGCCGGGGCCTTTATGGAGTAGTCATGTTGGTACCGAACTTCATCTGTCAGTGCACCGCTGCAGCCCGGGAGACGCACTGATGGCCACCATCCTCATCGTCGACGACCGGCCGAGCAACCGCGCCTATCTGCTCGCCCTGCTCGGCTTCACCGAACACCGCCTGCTGGAGGCCGAAGACGGCGCCGCCGCCCTCGCGCTGGTGCGCGGCGAGCGTCCCGACCTCATCATCACAGACATTCTGATGCCGACCATGGACGGCTACGAGTTCGTGCAGCGCCTGCGCGCCGACCGTGCATTGGCCGCGACCCGGGTCATCTTCTACTCGGCCGTCTACGCCGAAAGGGAGACCATCGCGATGGCGCGCAGCTGCGGCGTGCAGACCGTGCTCGGCAAGCCTTCCGACCCGCAGGACATCATGCAGGCGGTCAACGCCGAGCTGGGCCTGGCGACCGCGGTCCCGCACGAGGCCCGGCCGGGGCCGGCCGCCAGCGACTTTCCGCCGCCGTCCCAGCCCGGCGTCCAGGAGCCCGACGCGCGCCTGGCCCGGCTGCGCGACCTGTCGCTGCAGCTGGCCGGCGAACGCAAGGTCGAGGGCCTGGCCGATGCCTTCCTGCGCGCGGCCGGACGCATCATCGACGCCGACCGGATGGCGCTGTGCCTGCTCGACAGCGACGAGCGCAGCGTGCGCCACCTGGGTGCCAGCGGCTGCGACGCCGCCGCCATCCTGCCGCAGGCGGTGCGCACCCGGCTGACCGGCGCCCTGCCCGGCGCCCTGCTCGACGCGCGCCAGCCGCTGCTGCTGCTTGAGGGCGCGCCGCTGCTGGCCGCCCTGCCCGCCGACCTGGCGCGCGCCGGCGCCTTCCTCGGCCTGGCCGTGCGCGACCAGCACCACCTGCATGGCTGGATCGTCTTCGGCCGCGCAGCGGGCGCGCCTGCCTTCGGCACCGACGACGCCGGCTGGGCCTCGGCGCTGGCCGCGCAGCTGGCGGTCGCCTACGAAAACCTGAACCTGTACGGCGTTGTCCAGCGCCATGCCGCCCAGCTGCAGCTGGAAGCGACCGCGCGCGCCCAGGCCGACGCCGCCCTGCGCGAGAGCGAGCACCGGCTCGAGCTGGCGCGCCAGGTGTTCGACAGCACCCAGGAAAGCATCATCATGACCGATGCCTGCGCCAACATCGTGGCGGTCAACCCGGCTTTCGAGCAGAACAGCGGCTTTCGCGAATGGGAAGTCATCGGCAAGAACCCGCGCATCCTGTCTTCGGGACGTCACGACGCATCCATTTTCCGCTGCATGTGGGCGAACCTGGAAGAGCACGGCCAGTGGCGCGGCGAGCTCTGGAACCGCCGCAGGAACGGCGAGATTTATCCGGAAAGAACGAGCATCAGCGCCGTGCACGACGATGCCGGCAAGCTGACCGCCTATGTCTCGGTCTCGACCGACCTGTCGGCGCTGAAAGCGGCCCACAACCAGCTCGATTTCCTCTCGAACCACGATGCCCTGACCCTGCTGCCGAACCGCTCGCTGTTCCAAGACCGCCTGCAGCAGTCGATCGCGGCCGCGCGCCGCGACGGCACCCAGCTGGCGCTGCTGCTGGTGAACGTCGACCGTCTGTCTCGCATCAACGACAGCCTGGGCCATGCGGCCGGCGACGCCCTGCTGCGCGAAGTGGCGCGCCGCGCCGGCCTGGTGGCCGGCCCCGCCGATACCGTCGCGCGCCTGTCGGGCGACGAATTCGTGCTGCTCACCGAATGCGAGGACACCGAGGCCATCATCCTGGTCGCGCGCAGCCTGATCGACGCCATCGCCCAACCGGTATCGGTGGAGGGCCACGACGTGGTCGTCACCGGCAGCATCGGCATCAGCGTCTTCCCGCGCGACGGCGACGCGCCCAGCGACCTGCTGAAGGCGGCCGACGCCGCCCTGGCGCACCAGAAGGACGCTGGCCGCAACGGCTTCCGCTTCTTCAAGGGCGAGATGAACGACCAGGCGCTGCGCTGGCTGGCGCTGGAAACGCGCCTGCGCCGCGCCATCGGGCGCGCCGAGCTGGCGCTGCACTTCCAGCCCCAGGTGGCAACCGGCGACGGCCGCGTGCTCGGCATGGAAGCCCTGCTGCGCTGGCACAGTTCGGAACTGGGGCGGGTCTCGCCGGCCGACTTCATCCCGCTGGCCGAAGACACGGGCCTGATCCTGCCGATCGGCGACTGGGTAATCCGCCAGGCCTGCCTGCAGAACAAGGCCTGGCAGGACGCCGGCCTGCCGCGCGTCCCGGTAGCGGTTAACGTGTCGGCGCACCAGTTCAAGGCCGGCACCGTCCCGGCGGTGGTGCGCACGGCCCTGCTCGAATCCGGCCTCGAAGGACGCTACCTCGAGGTCGAACTGACCGAGAGCGTGATGCTGGGCGATACCACCGCCGCCGAAGCGCAGCTGGCCGAGCTGCGCGCGATGGGCGTGTCGCTCTCGCTCGACGACTTCGGCACCGGCTACTCCTCGCTCGGCTACCTGTCGCGCTTCTCGCTCGACAAGCTGAAGATCGACCAGGCGTTCGTGCGCAACATCACGACCGACCCGCGCAGCGCGGCCATCGCCCAGGCCACGATCGCCCTGGCCGACGGGCTCTCGCTGCGCGTTGTCGCCGAGGGGGTCGAGACGCTCGCCCAGCGCGACTTCCTGGGCCGGATCGGCTGCCAGGTGCTGCAGGGTTACCTGTACAGCCAGCCGCTGCCGGCGCGCGAGATGGAGAGCCTGCTGCGCAAGGGACGCGTTGTGGTCTGAGGCATTCGGACGCACAAGCCAACGAGCGGCCTTTACAATGGCCGCTCGACGTCTTTTCGCCGGAACCTCGATGAATCCCATGCGCTTCCTTCGCAGTACTCTTTTTGCCTTCCTCCTCGTCCAGCCTTTCGTTGCCGGCGCCGCCCTCAAGCTCGACGCCCCGATCCCGGTCGGCCCGCAAGTCAAGGTCGGCAAGCTGCCCAACGGCCTGACCTGGTACATCCAGAAGAACGGCCGCCCCGAGCGCCGGCTGGAACTGCGCCTGGTGGTGAAAGCCGGCTCGATCCAGGAAGACGATGACCAGCAGGGCCTGGCGCATTTTGTCGAGCACATGGCCTTCAACGGGTCCGCGCGCTTCAAGAAGCATGAACTGGTCGACTACCTGCAGTCGATCGGCGTCAAGTTCGGCGCCGACCTGAATGCCTACACGTCGTTCGATGAAACGGTCTACATCCTGCCGATCCCGGCCGACCGCCCCGAACACCTGACCAAGGCCTTCCAGGTGCTGGAAGACTGGGCGCAGGGCATCACCTTCGACGAGGCGACGGTCGAGAAGGAGCGCGGCATCGTGCTGGAAGAGCTGCGGCTCGGCAAAGGCGCCGCCGACCGCATCGGCAAGCAGCTGTATCCGAAGATCTACAACGGCTCGCGCTATGCCGAGCGGCTGCCGATCGGGAAGGAAGAAGTGCTGCGCAGCTTCCGCCCGGAGGCGCTGCGCCGCTTCTATCGCGACTGGTACCGGCCCGACCTGATGGCGGTGGTCGCCGTCGGGGACGCCGATCCCAAGCTCATCGAAAAGCTGGTGCGCACCCACTTCGGCAAGCTGAAGAACCCGTCGCCGTCGCGCCCGCGCGTCTACGCCGAGATCCCGGCGCGCGAAACGACCGAGGCGGTGGTCGTGACCGACCGGGAAGCCGGCGGCAACGGCGTCCTGATCCGCTACCCGGTGCAGCCGGTACGCGAGCCCGATACCGTGCGCGGCTACCGCGAGCAGCTGGTCGAGGGCCTGTTCGGCGACATGCTGGGCGACCGCCTGCACGCGCTGTCGCAGCTGCCCGAGCCGCCCTTCCTGCGCGGCGGCAGCGGCCTGGGCAAGCTCACACCCTTCTATAAATCCTTCAATTCCAGCGCCGTCATCGGCCAGGGCGGCGCGCCGGCCGCGATCGACGCCCTGGTGCGCGAGAACGAACGGGTGCGCCGCCATGGCTTCACCGCGGCCGAACTCGAGCGCGCCAAGAAGGACATGATGCGCAACTTCGAGCGCACCTACAGCGAGCGCGACAAGACCAACTCCGCCGTCTACGTGGCCGAGTACATGCGCAACTTCCTGCAGCAGGAACCGATCCCCGGCATCGCCCGCGAGTACCGCTACGTGCAGGAGATGCTGCCCGGGATCTCGCTCGAGGAGATGAACGCCTACGCGCGCCGCACCATTCCCGCCGAATCGGGCAAGCTGGTGATCTATACCGGCATCGCCCGCGACGACATGCCGCCGCCGGAGGGTCCCGCCCTGCTGGCGGCCCTCGCCCGCGCCGAGCAGGCCGAGGTGGCGCCCTACGAGGAAAAGGCGCTGGGCGCGCAGCTGATGGCGCAGCCGCCCAAGCCCGGCCAGATCGTCCTTGAAACCGAGGACCGGGGACTGGGCCTGACCCACCTGACCCTGTCGAACGGCGTCCAGGTCATCCTCAAGCCCACCGACTTCCGCAACGACCAGGTGGTGATGAGCGCCGCGCGCTACGGCGGCCAGAGCCTGTACGAGATCGGCGACATCCTCAACACGCGCTACGCCAGCAGCATCGTCGCCGCCATGGGCCTGAAGGACTACTCGCCGCTCGACCTGTCCAAGGTTTTGGCCGGCAAGTCCGCCGCCGTGACGATGGGCATGGCCGGCTACAGCGAGGTGATCGGCGCCTCGTCGGGAGCGGGCGATATCGAAACGATGCTGCAGCTGCTCTGGCTGCGCTTTGACGCCGTGCGTCGCGACGAAGACCTGTTCACATCCTTCATCGGCAAGCAGGCCGAAGCCGCGCGCAACCGCCTCGGCGAGCCGGGCGCACGCTTCGGCGACACCGTGATCGCGACCCTGTACAACAACCATCCGCGCGCGCCGCGACCGCTGCGTCCCGAGGAATACGCGCAGATCGACCTCGACCGCAGCATCGCGATCTACCGCGAACGCTTCTCGAGCGCCAAGGGACTGACCTTCGTGCTGGTCGGCAGCTTCGACCCGGTCAAGCTGAAACCGCTGCTGGCGACCTATCTCGGCAGCTTGCCGACGCCGGACATCCCGGTCGGCTGGCGCGACGTCGGGCTGCGCCCGGTGACGGGCGTGGTCAAGCGCGCCGTCTACAGCGGCACCGAGCCGAAAAGCACGATCTCGCTTACCTTCACCGGCAAGGCCGAGTTCTCGCAGCTCGAACAGATGCGCATGCAGGCGCTGATCGAAGTGCTCAACCTGCGCATCATCGAAGTGCTGCGCGAAAAACTCTCGCTGATCTACGGCGGCAGCGCCGGCGGCGGCATCAGCCGCGTCCCCTACGGGAACTACTCGCTCTCGCTCACCCTGCCGACCGGGCCGGAAAGCGTCGACAAGGTGCTCGCCGCCACCTTCGAGGAATTCGAACGCCTCAAGCGCGAAGGCCCACAGCCGGCCGACCTGGCCAAGGTGAAGCAGAACTGGATCCAGAACTACCGCAAGGCGCTGCGCGAAAACGGCTACTGGCTGGGACGCATCCAGTCCTCGCTGATGGACGGCACCGACCCGCACACCATCCTGACCCACGAGGCCCGCGTCCAGGCCCTCAGCGCGCAGGAAGTCCAGGAAGCGGCGCGGCGCTACCTGGACAACAACAACTATGTGCAGGTGGTGTTGTATCCGCAGAAGGCGGAGGCGAAGAAGGAAGAGGCAGCCCAGCCGGCAAGTTAAACCGTAGGGTGGACGGCTCTGCCGTCCACGCGTTCAGATCACGTGTGAATGTCTGCTCCGCTGATCTCGCATTGGTTGAACGCGTGGACGGCGAAGCCGTCCGGTGAACCCGTTGTCGAGGCCACTGGCCTCGACAACCCCTACGCTATTTCAAGTACTTCTCGAACCACTCCACCGTCCGCCGGCGCTGGTCCAGCTGGTGCTCCGGCTTGCGGATCGCATGCCCTTCCCCGTCGTAGATCACCAGCGTGGTCGGCGTGCCGATCGCGCGCAGGCCGTGCCAGAACTCCATCGACTGCACGGCCGGCGTCTCGACGTCGCGCTCGCCCACGTAAAGCAGGGTCGGCGTCCGGGCGTTCCTGATCGACTCGATCGGCGAGGCGCGCCGGTACACGGCCTGGTCGTCGTACATGGCGGCCCCGAAGAAGGGCACCATCCACTGGTCGATGCCGTTCTGGCCGTAATAACTGATCCAGTTGGCGATGCCGGCGCCGGCCACCGCGGCCTTGAAGCGGTCGCTGTGGGTGACGCCCCACATGGTCATGAAGCCGCCGTAGGAGTGGCCCATCAGCCCGAGGCGGGCGCCGTCGATCGGCGCTTCCTTGATCGCCGCGTCGACCCCGGCCAGGATGTCGCGCCAGTCGCCGCCGCCGAAATCGCGCCGGTTGGCCTGGGTGAAGGCCAACCCCTGGCCGAAGCTGCCGCGCGGGTTCGGGTAAAAGACGAAGTAGCCGCGCTCGACCAGCTCGCGCACCAGCGGGTTGCCGAATTCGCCGCTCGCGACGAAACGCGGCATGGCCGCCGAAGCCGGCCCGCCGTGGACGATCACCACCATCGGATGTTTTTTCCCGGTTGGCACCTGGCGCGGCCCGACCAGCCAGCCCTGGCTCCTGAAACCCTCGTTGGTCCAGCCGATGCTGCGCGCCAGCACCTGCGGCGCAAAGGCCTCGTTGTCGCCCGTGATGGGCTTCAGCTCGGGCAGCCGGCCGGCATGGATGTGCGGCGCCGCCTCGAACGATTCGATCACCGAGACCGCGCTGGCGCCGTCGCGGCTGAAGACGATGCGGCCGTCGCGCGAGCCGTTCGCCGCCACCGGCGCCGACCACAGGGTGCGCGTGCCGCGCGTCGCGGGATCGATCGCGACCACCGCCATCTCGGCGCCCTGCAGGCTGGAGGCGACCAGCTGCGCGCCCTTCCAGGCCAGGCCGTTGAAGGAGCCCGCGTAGCCGGGGGTGACGTCGACCGGCTCTCCTCCCGCCAGCGGCACGGTGAAGATGTCGCCGCCGACCGAGCCGAAGTCGCTCATCAGGCCGCCCACGAAAGCCACCGTGCGCCCGTCCGGCGACACCTGGGGCAGGCTGACCTGCATCTTCGGCGCGGCGATGACGCGCAGGGCGCCGCTGGCGGCGTCGACGTGGCCGAGCGTGGCGACCCACCAGTTGTTGTCGCCATTACCCTTGGCGCTAGTCGCCACGAAACCCTTGCCGTCGGGCGTCCAGCCGTATTCGTAGACGTAGGTGTCGGCCGGCGACACCAGCCGCAGCTGGCCGCCGGCGCTGGGGACGACGGCGATGCGCTGGGCATCCTCGCTCACGCCGATCTCGCCGACCTGGCGCGCGCCCGCTTCCACGGCGCCGGTCTGCTTGGTGGCACCGACCGTGGCGAGCAGCGCGATGCTGGCGCCGTCGGGCGACCAGCGCGCCGTGTTGGCGACGCCCTTGACGGCGCCGAGCGGCGTCGTCTTTCCAGCGCGCGCCACCCACAGCGTCGCGACGCCTCCCAACGGATCGGCGGCAATGAAGGCGAGCCCTTCGCGGTCGGGCGACCACGACGGAAAATCGTAGGAACAGCTGGCGCAGGGGTCGTACTCGGCCGTGATCCGGCCGCTGGCGGCATCGCGCACGACGATGCGCGCATGCGCCCTGCGGCCCGGCACACCCGGGTCCAGCGACTCGATCGCGGCGATCCGCTCGCCGCCGGCGCTGATCGCCACCGACCGGTATTCGCGCATCTGCGCCGCTGCGGCGCCGCTTGCAGCCAGCAGCAACGCCAGCCCGAGCGCATACGCCGTCGCGCCGGCTCCCACCCGTCCCTCATCGTGTTTCATCTCTTCTCCTCGTCCTCGGCCGCCCTGCATCGACACTGCGATTGTGGGCGAACTCATGTTTGATTTGCAGCGCGCAGTCTACGCGGATTCGGGTGCGTCGGGTGCGCAACAAAAACCATGCAGCAAGGGTAATCTTGCCTAGATGCATGAAATTCGGTGGCAGATCCTTGACGCACCGCTAGACTGGAGGTTCGAACTGGGCGGGAGTTGAGGATGATTTACAAGGACTGCGATAACAAGGAACCGGTCGTCACGATACTCGAACGCATGCTCGCGCTGGCGGGTCCCGACAAGCGCGCGCTGATCGAGCGCCAGCTGCGCACCATGCGCGCCGGGCTCAAGGGCGAGCGCGAGGCGGCCTGGCTGATCGATGTCTACCTGAAGGACGCGACGCGCACGGCGGTCGTGCACGATCTGCGGCTCGACCTGGGCGGCGGTGAAGTGGCGCAGATCGACCACCTGCTGATCCAGCGCACGCGCCGCTTCCACCTGCTCGACACCAAGCATTTTTCGCAGGCCCTGAAGATCACCGAGGCCGGCGAATTCCTGCGCTGGAACGAGTCCGCGAAAACCTGGGACAGCATACCCTCGCCGCTGGCGCAGAACGCCGCGCGGGTGCCGGTCCTGCGGCGGGCGCTGGACAAGCTGGGACTGGGCGACTGCCCGATCGAATCCTGGGTGGTGGTGGCGCCGAGCACCCGCATCGACCGCCCGCGCCGCTTCGATACCTCGCAGGTCATCAGGACCGACCAGTTCATCGAAAGGATGAACAAGTCGCTGGAAAACGCACCGGCGCTGGAGGCGGCGGCCGGCCTGCTGCGCACCGGCCTGTACGACTCGATCGGCGACATCGCCCACAAGCTGGTGGCGCTGCACTGCCCGTCCACCACCGATTACATGGCGCGGTTCGGGGTTGTGCACGAGGCGCCGGCTGTGCAGGATTCACCGGCGCCCGACGGGGGCGGGAGCAGTTCGCTCCATTTCAGTAATCCAGATTGAGCCACCCGGTGAAGCTGTTCACGCTTCTGAAACGCGTGGAGTCAGGACTCCACGCCTTGCTACGCCCGCAGAACCCGCGGCAGAAACGTTAACCCGAAAACCTCAGGCCTTCGCAGCCGACAGCATCCGCTCGACATACCGCGCAATCAGGTCGATCTCCAGGTTGACCTTCGACCCGGCCTGCAGGTGCTTCAGGGTTGTCACCTCGATCGTATGCGGAATCAGGTTGATCGAGAACCGGCACACCTTGCCGCCATCGAGTGCCAGGTCCTCGACGCGGTTGACGGTGAGCGAGACGCCGTTGACCACCACCGAACCTTTATACGCCAGGAACTTCGCCAGCTCGAACGGCGCGTCGATGACCAGCTCGCGCGACTCGCCCACGGCTTCGAAGCTGTGAACGGTCCCGAGACCGTCGACGTGGCCCGACACCAGGTGGCCGCCCAGGCGCTCGGCCAGGGTCAGCGCCTTTTCCAGGTTGACTTCGCCCGGCGCGTCCAGGCCCACGGTCTTGCTCAGGCTCTCGCGCGAGACGTCGACCGCGAAGGCGCTGCCGGTCTTGGCGACCACGGTCATGCAGGCGCCGTTGATGGCGATCGAGTCGCCCAGCACGACGTCGGCCAGCGGCAGGCCGCCGGCGTCGATCTCGAGGCGCACGCCTGCGTCATCGCTGCCGGCCAGCGGCACAACGGAGTTGATCTTGCCGACGGCGGCGACGATTCCAGTAAACATACGATCTGTTCCTTAATGTGATTCTGTAGGGGTGAAACGCGCGAGGATACGCAAGTCGCTGCCGACCTGGCTCACGGTGTGAAAACGCAGGGCGATCCGGCCGGCCAGGCTGTCCAATGGCGGCAGCGCGAACATGCCCTGCCCGGCGCCGATCAGGCTCGGGGCCAGGTACACCAGCAGTTCGTCGACGCAGCCTTCGCGCACCAGCGAGGCGTTCAGCTTGGAACCGGCCTCGACGTGTACTTCGTTGATTTCGCGCCGGCCCAGTTCCAGCATCAGCGCGGGCAGGTCGACCTTGCCGCCGGCATTCGGCAGCAGGATGATCTCGTGCCCCGCCGCGCGCAGGCTGGCCTCTTTCTCCGGATGGGGCACGGCCGCCACGATCCAGCAGGGTTCTCCCTGCAGGATGCGCGCCCCGAGGTCGATGTCGAGCCGGCTGTCGACGATCACGCGGCGCGGCTGGCGCGGCGTCTCCACGCCACGCACCGTCAGCTGCGGGTCGTCCGCCTTCACCGTGCCGATGCCGGTCAGGATGGCGCAGGCGCGGGCGCGCCAGGCGTGGCCGTCGGCGCGGGCGTCCAGCCCCGTGATCCACTGGCTCTCGCCGCTGTTCAGGGCCGTCATGCCGTCCAGGCTGGCCGCCGTCTTCAGGCGCACCCAGGGCCGGCCGCGCTGCATGCGCGAGAAGAAGCCGATATTCAGTTCGTGCGCAGCCTCGGCCAGCAGGCCGGACGCGGTCTCGATGCCGGCCGCCTCCAGCTGGGCCATGCCGCGCCCCGCCACCAGCGGATTGGGGTCGCCCATGGCCGCCACCACGCGGCCCAGACCTGCTTCGACCAGCGCCTTCGAGCACGGCGGCGTGCGCCCGTAGTGGCTGCACGGTTCGAGCGTGACGTAGGCGGTGGCGCCGCGCACGTCCTTGCCGCGCGCGGCGGCGTCGCGCAGCGCCTGGACTTCGGCGTGGGCCTGGCCGGCGGGCTGGGTGTGGCCGGCGCCGATCACCTCGCCGTCCTTCACGATCACGCAGCCTATGCGCGGGTTGGGCGCGGTAATGTACATGCCCTTCGCGGCCCACTCCAGGGCCAGGGCCATGCCCTCGGTATCGGTCTTGATCTGCAAAATGGTCTTCGTCGGTGTCGGTAACGCGCTTCAAGAGGGAGCGTCGGCGCCCTCGCAATTGTCCTCGCGCGCCGGGTTGCAGATGCGCGCCCGGCCCAGCATGTTGATTTTAATACGGCGGATCGCGCCGCCATGAAACAGCGACAGCGTACCCGGGCGCGCCGCGCTGCCGTTAGTGCCGCTGCAACTGCGCCCGGCGCCATTGTAGGCGATGTATTGCGGCAGCGCAGGGCCGGTGAAGGCATAGTCGAAGGCAAACCCGGGCGCCAGCGGCCCATGCACGGCGATGATGTCGTCGCCGGGACCGGCCGCGCCGTCGCCGTCGCGGTCGGCGAAGACCGTCCAGCCCTGGGCCCAGTCGCTGCCCGCCGGGTCGCGCGGCGCCAGCCGGATGCGTTCGTTGCGGGCGATCGCCTGCGCACGCGCCAGCCCGATCGCCTCGAACAAGTCGCTGCTGGCGGCGCGCAGTTGCTGATTGCGCACCAGCGCATTCAGGTCGGGCAAGGCGACCGCCAGCAGCGCCGCGCCGATCGCCAGCACGGCCAGCAGTTCGACCAGGGTAAAGCCGGGCAGCCGGCGCTTCATGGCCAGCACCGCTTGCCGGTGCCTCCCGCCCTCTGCTCGCCCGTACTCGACAGGGTCAGCGTGCCGCATTCGGGGTCGCTGAAGCGGGCGTCGACCCTGGCCGTGCCGGGGCGTGCAAGCAGCTGCACGCAGTCGCGCAGGGCGGCGCCGGGGCAGGCCTGCGCTTCCAGCTCGTAGGCGCTGCCTTCGGCGCGGCTGCCCGACCACCAGGGCATGCCCTGGATGGGGGCGGCGCTGGAAAAGGCGACATAGGTATGGTGGAGTGCACGGTGCTGCTCCTGCTGCTGCATCGCGTTCAGCAGCGCCACCTGCCCTTCGGTGCGGCGCGCCTTCGTCATATAGCCGGCATACCCCGGGTAGGCCAGCGCCGCCAGCACGGACAGGATGAGCAGCACGGCCAGCATTTCGATCAGGGTAAAGCCGGCACCAAGCCGTTTGCGGCGGTTCATGGTTTGCTCCTCTTGAAAAATCAGGCTGTTCAGGAAGCGGCCCGGTGCAGCTCGGGCCAGTTGGCGATTTCGCGCCGTCCCAGGCGGCGGCCGGGAGTCGCCGTGCCGGCGGCGCGCTGGTAGGTGCCCTGCAGGACAACGACGGTGGCGGCTTCGGCGCCGAAGCCGATGGCGGTGATCCGGTAGCGCGGCGCAGTTCCGTGCGCCGGCGCCGGCAGCAATTCGATCAGGTAGCGCGGCGGACGCGCGGGCAGCAGTCCGGCGCCGGTCGGCATCGACCGCCCGGTAAAGCGCCCGTACTCGACAGCCTGGTCGCCCGCCAGGTCCGCCGCCTGCCAGGCGGGCGCGCCGGACGGTCCGTTCAGGCTGCACAGCCCGCTGCGCTCGGCGCCGCCCGTGCAGCGCTCCATGAAGGCGCCGGCATCCTGGGCGGCGAAGATCGCCGTGCGCGGCGAGGCCGGGCCGGCCGCGCCGTCGATGTCGCGCTCGGCGTCCAGCAGCGCCGCCTCGGCCGCCGCCAGCGCCACCTGGCGGTCGCGTTCGTGCCGTGCCGACTTCGATGCCGAGAGCGCGGCGCGCATGCTGGAGGCTGACATCATCAGGACGGCGAGCATCAGGAACAGTACGGTCGCGAGGGCTGCGCCCTGCTGGCGCGATGGCGGTCGGGCGCGCATGGCGGCCTACTGGAGCGGCGCGCCGACGGCGAACACGGCGCTGAACAGGCGGCGCCCGGGCGCCGGCCCGGATCCGTCCAGCTCGCTCGCCGCCAGCCGCGTGCCGGGATCAAGGCCGCCATCGTAGGCAGGACCGAACAGGGTCCAGGCCGCCGGCTGGATCGGTGCGGCAGACCGTCGGTCGCCGTGCAGCAGCAGCGACACCCGGATGCTGGTCACGCGCTTCCACCAGGTTTTCTTGTTCAGCTCAGGCGTGCCCACCACGCCGAGGGCGGCGTCCAGCGCGTCGACGGCGGTCGCGTTCAGGTAGCGGTTCGGAATGCCGTCGGCCGGACTGTCGGTGTCGATCCCGTACAGCACCTGGAAACCGTCGACACCCTTGACCAGGGCGTCGGCGCTCCAGTTGCTCGCGCCGCGGTACTTGCAGCGCAGCTCAGCCTTGCCGCCGGCGTCCCGTGCGACGTAGAAGATGCTCCAGCCCTCCTCGGCTTCATGCACGGCAAAGCCGGCGCAGTTGAGGACGCTGCCGTCGCCATCCGGGGCATGGCCTGCGCCGGGATAGCGCAGGGCCAGCACGTCGCTGCCGTGGACGGCGTCGGGCAAGGAAGCCTGGATGCCGGCGGCCGTTTTCGAGAGCGTGCGCCCGTCCAGCCCGGAGACCGGCGCCGGCATGGTATCGATGGGCGCATTACCGACCCGCTCCCAGTCGACGAAAGCGGCCTGCCCGACCGCGCGCCCGATGAGCGAGAGCGCATAGCGCCCGCTGTCGTCGAGGCCGACGGCATCGGCTTGCGCCTCATGCGACCGGTTCGCGCCCACCAGCAGCATCGAGGCCGCCAGCAGCAGGCCAAGGCCGAGCGCGAGCGCGACGAGCAGCTCGACGAGCGTCATGCCGTACTCGCGCAGCGAAGGATGCAGCTTCATCCCGACACCACCATGGCGACGAAGGGCGTCGCCTGGCCAGGGTCGCCCGGCCGGCGCCAGCCGATCTTGACAACCAGCGGCGCAGAACTGGCGCCCGAACAGGCCCACTCGAGCGCCCCGCTCGTCGCGGCGGCGTCCCGGCAGAGCACGATGCGTCCGCCCGGGAAGGCATCGTGCACGCCCTGCGCGACTTCATGCAGGTCGAAGCGCGCCAGCTGGGCGCTGTCGCATGCGGCCCCGCCGAAGCAGTGCACGGACGGCGCGGACGGCGCCCCGCCGGCGGCGTCGTAATCGAGCTCGAGATAGGGATTGACGGCGTCGGACAGCGCCATCTGCGCCGTGTTGACGCGCATGCGCGCCGCCAGCGAAGCGGCCAGCGCCACGGCCTCGGATTCGAGCGCCGCCTGCTGGCGCAGCCGCGCGCTCGCGGCCTGGCTGCCGGCTGCACCGAGTGCGCCGACCGCCAGTACGAACATGGCCGCCAGCACTTCGAGCAGCGTAAAGCCGCCGCATTGCCGGCACTGCAAGCGAGACCGCTGCACGGGACACCTCCACGATTCAAGCGCAGGATTGCGCGAGCTGCGAAGTTATCAGCGCGCTTTCGGCCGAGCCTGCGATGGCTCAAGCGTGCGCGGAGTGGGTGCCGGAGCGGTGTACGGGGAAATTTACTTTCGGGGATGGCCGACTTCGGCGAGGGCCTGCTGGAACTCGGCCAGGTCCTTGAAGTCCTTGTAGACGGAAGCAAAGCGGATATACGCGATTTCGTCGAGGCGCTTGAGCTCCTGCATGACGAGTTCGCCGACATAGCCGGTATCGACTTCGCGCCGGCCGCTGGTGAGCAGCTTTTCCTCGATCGAGGCGACGGCGGCGTCGATCGCCTCGGCCGCGACCGGGCGCTTCCTCAGGGCCAGCATCAGGCTGCCGCGCAGTTTGCTGGACGCGAATTCGGTACGGCTGCCGTTCTTCTTGACGATGATCGGCATCGACAATTCGATGCGTTCGTAGGTGGTAAAGCGCTTGTCGCATTTGCCGCAGCGGCGCCGGCGCCGGATGGCGTCGCCCTCCTCGGATACGCGGGTATCGAGGACCTGGGTGTCTTCATGCTGGCAGAACGGACATTTCATGGCGTAATAATAAAGCAAAAAGGAACGGCACCCCGGCTTGTCGGGCTACCGTTCCCTCGATCCTACTCTTGTTGCTGGCTAGCTGTTTCCGCTCAGGCTGCGTAGACCGGATACTTGTCGGTCAGCACCTTGACTTCAGCCTTGACGCGCTCGATGGTCGCGGCGTCGTGCGGGTTGTCCAGCACGTCGGCGATCAGGTGGCCCACCTTGGTCGCATCTTCTTCCTTGAAGCCGCGGGTCGTGAACGCCGGGCTCCCCAGGCGGATGCCCGAGGTGACGAAAGGCTTCTGCGGGTCGTTCGGGATGCCGTTCTTGTTGCAGGTCATGTGCGCCTGGCCCAGGATCGCCTCCGCTTCCTTGCCGGTCAGGCCTTTCGAACGCAGGTCGACCAGCATCACGTGGGCTTCGGTACGGCCGGAGACGATGCGCAGGCCGCGCGCGATCAGGGCGTCGGCCAGGGCCTTCGCGTTCTTGACGACCTGCTGCTGGTAGGCCTTGAATTCGGGCGACAGCGCTTCCTTGAAGGCGACGGCCTTGCCGGCGATGACGTGCATCAGCGGACCGCCCTGGATGCCCGGGAAGATCGCCGAGTTGATCTGCTTCTCGAACTCGGCCTTCATCAGGATGATGCCGCCGCGCGGGCCGCGCAGCGACTTGTGCGTGGTCGAGGTGACGAAGTCGGCGTACGGCACCGGGTTCGGGTATTCACCGGCGGCGATCAGGCCTGCGTAGTGGGCCATGTCGACCATGAAGTAGGCGCCGACTTCCTTCGCCACTTTCGCGAAGCGTTCGAAGTCGATGCGCAGCGCGAAGGCCGAGGCGCCGGCGATGATCATCTTCGGCTTGTGCTCGCGCGCCAGGCGCTCCATCTGCTCGTAGTCGATGTCTTCCTGCTCGGTCAGGCCGTAGGAAACGACGTTGAACCATTTGCCGGACATGTTCAGCGCCATGCCGTGGGTCAGGTGGCCGCCTTCGGCCAGCGACATGCCCATGATGGTGTCGCCGGGTTTGAGCATCGCGAAGAACACGCCCTGGTTCGCCTGCGAACCCGAGTTCGCCTGCACGTTGGCCGCTTCCGCGCCGAACAGTTGCTTGACGCGGTCGATCGCCAGCTGCTCGGCGACGTCGACGTATTCGCAGCCGCCGTAGTAGCGCTTGCCCGGATAGCCTTCGGCGTACTTATTCGTGAGCTGGGAGCCCTGGGCTTCCATCACGGCCGGCGAGGTGTAGTTCTCGGACGCGATCAGCTCGATGTGATCTTGCTGACGGGTGTTTTCCTTCTGAATGGCGTCCCACAATTCCGGGTCGACCTTGGCCAGCGTGTGATCTTTTGCAAACATGAACAAAACTCCAATCGATAAGAGAACCGGACAACGGCAGTGTTGGATCGGCAAGAAGGCCAGGAAGCAGCCAGCCGCGACGCAAAAATGCACGCGAACCATTGTCGGCTGCCCAGGCGAACGGCGGATGAAATCTCACGTTCCCCGGTGGTATATCCACCTTTCCCGTAACGCCGCTGATTCGCTTGCGTCACGGATTCGCCAGTCACGTGAGACGTAAATGGACTCGGGATTGTAATGGGAACTGCCCGCTTAGGGCAAGGAAAGCCGTGCCAGGCTGGCAACTGCCCCGACCGGTCAGGCAAGATGGTCATTTCGGCTACAATCATGGAGCTTCTGCCAACCGAGGAACTCCATCATGATCGTTTTCATCACCGGCGCCTCAGCCGGTTTCGGCGCCGAAATGGCCCGCACCTTCGTTCGCAACGGCCACCAGGTCGTCATGGCCGCGCGCCGCAAGGAACGCCTCGAAGCGCTTGCCGCGGAACTGGGCGAATCGGCGCTGCCGGTCGAGATGGACGTGACCAACAAGGCGTCGATCGAGGAAGCGCTGGCCCTGCTGCCGCAATCCTGGCGCCAGATCGACGTCCTGATCAACAACGCCGGCCTGGCGCTGGGCACCGCTCCCGCTCACGAGGCGCCGCTCGACGATTGGGAAACCATGATCGCGACCAACTGCCAGGGCCTGGTGACGATGACGCGCGCCCTGCTCCCAAGCATGGTCGAGCGCGGCAGCGGCCTGGTCATCAATCTCGGTTCGGTGGCGGGCCACTACCCCTACCCCGGCGGCAATGTCTACGGCGCCACCAAGGCCTTCGTGGAACAGTTCACGCTGAACCTGCGCGCCGACCTGGTCGGCACCGGCGTGCGCGCCACCAACCTGGCGCCGGGCCTGTGCGGCGGCACCGAGTTCTCGAACGTGCGCTTCAAGGGCAACGACGCCGCGGCGGCCAAGGTGTATGAAGGCACGACACCGCTGACGGCCAAGGACATCGCCGACACCGCCTACTGGATCGCAACGCTGCCGCCGCATGTGAACGTGAACAGCATCGAGCTGATGCCGACCTGCCAGGGCTTCTCGCCGTTCAATATCAAGCGCAGCTGACCGGTTTTCGTAGCGTGGACGGCTTCGCCGTCCACGCGTTCAAACCACGTCTACAACACCTGCTCGGCTGATGTTGCCCTGTTTGAACGCGTGGACGGGAAACCCGTCCACCCTACGGGTCAATAGATAATTTCCCAGAGCATCACACCGTGCGCCCCGGATTCGATAATTGTGAGAAAGTGTTACAGTTATTGTCCTGACAGCGTTGTCTCTCGTCTACTAGTGCGCGCTCAACAGGCTGAGCAAGAGCTCCCGGTCCCCTGCCCGGCCCGGGTGTTCGCTAGCGAACATATGCGCGAATGGCGTAAAATGTTTCCAATTATCATTTATGGCAAACTGACATGCCTTCCGTTTTCACCTGGGCAGTACGGGTCTACTACGAGGACACGGATGCCGGCGGTATCGTGTTCTACGCGAATTACCTGAAATTCTTCGAGCGTGCGCGTACCGAATGGCTGCGCGCCGCTGGCGTCAGGCAGCAGGACCTGATCGACCGCGAGGGTGTCGCCTTCGTCGTGCGCAGCGCGACGATCGATTACCACGCCCCGGCCCGCCTCGACGACGAGCTGACCCTGACCCTGTCGATCGAAAAGCTCGGCCGCGCCTCGGTGCAGTTCGTCCAGCAGGCGTACTGCGGCGAGCGTTTATTGGCCGCCGCCAGCGTGAAAGTGGGCTGCGTCGACATCGCCACGGTACGCCCGCGCTCGCTCCCCATCGAAGTGGCTGATAAAATGCGTGCCGCTTGACCCATTCAACAATATTGCATAACCGATGACACCGACCCACGACCTATCTTTCCTCGCCCTCATCAGCAACGCGCACATCATCGTGCAGCTCATCATGCTGTTGCTGCTCGTGCTGTCGGTAGTCAGCTGGTCGTACATCTTCCGCAAGGTCTTTGCGATCCGCGCCGCGCGGCGCCTGACCGAGCAGTTCGAGCGCAGCTTCTGGGCCGGCGGCAACCTGCATACCCTGCACCAGAGCGCTTCCGCCCAGCGTGAACAGAGCGGCCCGCTGGCGCGCATCTTCGAAGCCGGCATGGGTGAATTCATCAAGGGCAAGCAGGCCTCGCGCGACGCCCTCGACATGGGCGCGGTGCTGGACGGCTCGCGTCGCGCCATGCGCGCCGCCTTCCAGCGCGAACTCGACGGCCTCGACCTGCACCTGAACTTCCTGGCCTCGGTCGGTTCCGTCTCGCCCTACATCGGCCTGCTGGGCACCGTCTGGGGCATCATGAACGCGTTCCGCGGCCTGGCCAGCGTGCAGCAGGCAACCCTGGCCATCGTCGCCCCCGGCATTGCCGAAGCGCTGATCGCCACCGCCATTGGCCTGTTCGCGGCGATTCCGGCGGTCGTGGCCTACAACCGCTTCACGCACGACATCGACCGCCTGGCAACCCGCTTCGAGAGCTTCGTCGAAGAATTCTCGAACATCCTGCAGCGCCAGTCGCGCTGAGCGGAGGATCGAACATGGCTTTTTCCAGCAGCATGCGCGGCGGACGCCGCAGCAAGTTCAAGTCCGAGATCAACGTCGTCCCCTACATCGACGTGATGCTGGTGCTGCTCATCATTTTCATGGCGGTGCCGGCCAACCAGACGCCGAACGTGGTCAACCTGCCGAGCGCGGAAAAATCCGCCCTGCCACCGGACACCTATATCCACATCACCGTCAAGCCCGACGCCACGCTCTCCATCGGCGTAAACGGCAAGCAGACGGTGGCCGCCGAATCGATGCCGAACCGCGCCGCCCTGCTCGAGCGCCTGCGCGACCTGCACGACGAGAACCCGGATTACCCGGTCATGATCTCGGGCGACCGCGAGAGCAAGTACGCGGAAGTCATCGAGCTGATTTCTGAATCGAAAAAGCTAGGAATTAACCGCGTCGGCCTCGCCACGCAGTAACGCCATGTCCGCAATGAAGCCAGCGATGCCAGCCACCAGCGGTGCCCCCTACACGGTGCCGCCCGAACCGAACCGCGTACCGGCGATCCTGCTGGCGCTGGCGGTGCACGCCGCGCTGCTGGCTTTCCTGTGGATCGGCATCAGCTGGCAGAACACCGAGCCGCCGGCCGTCGAGGCGGAAGTGTGGGACATGAAGGTGGAGTCCGCCGCCGCGCCGCCGCTGCCGCCGCCTCCTCAGGAAGTCGTGGAACCCGAGCCGCGTCCCGAACCGACCCCGACGCCGCCGCCACCGCCGAAGGCCGTCGAGCCGGAGCCGGTCAAGCCGGCCGCGCCCGACATCAACCTGGAGCGCGAGAAGAAGCTCGCCGAGCAGAAGAAGCAGCGCGAGCTGCTCGAGAAGCGCGAACTGGAACAGAAGAAGGAACGCGAGCGCGAGCTGGCGGAGCTGAAGAAGAAAGAAGAAGCCGAGAAGAAGCTGGCCGAGAAGAAGGAACTCGAGAAGAAAGAACTCGAAAAGAAGAAGCTCGCCGACGCCAAGGCGGAAGCCGACAAGAAGAAGCTCGCCGCCGAAAAGGCCGCGAAGGCGAAAGCCGAAGCCGCAGAGCAGGCCAAGCTCGACAAGATGCGCGACGAGGAGCTCAAGCGCATGATGGGCGCCGCAGGCAGCACCGGCAGCGCCCAGAAATCGACCGCGCCGAAGATCGACGCCGGCTACCAGGCGGCCATCGCGGCCAAGGTAAAGAGTAATACGGTTTACGCCGGAGACGCCGGCTTGCCGGGCAACCCGAAGGCCGTCTTCAAGGTCGACCAGCTGCCGACGGGCGAGATCCTGTCGGTTCGCCTGACCAAGAGCAGCGGCGTGCCGCAGTTCGACGAAGCCGTGGAGCGCGGCATTAACAAATCGTCACCGCTTCCAAAGAAGAAAGATGGTACGGTGGAGCGCACTATCGTGGTCAATTTCTCCATGAAAGACCTGGACTGAACACAGCTGAACACTGAGCTGAACAATCTTTGCCGAGAAGAGAACGCATGAAAAAACTTCATATCCTGTTATTTAGCGCCACCCTGATGCTGGGGTCGGCGGCCCATGCCCAGCTACAAGTGGAAATCGCAGGCGTCGGCAGCAACCAGATCCCGGTCGCGGTTGCTGCCTTTGCCGACGAAGGCATCGCCCCGGCCGACGTTTCGGACATCATCCGCGCCGACCTCGAGCGCAGCGGCGTCTTCAAGGTGATCGACGCCGGCCAGGTCATCAGCGACAGCGCCAGCATCGACGCCAGCAGCTGGAAGGCGCGCGGCGCCGACGCCCTGGTGGTCGGCAGCGTGCAGCGCCAGCCGGACGGCCGCTTCGCCGTCCGCTACAAGCTGTACGACACCGTGAAAGGCAGCCAGCTGTCGCAGCTGGGCGGCGAAGTGCAGCCGCGCTACACGCGCCTGCAGGCCCACCGCATCGCCGACGACGTCTATGAAAAGCTGACCGGCACCCGCGGCATCTTCTCGACCCGCATCGCCTACGTGAAGGAAAACCGCGCCGGCCGCCAGTACGCGCTGGCGGTGGCCGACGCCGACGGCGAAAACGAGATCGTCGCCGTCAGCGGCCGCGAGCCGATCATCTCGCCGTCCTGGTCGCCGGACGGAGGCAAGGTAGCCTATGTGTCCTTCGAAGACCGCAAGCCGGTCATCTACATGCAGGACCTGGTCTCGGGAAAGCGGCGCGTGATCGCCAATGAAAAAGGCAGCAACTCGGCGCCGACCTGGTCGCCGGACGGCAGCAAGCTGGCCATTGCCCTGTCTAAGTCGGGCAGCTACCAGGTGTACATCGTGAACGCGGACGGTTCCGGCCTGCGCCGCCTGTCGAATTCCAACGGCATCGATACCGAGCCGCAGTTCTCGGCCGACGGCCAGAGCATTTATTTCACCAGCGACCGCAGCGGCGGTCCGCAGATCTACAAGATGAGCGCGTCGGGTGGCCCGGCCACCCGCGTCACCTTCAGCGGCAATTACAACATCAGCCCGCGCGTGTCTCCAGATGGCAAGACCCTGGCCTGGATTGCACAGCGCGATGGCGGTTTCTCCCTTTACGCGAAAGACCTGGCCAGCGGCCAGGAGCTGCGCCTGGCCGATGGGGCCTCCGAACCGAGTTTTTCGCCGAACGGCAAGTACATCATGTACGCGATCAAGGGCGGCGGGCGTACCTCGCTGGCCGTGGTATCGGTGGACGGACGGGTCAAGCAGCGTTTGACGACGAAAGCGGGAAACATTCGGGAGCCCAGCTGGGGTCCCTTCATGAAGTAAATGTAGTAAATCACTAACCAAGACCAGGAGAAAAACCCATGCGCAACGTTAAGAGTGTCAGCTTCATCATCGCCACTGCAGCCCTGCTCGCAGCCTGCAAATCCCCAGCGCCGGTCACCCCGCCGCCAGTCGTCGAGAAGACCCCTGAAGCGCCGGTCGCCGCCGACACCCGCGACATCCGTCCAGTGGAGCAGGCAACCGTCGATCCGCTGAACGATCCGAAAGGCGTACTGGCCAACCGCAGCGTGTACTTCGACTTCGACAGCTACGTGGTGCGTGAAGACGGCAAGCCAGTCGTCGCCAACCACTCGCAGTACCTGAACCAGAACAAGGGCCGCAAGATCCTGATCCAAGGCAACACCGATGATCGCGGCGGCACCGAGTACAACCTGGCCCTGGGCCAGAAGCGCGCCGAAGCCGTGCGCCGCTCGATGGCAGCGCTGGGCGTGGCCGAGACCCAGATGGAAGCCGTGTCGCTGGGCGAAGAAAAGCCGAAGGCAACCGGTTCGGGCGAAGCCGCCTGGGCGGAAAACCGCCGTGCGGACATCGTTTACCAGTAATTTGTCAGCCGTTACGCGCGGCTAACAGAGCCCCCAGGGCAAGGCGCAGCGTCGCAGACAGTACGCAAGTACGGCAAGACGCTGCAACGCCGCCATGGGGGGTCTGTTAGTCGCGCGGATTGACAGGGGGGCGGGGGCAGTGCAGACTGCTACCGCCCCGTTTTTCAATCTGGAACACCGGTTTAGAAAGAGTACGACATGATGAAACTGTCCCCGTCCCGCTTTGCCCCCCTGCTGCTGGCGCTTCTGCTGCCGCTGCAGGCGTCCGCCGGCCTGCTGGACGACGATGAGGCGCGCCGCGCCATCCTCGATCTGCGCGCCAAAGTGGATAACATCACGCGCAACCTGACCACCCGTCTCGACGCCAAATCCGACAAGACCGCCACGCTTGACATGCTCAACCACCAGGAGCAGATGCTGGCCGAGATCGCGAAACTGCGCGGCCAGATCGAAGTGCTGGCCAACGAAGTGACCAAGGCCCAGAACAGCCAGCGCACCCTGTACGCCGACCTCGATGCGCGCATCAAGAAACTCGAGCCGCGCCAGGAAACCATCGACGGCGCCACCGCCGAGGTGCTCCCGTCCGAAAAGCAGGCCTACGACAGCGCGATGGAAGTCTTCAAGACCGGCGACTACAAGCGTGCCGCCACCGCCCTGCAGGACTTCGTCAAGCGCTATCCGGAATCGGCCTACGCCTCGAACGCCCAATACTGGCTGGGCAACGCCTACTACGCCCAGCGCGACTACAAGAACGCGATCGCCGCCCAGGAAGTCGTCACCACGACTTACGCCAGCAGCCCGAAGGCGCCGGACGCGATGCTCAACATCGCCACCAGCTATGCCGAGCTGAAGGATAAAGTGAAAGCCAAGAAAACCCTGCAGACCCTGGTGTCGAAGTTCCCCGGCACCCAGGCCGCCCAGTCCGCGAAAGACCGGCTGGCCGTCCTGAAATAAGACTGTCGGGCAACATTCAGGCGCTGCACGTTTGACAGCACGACGGCAGCGCCCTATAATCCTGCTTCTTTCGGGTCGTTAGCTCAGCTGGTAGAGCAGCGGACTTTTAATCCGTTGGTCGCAGGTTCGAATCCCGCACGGCCTACCACGAATAAGTAAAAAGCCCACGGCTACGGTCGTGGGCTTTTTGCATTCTGCGGCGCTCTTTGCGCTCGTTGCGCTCTTTGCACTTGTTGCGTCGATCCGATGGCGACAGTCAGTGCGCCGCCGGCGGGTGCGCATGCGGCGGCGCCTGGTTCGCATACACCGTCCAGGCATTCAGGTCGTACAGGTTCTCGCTCTTGTGGCCCAGCATGCGTTTGACGGCCTGCTTCAGCTTGTACACGGGCTTCGAAGAGTTGCCGTAGCGGCGCAAGCGGGTCTTGCCTGGCTTCCTCAGCAAAACCTGGAACTCACGGTGCAGGTTCCTGCTGGCCGCTTCGCGGTCGGCGTATTCGAAAATCCCTCCCGATCCGACGAACAGGATTTCATTCCCATAGCGTTGCGCCAGGCTGTTGCGCAGGTATTGCAGGCGCGTCGTGTACATGACGTCGAAAGCCGGCAGCTTGCCCTCCCCCGTATCGACGCGTTGCAGGTCGAGGTGGCGTCCGCGCTTTTCGATCAGCACCGCGGCCTCGCTGTTGCGGAAGCGGATCAGGAAGCGGTAATTGCCCTCGTAGCTCAGCAAATAGTCGTGGTGGGTGTCGATCGTTTTCTGCAGCAGCGTGAGGACTTCGTCGATGGCCTCGCCGGTGACGCTGCCATAGCGGTTGGCGCGGGCGATCTGCTCGGCCAGGTCGGCGCGCAGCTCGTCGATGGACAGCGGCTTCCACAGTGCGGCATGGCGCGTGAGCCCGTCTTCGATGACATAACCCGGTGCGATGTCGACCACCGATACCGGCGACGCCGGGAACAGCTCGCGGAAGGCCGCGACCGGGCGCTCGCCGTTGTGCATGGGCTCGTTCGCCCACTGCAGGTCCTCTTCCAGGAACACCACGTCCGCCGCGAACGGGAAGCCGTATTTCGGCGCGAGCCGGTCGATCAGCCTCGCCCATTGGCGGTTGAAATAGGTCTGGCGGTGGGCGGCGGTGGCGGCGCTGTTCTTGCCGGGAATGACGTAGCAGTTCGGGAAGTGGGACGCCGTGCCGTAACCGCAGAACACGTAATCGATCACGGGATACAGCGCCTTCAGCCTGGCGGCAACCGATTCCTGGATCGCCAGGGGTGCCGAATGCAAGGCGTCGTTGATATTCAGGCAGACTTCGCGGCCGTCGCTGATGGCCATCAGCGTGTCGTCCGAATAGGTCGGCACGATGCGGCAGCTGACGTCTCCGCCGCCAAGGGCGATCGCCTCGTCGCCGACTTCGATCACCGTGAATCCCATGTCGCGGATGAAGGCGGCCATGTTCGACGACTGCGCCACCAGGATGGTCGTCTCGCGGCCGAACTGCTTCAGGGTGCCGGGGTGCAGGTGGTCGTGGTGGCCGTGGGAGATGTAGATGTAGTCGGGCTTGACGTCCTTGAGCGTGTCGACGGCCGGGGCGGGATAGACCCACCACTGCGCGCCGAAACAGGGACCGCGCCACCACGGATCGGACAGGATGCTGATGCCGCAGGTCTCGATCAGGATCGAGGCGTGTCCAACGAACGTAATTTTCATGACGGCACAGCCTTTCGGGGGTTGTCGGATTGTTACAGGTTAGCTTGCTTCCACCCCGATCCGGTTTGCAATCCCAATCGTGCGAGCGGACTGTGCCTTATGCGCCACAGATAGACGCCCCGCCGACCCCTTCCCGCTCTGCCGGCAAATGGCGGCAACTGCTGCGATCCAGCAGGAAATACTTCAGTAGAGAAATTTGATACATACGCGAAGCATTGTTAAAAACTGCCTTGTCCAACCTTTCGAACGAGCGTTAGCGCTGCAGCCGGCACTGCAGCGACCAACGCAGTGATGACCTCGGTGACCGACTCGGTGGCCGCTCAGTGGCCGAGTCAGTGACTACCCAGCGAACCACTCACTTTCGATGAAGGAGAAGACCATGCGTGTACTGCCTTGCCTTGCCCTCATTTCCGCCGCCCTGGCCTCGAGCGCCTTCGCCGCCGCCCCGATCAGCAGCGGCGACGCCATGGACCTGAAACGCGACGTCGCCGGACAGTACCGGCTCGAGAACGGCCGCGACGTGCGGCTGAGCATGATCGACGACAAGCTCTACCTCGACCTGAACCGCGCCTTCCGCCGGGAACTGCTCCCTGTCGGCGACAAGGTGCTGGCCTCGCGCGACGGCAGGCTGACGGTCCAGTACATGCCCGACGGCCCGATCGAGCAGATCCTGATCCAGCATCCGGAACTGCCTGCCAGCGTGCGCCTTGGCGAACGCAGCTGGCGCGGCCGGTGACCGTTCCGTCAGCCGGCCTGACAATCCGGGCGATTCCATTCGCCCGGATTGTCTTCCCACTTGCGGCAGGCGAACCGGGGTCACGGCAAGTCACACAAGCAATAACACGGCACGAGTCGGCCAGGGCGGCAACGATTCAGGCTCGCATCCGCCACGCGCGCCGCCGCCAACCCAGCAAACTGCCGCCGGCCAGCAGCATGCCCCAGGTGGCCGGTTCGGGAATCGCCGACACCAGGTCGAGCCGCACCGCATGGCAGGCGCCGGCACGGCAGGCCCGGCCGGCAATCTGCTGCAGGTCGTTGATGGCCCTGGCCTCGGACAGCACCCAGCCGGAGGCCGGATCGATCAGGGTGTTCAGGTCGAGCAGCGTGCCGTTCTCGTAGAGGAAAGCGCTGCTTGCGACACCGTCCCCGAACGAGCCGACAACCTGGCTGAGGTTGTTGATGCCGGCGGCATAGCTGTAGACAGCCCCGGAGAGCTCGCCGAGGTCGAGCAGCGTGCCGTCGTCCCACAGGAAGGCGCTGGTCGGGTACAGGTCGCCGCCAACCGATGCGTAGCCGTAGTAGCCGGCCACCTGGTCGAGGTCGTTGATGGCCAGCGCCTGGCTCCATGGGCCCCAGAAGGGCCCGAGGTCGGCCATGGTGCCGTCGCGGTAGAGAAAGGGCGTGAGCGGCCAGTTCGGCGGTCCGCCGACGTCGCTGGCGCCCACCACGTGCCCGAGGTTGTTGATGGCATTGGCATGGCTGTGGCGGCCGTACAGGGTGCCGAGGTCGGTCATGACGCCGTCGCGGTAGCTGTACGCATGGCGCTCGAACGGCGCCTCCTCGGCCGGGTACTCGGCCATGCCGACCACCGTGCCGTCGTTGTTGATGCCGTAAGCCGTGGTGCCGCCCCAGCCGGTAATCAAGGTCATGCGGCCGTCGCTGTAGAGGAAACCGTTGTCGCCGGAGGTGCCGGCGATTTGGCCGCGGTCGTTGATGCCGAATGCCGCACCGCTGCCTAGCAGGGTGAACGCGCCGCCCGAATACAGCCAGGCATTGCCGCCGGATTCGCCGACCACCTGGCCGGACGCGTTGACGTCCCAGGCGCGGCTGCCCTCGCCAGCAAGGACGGTGACGGTGTAGCGCGGAACGGCCGAGGCCAGGGCCGGCAAGGCCAGCAACAGGCAGGCGGCCAGGCGCGCAAAGAGAGAGGGACGCATCGGATGCTCCTTGGAAGAGTGGTCGATGCAGGGAGCGTAGCGTGCGCACACCGTACGAGTCTGCGCAAACGCAGCAGTGACGCAAATTGATTTTCCTCAAGCCACTTGCAGGAAAGAAAGCAGTCCTCGACCAGCGTGACGCGGGGCCGTCGCGCCGGCTTATCTTCCTGCGAAGCAACCGGTTTGCCTATAAAATGCTGCGATTAGTTTACGCATCACATTTGTCCCAAAAAAAAGGCCGTCATGAACCTTCCTGTGCTCCTCAACCTGGCCGTCGCGCTCCTCGCCTGCTTCCTTCTCTACCGCATGCAGGCGGCCCACGCGTCGTTTACGAAGCGGGTCTTCAGCGGCCTGGGCCTGGGCGTGCTGCTGGGCGCGGCCTTCCAGTACCTCTATGGCGCGGCGTCAAGCGAAGTGGCGCAGACCAATGCCTGGCTCGACGTGGTGGGCAGCGGCTACGTCAAACTGCTGCAGATGATCGTCATTCCCCTGATCATGGTCTCGATCATCGGCGCCATTCTGAAGCTGCGCGATGCCGCCGCGCTCGGCAAGATCAGCGCCCTCACCATCGGCATCCTGATCGCCACCACCGCGGTCGCGGCCTGCATCGGCATCCTGATGGCGAAGCTGTTCGGCCTCTCCGCCGTGGGCCTGACGGCCTCCGCCGCCGAGGTCGCGCGCGGCGAATACCTGCAGGGTTCGCTGTCGACGGCGCAGGAGATTTCGCTGCCCTCGATGCTGCTCTCCTTCATTCCGGCCAACCCTTTCCTCGACATGACGGGCGCACGCAAGACCTCGACCATCGCGGTCGTGTTCTTCTCGGTGTTCGTCGGCATTGCCGCTACCGGCATCGCGGCGAAGAAGCCGAACGAATTCGCCTCGTTCAGCCACTTCGTGCAGGTCGCCCACACCATCGTGATGCGCATGGTCACGCTGGTGCTGCGCCTGACCCCGTACGGCGTGTTCGCGCTGATGACGAAGGTGGTCGCCGCGTCCAGCCTGCAAAGCATCGTCAACCTGCTCGGCTTCGTGCTTGCCTCGTACAGCGCCATCGTCCTGATGTTCTGCGTGCACCTGGCGCTGGTCGCCCTGGCCGGCCTGAACCCGGGACGCTACCTGAAGAAAATCTTCCCGGTGCTGGTCTTCGCCTTCACCTCGCGCACCAGCGCCGGTTCGATCCCGATGAGCGTCGCCACCCAGACCACGCGCCTGGGCACGCCCGAGGGCATCGCCAACTTCGCCGCCTCCTTCGGCGCCAACATCGGCCAGAACGGCTGCGGCGGCATCTATCCGGCCATGCTGGCCGTGATGATCGCGCCGACCGTCGGCATCGATCCGTGGACGGCAAGCTTCCTGCTGCCCCTGCTGGCGGTCGTCGTGTTCGGCTCGATCGGCGTGGCCGGGGTCGGCGGCGGCGCCACCTTCGCGGCACTGATCGTGCTGTCGGCGCTCGACCTGCCGGTGGCGCTGGCCGGCCTGCTGATCTCGATCGAGCCGCTGATCGACATGGGCCGCACGGCGCTCAACGTGAGCGGGTCGATTACGGCCGGCACGGTTACCTCGCGCATCCTCGGCGAGACCGATCTCCAAGTATTTAATAGCGACGCGGAAATCCCTCTGGACGCCGGGGAACACGCTGCCTGAAACCCGCGCCACTGCTGATTGTTTGCGCACGGAATCGTGCGCGGACCCCCTGACGAATCCGTCTATGATGATGTCATGTCAACATCGACGACGGGCGGGTGATGGAACAAAAGTGGCCTCAGGAACTCTGGCTGATCCGGCACGGGCAAAGTGCGGGCAACGTCGCGCGTGATCTCGCCGAGGCCGCCGCCGGGCACGAGATCGACATCGCCGAGCGCGACGTCGACGTGCCCCTGTCCGAGCTCGGCATCCGCCAGTCCGAAGCCCTCGCTTCCTGGTTCGCCGCCCTGCCCCAGGACGAGCGCCCCAACGTCGTCCTCCATTCGCCCTATGTGCGCGCGGCCGAGACCGCCAAGATCCTGATCCGCCGCCTCGAGCGCGAATCGCTGCTGGCGGTCAACGCCGACGAGCGGCTGCGCGAGAAGGAATTCGGCATCCTCGACCGCCTCACCACGCACGGCATTGCCCACAAATACCCCGACCTGTACGCCCAGCGCCAGCACGTCGGCAAGTTCTATTTCCGCCCGCCCGGCGGCGAAAGCTGGTGCGACGTCATCCTGCGCCTGCGCAGCGTGCTCGACACGCTCTCGCGCGACTACTGCAACGAGCGCGTCGTGATCGTCGCCCACCAGGTGATCGTCAACTGCTTCCGCTACCTCATCGAGCGCCTCGACGAAGCGAGCATCCTCGCCTTCGACCGCGCCGGCGACGTGCCGAACTGTTCGGTCACCTCCTACCGTTTCGACCCCGAGGAAGGCAAGCATGGCGCCCTCATGGTACGCCTGGTCAACTTCGTCGCTCCGCTCGAGGCGAGCGGCACTCCGGTCACCGTCGGCAAAGACGTGCCGACGGCGCCCAAGGCGTGAGGCCGCACACGATGAACGCCATCCACGCCCTGCCCGCGACGATCGATGTCACCACCGAACTGCTGCGCGACTGGCCCCTGCCCATGCCCGGCATTGACGGCGACAAGGAAGAACGCGGCCATGTGCTGGTGCTCGGCGGCTCGCGCGAAATGCCGGGCGCCGTGATTCTCGCCGCCACCGCCGCCCTGCGCGCCGGGGCCGGCAAGCTGACGGTCGCCACCGGCGCCAGCGTGGCCCAGCTGGTGGCCTCGAACATGCCCGAGGCGCGCGTGATCGGCCTGGCCGAAACCGAGGCCGGCGGCTTCCTGCCGGAAGCGATCGCCCGCCTCGACCCGCTGGCCGACCGCGTCAATGCCATCCTCATCGGACCCGGCATGCAGGACGAAGCGGCCGCCGCCGAACTCGTGCATGGCCTGCTCGCCCGCATGCAGGGCAGCGACACGACCGTCGTGCTCGACGCCTGCGCGATGGGCACGCTGCTGCATGCGCCGGCGGGCAGTGCGCCGGGCGCGGCCTTCCGCTTCGAGCAGCCGGTCATCATCACGCCGCACTGCGGAGAAATGGCGCACCTGACCGGCATGGCCAAGCCCGACATCGCGTCCGGCCCGGACGAGCCGGCGCGGGCCGCGGCCGCCGAATGGAACGCCGTCGTCGCCCTGAAAGGCGCGCGCACTGTCATCGCTTCGCCAGGTGGCGCGTTATGGCAGCACGAGGGAGGCAATGTGGGCCTGGCCATTTCCGGCTCGGGCGACACGCTGGCCGGCATCATCGCAGGACTCGCCGCACGCGGCGCCACGCTGGAACAGGCCACTTGCTGGGGTGTCGCGCTGCATGCGCGCGCCGGCGAGCGCCTCGCCGAACGCATGGGCGTGCTGGGCTACCTCGCGCGCGAGATCCCCGACGAGATCCCTGCGCTACTCGAATCAGTCGCCGGCCGCGAAGCGGGCGACGCAAAGACCATCCGGGCAACACCGGTGGGCCGGGAAGAACGGAAATCCGTTTGACCGGTATCAAAATCCGCAAGCTGCACCGCGGAATAAAGCAAGAAGCGCACAATTCGACGAACTGGCGGTAGTCACGGCAGTCTAAATTTTTACCGTTGAATTCGTGCGCTATACGGGGCCGCGTGTTGCGTCGGTTCCCTGATGGTTTCACCAATGAACACGGACGAGGGCATCCGCTCTCAAGAGGTTCATGGTGGAGCTGAACTGGCGTCGTAAGCCTTCCAGCAGCCTCACCTGGAAATTACGGCACAAGATAGACGTGAACGAGGAGTTTAACAATGAACGCAATGACCAAAGCACCAAAAATCCTGCTGACCGCCGCCCTCCTGGCTTCCATGCTGGGCGCATGCAAGAAGAACGACACCGCCACCGGCACCGCCGGCGACACCTCGGCAACGTCGCCGAGCTCGACGTCGGGCACTAGCGGCACCACCGGCACCACGGGTGATACCGGCACCGGCGCAACCGGCACCGGCACCACGGGCACCGGCACCGGCGCTACGGGCACCACCGGCGACACCACCGGCACGGGCGCGACCGGCACCACCGGCACGGGCGCAACCGGCACCACCGGCACCGGCACCAGCGGCATGTCGGGCACGACCGGCACCACCGGCACTGGCGGCACCACCGGCAGCACCGACTCGTCGGGCACCGGCACTGGCACCACCGGCACCACCGGCACCTCGGGCACTGGCCGCTAATCGGTCCTTGTCGCCCAAAAGCGGAGCCCCACAACGAGGGCTCCGCATTTGTGCTCGCCGGCACTTCCATGCCGGCGTCTGACAGCTTGGTTGTCATTGGGGAGGCCTGCGCTTGAGCGCTTGAGCGCTTGTCCGTGCTGTAGTTCGTTTGATCGTTACTTCTGCCCTTGCTTCTGCTATCCCCTCTGTCGTTCTTACGCTCTTCCTTTCTCTCCCCTTCTCTCGTCCTTTCTGTTGTCTCCCTTGCCCCTGTGTGCCCGGCATGTCGTTTCTGACGCTGTCCGCATTTGTTCCAGCTACGGCCGAGAGGCGACTCACCGGTTGAAAGTTCACGTCGACTCGCATTGGAGCGGTTTTTTGTCGCGTTCTCGTCGATGTCGCGTTGTTTCCTATTGCAGCGAGTTCCGTGGCGGTGAACGCGTGGAGTCGGGACTCCGGTGAAGCCGTGGAGGAGGCCACTGGCCTCCTCCACCCCTACGGCTGGAGCGATTTGTAGGGTGTGAGGGGGGGCGCCGAGCCTCCTGACTCCACGCGTTTTGAAACCTTTGCGCAGCCTGACCGTCTGGCCTCGGCCAGATGGCATTCATGCAGGGGCACTGACTATCGCCGGCTTTTCGTTTCTGCTGTGCCCTGGCATCCGCCCCGCGTCTGGGGGCTTTGCACTCTGTCAAACAGCGCACAGTCTCCCCTGCAAACTCCTGACACAATCAAGCCTAGCCTCGAGCTGCCGCCGCGTGAACGCGGCGGCGGCAAGCCATCGAATAACGAAGGAGTCCACCATGCACACCATCAAAGCATTACCGAAAATCGTCCTGAGCGCGGCCTTCCTCGCCGCAACGCTGGGCGCCTGCACCAAGAAGGATTCCGGCATCGGCGGCGATGGCGATGCCGCTTCCGTCGAGCAGAGACAGTTGGGAGAGGGGAACAGCTCGGCCGCCGGCGTCGCCGGCGGCACCGGCAATACCGGCAACGCGGGCCTGTCCTCGACCGAATACAACACGAACATCACGCCGCGCACCGTCGGCGAAAACGAGAGCACGGACAAGAAGAGCCTGGGTGCATCGGGCGGCGCCAGCGGAGTCGACATGGTCGCGCCCGACCAGGCGGGCCCCGGCGCGAACGGCACCTCGGGCACGGGCGGTACCGGTGCGACCGGCACCGGCGCCTCTCCCCTGGCAGGCCAGACGCCGGGCGCCACCGGCTCGATCCCGGGTTCGACCCGCGCCGACACCAAGCCCCAGGCCGGCGCCACGCCGGGCGCGGCGCCGAGCCCCGAAACCGGCCAGGCGCGCGGCGTGGGCACGAAGGCGAGCGGCCACACGGGCGACACGACCGGCACCGGTCCCGCATCCACCAAGACCGACGCCGGCCGCTGATCCGGCGGCCCGGCGGCAACGCGCGACCGGCACTGGCGGCAAGCCGTGCCAGCCCACGCCGTAACAGCAAGCCGTAACAGCGAGCCGTGACGATGAAAAATAAAAAAGCCTGCTCGCGCAGGCTTTTTCGTACAGGCTAAGGCCAGCGTCCGAATCAGACGCCCTCGGTCACCTTGGCCACCGGCGCTTTCGCCAGCGGCACCGGTTTCGCACGGCCGCGGCCGGTAGCGTAGCCGACGCCCTTCATGATTACGCGGTAGACCAGGCGCACGAAGGTCAGCGTCAGGACCGCTTCGACGAAGGTCATGAGGAAGGCCGGCAGCGCGTGGTAACGCTCGGCGCGGCGGTGGAACTTGGCCGCCATGCGGTCGCGGGCGATCTCGATGCTGTCGTAGAAGGTCGGCACCACGAGCAGGGTCAGCAGCGTCGAGGTGATCGTGCCGCCGATGATGGCGACCGCCAGCGGCTGGTAGAACTTGCCGTCCGGGCCGAGCGCCAGGGCCACCGGCAGCATGCCGGCGATCAGCGCGAAGGTCGTCATCAGGATCGGGCGCAGACGCATGCGGCCCGCCTTCATCAGCGCTTCCTCGCGGTCGTAGCCTTCCGCTTCCAAGGCGCGCGCGGCGTCGAGCAGCAGGATCGCGTTCTTCGCCACCAGGCCCATCAGCATGATGATGCCGATAAAGCTCATCAGGTTCAGGGTGCCGCCGGTCAGCAGCAGCGCCAGCACCACGCCGATCAGGGACAGCGGCAGCGACATCATCACGCCCAGCGGCGCGGTGAAGGAGCCGAACTGCATCACCAGGATCAGGTACATCAGCCCGATGCCGCCCAGCAGCGCGGTCGTCATCTCGCCGAACAACTCCTGCTGGTCCTTGCCGGCGCCGCCGAGGTCCAGCCCATAGCCTGGCGGGAAGTCGAAGCTCCTGGCCAGGGCCATCGCGTCCTTCGTCACCTCGCCGCTGGAGCGGCCCTGGGCGTTGGCCGACACCGTGATCACGCGCTTGCCGTTCTTGTGCTTGATCTCCGACGGTCCCTTGCCCATGCTGATACGGGCGATCTGCTCGAGCGGCACCATGGTGTTGGTGCCGGCGATCATGATCGGCAGGCGCTCGATGTTTTCGATGTTGACGCGGTCTTCCGGATGCAGGCGTACCGCGACGTCGCGCGTCTCGCCGGTCGGGTCGACCCAGTCGCCCACTTCGATGCCGGCGAAGGCCACGCGCAGCGCGGTGGCGGCGTCGCCCACCGACACGCCCATCGAGTTCGCGAGACCCCGGTCGAGCTCGATCTGCAGCTCGTTCTTCGGGTCCTGCTGCGACAGGGTGACGTCGACCGCGCCCGGTACCTGGCGCAGTTTTTCCATATAAGCCGAAGTGAGTTCCATCAGCTTGCGCGAGTCGGCGCCGGTGAACTCGATCTGGACCGGCTTGCCGCCGCCGTTCAGGTCATCGAGCACCGTGTACTCGGCGCCGACCAGGCTGGCGATCTTGCCGCGCAGTTCGGTAGCGATCTCCGCGGCGCTGCGGTCCCGGGTGTTCTTCTTGCCGATCTCGACGTAGATCGAACCGCCGCTCGGACGGGCGAAGACGTCGGTGTCGCGCACTTCCTTTATCGTGCGCGCCAGCGTCGCCGCCTGCTCCATCTTCAGGCGGGCGTACTGCAGGCTCGACGATGCCGGGGTACGCACCTCGATCATGATCTTGTTGCCGTCGCCCTTGGGCAGGAAGCTGGTGCCGCCGAAGCTCGCCTGCAAGGCGATGGCGCCGGCGAAACTGGCCAGGGCGATGAAGCCCATCCAGCGGCGGTGGTGCAGCGCCCAGGCGATCACGTTGCCGTAGCGGCCGGCCTGGTGGTCGAACCAGTCGTTGAAGCGGCCGAGCACCTTGGTGATGCCCTTCTTCGGCGCATGGTGGTGGCCTGGAGGGTCGCCCCAGTAGGCCGACAGCATCGGGTCGAGCGTGAACGAAATGAACAGCGACACCAGCACCGAGCAGGTCACGGTCAGCGCGAACGGACGGAACCATTCGCCGGAGATGCCCGGCATGAAGGCGACCGGGATGAACACCGCCATGATCGAGAAGGTGGTCGCGGCCACCGCCATGCCGATTTCGGACGTGCCGACCAGGGCCGCGGTGCGGCGGTCCTTGCCCATTTCCATGTGGCGCACGATGTTTTCCCGCACCACGATGGCGTCGTCGATCAGCACGCCGATCGCCAGCGACAGCCCGAGCAGGGTCATGAAGTTCAGGGTGAAGCCGCACAGCCAGACCGCGATGAAGGCGGCCAGCACCGAGGTCGGCAGCGACAGCGCGGTGATCAGGGTCGAGCGCCACGAGTTGAGGAAGGCATACACGACGAACACGGTCAGCACCGCGCCGAACACGAGCGACTCGATCACGTTGTTCAGGCTGCTCTGGGCTTCCTTGCCGCCGTCGCGGGTGATGCCCACCACCGTGCCTTTCGGCAGCTCCTTGTTGATCTTCTCGACTTCCTCGCGCACCTTGTTGGCGATCGACACCGTCGAGGCGTCGCGGGCGCGGATGATCGAGATGCCGACGTTCGGGTTGCTGTTGCGGATCGAGGCGCTGTCGATGTCGGCGAAGCCGTCCTGGATGTCGGCCACCTGGTTCAGGCGCACGATGGTGTCGCCGCTGCGCTTGACGACGATCTGCGCAAAGTCTTCCGGACGCTCGATGCGGCCGATCAGGCGGATGCCCTTCTCGTCCATCTGGCCGCGCACCTTGCCGACCGGCGCATTGGTGTTCTGGTTGCGCAGGGCGGCCGCCACTTCGCTGACCGAGACATTGTATTCACGCAGCTTCTCGGCGCGCAGCAAGACCGACAGCTCGCGGCGCAGGGCGCCGTTCACGTTCACCGTGGCGACGCCGTCGATGGCGCGGAAGCGGTCGGCCAGGTCGTCCTCGGCCAGGCGCGACAGCTCGGCATGGCTCTGGCCGTCGGACGACAGCGCCAGGTTCATGATCGGCTGCGCCGACGGGTCGACGCGGCGCAGGATCGGCTCGCGCATTTCGACCGGCAGCTTGTAGCGCACCGCCGAGATGGCGTTGCGCACGTCGTCCGAGGCTTCGATCATGTTGCGGCCGAAGTCGAAGATCAGCACGAGCGTGGCGCTGCCTTCGTTCGCGTAGGACTCGATCTCGTCCACGCCCTGCACGCTCTGCAGCTGTTTTTCCAGGCGGTCGACGATCTCGCGCTCGCTCGTTTCCGGCGAAGCGCCCGGATACGGGATGTTGACAACGATCACCGGCTGTTCGACGTCGGGATTCTGGTTGACGCGCAGCTTCGACAGGGCCAGCAGGCCCATGCACATCATCCCGACGATCAGCACGATCGTCGCGATCGGTTTTTTAACCGAGAAATTGGAAAGGAACATGGTTTAGTTTCCTTTGGCAGGCGCGGCGGCGCTGGCGACGCGTGGCGCGGTGCCGGTCAGTTCCACTTTCTGGCCATCCTTCAGGTTCGAGCTCGGATTGCGCAGCACGGTGTCGCCGGCAGCCAGGCCGGTCTTGATCTCGATGTTGCCGGTACGCTGGTCGCGGCTGCCGACCTGCAGGTCGACGCGGCCCAGGGTGCCGCCCTTCACGCGCCAGGTGTAGTTCTTGTCGCCCGCCTTGACGATGGCGCTTTCCGGCAGCATCAGGACGTTCGAGCTGGCGGCGTCGATGCGGCCTTCCGCATACAGGCCGGCCACGCGCGGCTGCTCGCCGGTCAGGCCCACCAGCACTTCGACCTGGCGCGTGATGTCGTTCGCGGCCGGGTCGATGCGCTTGACCACGCCGGTGAATTCCTGGCTGCCGTAGCCGTTGATGTGGAAGCGCACCGGCTGGCCCACCTTCACGGTGGCGATCTTGTCGGTCGAGACGCGGCCTTCGAAGCGCATGCTGGTCGGGTCGATCACCTTGACCAGTTCCTTGCCCGGGGTGGCGGTGTCGCCGTTCGATACCTTGCGGTCGCTGACGATGCCGTCGAAGGGTGCGCGCACCTGGGTGCGCGAGATCTGCTGGCGCGCGGCGGCCGCGCGCGAACGCGCCGCCGACAGTTCGCTCTGGGCGCTGTTGCGGCGCACTTCGGCTTCGTCCTGGGCCGCGGCCGAGGTCATGCCCGAGGCGCGCAGGGTTTTCAGGCGCTCGAGCTGGCGGTTGGCCTGGTCGAGCGCCTGGCTTGCGGCGCTGACGCCGGCCTCCGCCGACAGCAGGCTGTCGCGGATCGCGGTTTCGTCGAGTTTCACGAGCAGGTCGCCGCGCTTGACCGGGTCGCCGTTTTCTTTCAATACCTGCAGCACGACGCTGGATACTTCGGCGCGCAGGTCGGCGCGGCGTTCCGGCTGAATCGAGCCGGTGATCACCGGACCGGAGGCAAGCGAATCGCTCTGCACCGTCAGCAAATCCTGGGGCGCAACCAGCAGCTGGCTCGGTTTATTGTCCTTGGCCTGGGCCTTGGGGTCTTTCGCCTCCTTGCCGCAGGCGGCCAGGGCGGACGCGATGGCGAGGACAAGTAAAGTGTTGCGCAGCATGAGTTGGATCTCCCGAATTTTGGACGCTGAAGCTTTTATGGAATTGGAATAGACATCTTCAGCGCGCAGTATCCCGGAGGCGGCCACACCAGTCAATTGACGATCCCGCCCGCTGTGGTTTTGTATGGATGAACTGCATTTTGGCGCGATGGACTGCGCGGAAGGAAGATGAAATGCATACGCCGCACGCTTGGCGCGGCGTGGAAGATGGGTGTCAGGCGCTGAAAAGGTAATTGATCAGGAAGCCCATGCCGATGCCGGTGACGATGCCGCCGCCGATCTCGACCAGGGTGTGGCCCATGCGCTCGCGCAGGGTGATGTGGCCGGTGACTTCGATGGCGAGGCGGTTGATGGCAGCGGCCTGGCGTCCCACGTGCTGGCGCAGGCTGTTGGCGTCGATCATCACGATGAAAGCGAGGGTGACGGCCACGCCGAAGGCCGGGTGGTCGATGCCTTCGCGCAGCGCGATCAGGGTCGCCATGCTGGTGACCACCGAACTATGGTTGCTCGGGAAGCCGCCGTTGCCGACGAGGTTGAAGGCCCAGCGGCGCTGGCGCACGCTGGTGATCAGGAATTTGATCGGGCCGACGACCATCCAGGTCAGAAACGGCGTGATGAGGTAAGCGAAGTCCATGATGTTCCCAGTAAGTGTGCGCGGCTGCGTGCCCGATGCGCCGCCGCCGTTTTATGTGCCGGGCGGAATTATCGCAGAAGCAACCGGCGCGGGCGACCTGCGCTGCGCCGCCTTGCCCCGGCGGCGCGTAAGATGCTCTGAAACTGTGGCATTTCAACCAATATGAAAGGGAGCAACATGCGGCACTTCAGGATATCCATCGCTGTGACGGTCGTACTGATGATCCTGGCCGGCTGGTGGGGCTACGAGCGCGGCGGCATGGCGGGTCTTGTCAGTGCGCTGTGGATCACGGCGGTATTGGGTGTGCTCGAAGTCTCGCTCTCCTTTGACAATGCGGTCGTCAACGCCTCGGTGCTGCGCCACTGGAACGAGTTCTGGCGCAAGCTCTTCCTCACCGTCGGCATCCTGGTGGCGGTGTTCGGCATGCGCCTGCTGTTCCCGCTGGTGATCGTCTCGGTCGCGACCGGCCTGGGCCTGGTCGACGTCTGGAACATGGCGATCGAGACCCCCGACGAATACTCGCGCCACCTGACCGAGCACCACGCCGAAGTCTCGGCCTTCGGCGGCGCCTTCCTGATGCTGGTCTTCCTGAACTTCCTGTTCGACGACCAGAAGGAGCTGCACTGGCTGGGCTGGATCGAGGAAAAGGTCGGCAAGTACGGCTCCGAAGGCCTGGCGACCCTGCTGACCCTGCTGGCCGTGTTCTTCGCGATGAGCCTGATGCCCGAAGAGCGCAAGCTGCCGGTGCTGATCGCCGGCGTGGTCGGCGTGCTGATCTATATCGGCGTCAACTGGATCAGCGGCCTGCTCGAGGAAGAAGAGGAAGACCCGACCATCGGCAAGATGATCTCCCAGGGCAGCATCGGCGGCTTCCTGTACCTGGAAGTGCTGGACGCCTCCTTCAGCTTCGACGGCGTGATCGGCGCCTTTGCCATCACCAACGACGTCGTCATCATCATGCTGGGCCTGGCGATCGGCGCGATGTTCGTGCGCTCGATGACGGTGTTCCTGGTCTACAAGGGCACGCTGCAGGAATTCGTCTACCTCGAACACGGCGCGCACTACGCCATCGGCATCCTGGCGCTGATCATGTTCGCCAATGTCCACTACCACATTCCCGAATGGTTCACGGGGCTGTCGGGGCTGGCCTTCATCGTCGTCTCGCTGTGGTCCTCGATCCGGCACCGCAAGCGCAACGAGCTGGAGGAGGCGCAGGACAAGGTGGAAGCTGTTTGAGGACAGCCATGTGCGCCCTGCCATTTTGACAATCGGGGCGCGCGTGGCAGAATGGCGGCACATTTTGACTAGCCCTTCCCTTCTACTTACCTGACCAGAACAACCATGCCGAAAGCCCTGCCGCAACGCTCCATCGCCATCCTGCTGTCCCTGATCGTCGCCCTCGTCGTCATCTTCGCGCTGTACACCTGGTTCACGCTGACCTGGTCGTATTCCGAAGGCACCCGCGCCGGCTACCTGCAGAAGTTCTCGAAGAAGGGCTGGCTGTGCAAGACCTGGGAAGGCGAAATCCTGCTCTCGAGCATGCCGGGCGCGATCCCCGAGCGCTTCGCCTTCACGGTACGCGACGACAGCCTGGTAAACAAGCTGGAGTCGACCATGGGCCAGCGCGTCGAGATCAGCTATGAACAGCACCGCGGCGTGCCGACCACCTGCTTCGGCGAGACCGAGTATTTCGTGACGGGTGTGAATATCGGGCCGAAGAATCCGGTGGCGCCGAGCGATGCGCCGGTGGTGGCGCAGTGATAGCTTGAACGTATCACCGGTAGCCGGTGATATTGCGTAAGTATCAATGTAGGGTGGACGGCTCTGCCGTCCACGCGTTCAACACGCGTAAGCGTCATCGAAATATCTTCATCGCCCCACGAAACACGTTCGCGGCCCCGCGCATCGGCGCTGGTTGAACGCGTGGACGGCCAAGCCGTCCGGTAAACCCGTGATTGAGGCCATTGGCCTCAATCACCCCTACGTCCCTTCGATCAGCGTACCTGCTTATTCGTTCCCCGAGCGCCGCTGGTTCATGATCACCTCCGCCAGGCGGGCGGCCGCTTGCTGGGCCGAGGGCAGCTTCTTCAGGCGCTCGAGCACGTCGCGGGTGATGTTTTCCGAGGCGGCGCGCTGGCGGGCTTCGGCCTTGCGGTCGTTGATCGCGTCCTCGGTCGCCGACAGTTCGGCGGCCTGCTCTTCCAGCCGTTTCGTTTCCAGCTCCAGCAATTCGCGGCGGGCATCGGCCATCTGCTGGGTGGTGGTGGCCGTCTTGCGCTGCATTTCTGCGTGGGCCTGGGCGTGGTCGAGCAGCGCGCGCTGGGCGTCGCGCTTTTCCAGCGCGGCCTGGGCGGCGGCGGCTTCGAGCAGTTCGCGTTCGCGCGCCAGGCGGGCGGCTTCTTCCTCGGCTTCGGCGCGTACCCGGGCGGCCAGCAGGGTTTCCTGTTCGGAGGCCAGGCGCGCTGCGGTCGCTTCGCCGGTGCGCGTTTCCGCGTCCAGCCGCTCGCGCTGGGCCGCCAGTTCGTTTCCCGCTTGCGCCACGGCCTCGCGCGCCGCCGCGACCGCCTGCTGCTCGGCCTCGGCCAGGGCGGCGGTGGCGCGCAGCTGCGCGTCTTCGGCCGCCGCACGTTCGGCCTGCAATTGCGCCAACTCGGCCGCGGCACGGGCGCGTTCCTGCGCCGCCGCTGCGGCCGCTTCCTCGCTGGCGGCCTGCTGGAACACGCTGGCCGCTTCCTCGCGCTGGGCGGCCAGCAGCGCCTGGCGGGCGTCGGCGGCGCGGCGCTCGGCCTCGGCCTGCTCGCGCAGCAGCGAGGCTGCGTGCAATTCCGCCTTGGCGCGCGCTTCGGCAGCCTCGGCCAGCTCGCGCTCCTGCGCCAGCTTTTCCTCGATCTGCACCAGCGCCGCCTGCTCGCTGGCCAGCCGTGCGCGCTCCGTTTCCGCCAGTTGCGCGGCCTGCTGCTGGCGGCGCTCCGCCAGCTCGGCGGCCTCGCGTGCCAGCGCGGCTTCCTGGGCTTCGAGTTCGATGGCGGCCGCCTGGGCCTCGTTGGCCGCGGCGCGCGCGTCGGCCGCGGCCTGGGCCTGGGCGGCGCGCTGCTCGGCCAGTTCGCGTTCGCGTTCCTGCTGCTGTGCCTCAAGCGCGGCAGCTTCCGCGGCGGCGCGGTCGGCTTCGGCACGCTGCTGGGCATGGGCGGCGGCGACGGTTTCCGCCTGCAGGCGGGCCTCCACCTGCAGGCCCGCTTCGTGTTCGGCGGTGATGCGCGCTTCGGCCGCTTCGCGCAGCTTGCGGTCGGCTTCGATGCGCGCTTCGGTGGCGGCGACGATGCGCGCCTCGGCTTCCACCCGCGCCTCGAGGCTGGCGGCGGCCATCTGTTCGGTGCGCTCGCGGTGCACGGCGGCGTCGCGCACCTGTTTTTCCAGCTGCAGGCGGCTGCGCAAGGTGTCGGCGGCGACCCGCTGCGAGTCGGCCTGGGCCTGGGCGATCGAGGTGCGCTCGTGTTCGACGTGGGCCAGCGCGCGCGCTTCCTCGAGGGCGCGCGCTTCGGCGGCGGCGCGGGCGAAGGCCGAGGCCAGCGCGACCTGGTCGGCGCGTTCGCGCGCCAGCGCCAGTTCGAGCGCTTCGGCTTCGGTCTCGGCCAGTTTTTCGGCGGTCTCGCGGGCCGCCTTCTCGGCGCGCTCGCGTTCGCGCGCCAGCACGGCGACGCGGGCGTCGGCGCTGGCGCTGTGCAGCACGGCTTCGCGCGCGGCTTGCACCGCCGCGATGCGTTCCTCGGCCTGGCGCCGCGCGTCTTCCGCCTGCACCAGCAATTCCTCGGCGGCGCGGGCCGCTTCGGCCGCCATCGCGGCCTCCGCGTCGATCTGCTCGGCGGCGCGGCGGCGGGCGTCTTCGGCCGCGCGCGAACGGGCCTCGGTCGCCAGCCGGCTTTCGGTGTCGGCCTGGACCCGGGCGCGCAGCTCGGCCGTTTCCTGGCGCATCGCTTCCAGGCGCTCGCCCGCCGCCTGGGCTGCGGCGCGCAGGGTTTCCAGGCGGTCGCGGTTGGCTTCGATGGCTTCTTCGGAGGCTTGGGCGTTGGCCAGCGCGGCCGCGGCGGCGGCGGCATCCATCGCCGCGCGCTCCTCGGCCAGCGAGCGGGCGCGCGCCTCGGCATGGGCGCGGGTTTCGGCCGCCACGTTCGCCTTGGCTTCCGCCTCGACGCGCGCGATCGCTTCCTTGATCGCACCTTTTTCCACCGGGCCGCGATCGGCCGGCGTGCCGGACAGGGCGGCAGGCAACGGCCGGCCGGGGGCCGGCGGCAGGTCGATCGTGAAGTCGGTATCGTCGTGCGGAGCGGGTACGGGTTCCATGGCGTTTCTCTTTCAGGCTGGCGCAGCGGCAGGTGCGCGCGCGCAAGCCATTATCAATGAAACGCAACAATCACGTCACGCGAAGCTGCGCGGTAAAAACGGCGCTATTCCTGCGTTCGAAAACTTGTCAGACTGGCCATAGCGGCGGCTCGTCCATCAAGGCCACCTGCTCGCGCAATTCGAGGATGCGGTCTTGCCAGTACCGCTGGGTATTGAACCAGGGGAACGCCGCCGGAAACGCCGGGTCGTCCCAGCGCATCGCCAGCCAGCCCGCGTAATGGATCAGGCGCAGGGTGCGCAGGGCTTCGACCAGGTAGAGCTGGCGCGGGTCGAAGTCGCAGAAGTCTTCGTAGCCGGCCAGCACGTCGGCCATCTGGCGCACCATGTCCTGGCGCTCGCCCGACAGGAGCATCCACAGGTCCTGCACGGCCGGGCCCATGCGGCTGTCGTCGAAGTCGACGAAATGGGGACCGTCTCCGGTCCAGAGCACGTTGCCGCCATGGCAGTCGCCGTGCAGGCGCAGCAGCGGCACCTCGCCGGCACGCTCGTAGCAGCGCGCCACCCCGGCCAAGGCCTGCTCGACCACGCTGGCGTAGGTGGCGCGCAGTTCGAGGGGGATGAAATCGTGGCGCATCACATAGTCGAAAGGCTCGCGCCCGAAGGTCTGGGCGTCGAGCGCCGGGCGCAGCGCGTAGGGCGCGATGGCGCCGACGGCGTGGATGCGGCCGATGAAGCGCCCGGTCCATTCGAGCACCTTGGGGTCGTCGAGTTCCGGGGCGCGTCCGCCGCGGCGCGGGAACACGGCGAAGCGGAAACCCTCGAAGGTATGCAGCGTGCGGCCGTCCAGCGTCTCGGCCGGCACCACCGGCACTTCGCGCGCGGCCAGCTCGGCCACGAAGGCGTGTTCTTCCAGGATGGCGTCGTCGGACCAGCGCGCCGGGCGGTAGAACTTGACCACCACCGGCGGCCCCTCCTCGCGCCCGACCTGGTAGACCCGGTTTTCGTAGCTGTTGAGCGCGAGCAGGCGCCCGTCGCCGCGCAGGCCGACGCTTTCGATGGCGTCCAGCACGCGCTCGGGGCCGAGGCTGGAGAACGGATGCGCCGCCTGCGGCGCGGAAGAAGTAGACTCGGTATGCATGGTTCCCATTGTACGGCGGCGACCACTATTTCGTGCGTCCTGCCCTGCGCGGCGTTACACTGCCACCTTCATTGAAAGAAAGTGCCACATGCAACTCGAACAACCCCTCAGCGAAAAAGAATTCGACGACCTCGACCAGTTCCTCCTCTCCGAGCGCAGCCCGGAAGACGCGATGACGATGGACACCCTGCACGGCTACCTGACGGCGATCGCCATCGGTCCGGAAACCATCATGCCGGCCGAATGGCTGCCGCGCGTCTGGGGCGAAGGCGAAGGCGCCGCCCCGAAATGGAAGACTCCGAAGGAAGAAGAACGCATCATCAACCTGATCATGCGCTTCATGAACGAAGTGCTGATCACCTTCGAAGTCTCGCCGAAAGAGTTCGAGCCCCTGTACTGCGAGCACGAGCACAAGGGCCAGACCCTGATCGACGCCGAAGCCTGGTGCTGGGGCTTCTGGGAAGGCATGGAACTGCGCCCGGGCTCCTGGGACCCGATCTGGGAATCCGACGTGGCCGAGCTGATGCGCCCGCTCTACCTGCTGGGCGCCGACGAGATCGAGGAAGCCGAACTGCCGCTGGTCGAAGACCCGGTCAAGGCGCACCAGTTGGCGCTCGAGGTCGAGGCCAACCTGCCGGCGATCTACAAGTACTGGCTGCCGCTGCGCAAGGCGGCGGTGGAAACCGTGCGCCACGAGACGCCGAAGGTCGGTCGCAACGACGATTGCCCTTGCGGCAGCGGCAAGAAGTTCAAGAAGTGCTGCGGGGCCGACGCGGCCTGAGCACGCCAGGGGACGTGACTGTCCCATCCCTTCCAGTCGTCCGACGGGCGCGCCGCCACTGGCGCGCCGCGCTTTACCTCCTACACATCGAGCAGCCATCTTGACGACCGTCCCGCCCATCCCCAGCAGCGAACAGGAGCGCCTGGCCGTGCTCGACTCCTACGGCATCCTCGACACGCCGCCGGAACGCGCCTTCGACGACCTGACCCGGCTCGCCAGCCAATTGCTCGGTGCGCCGATCGCCGCCGTCAACCTGCTGGCCGAAGGCCGCCAGTGGTTCAAGTCGGAAATCGGGCTGGGCACGCGCGAAATGCCGCTGGACGATTCGATCTGCAAGTTCGCCCTGCTGCAGGAAGGGCAGATGGTCGTGCCCGATACCCGGCTCGACCCGCGTTTCACCCGCAATCCGCTGGTGACGGGCGCGCCCGGCCTGCGCTTCTATGCGGGCGAACTGCTCAAGACCCGGGATGGCGTTCCCCTCGGCACCCTGTGCGTGCTCGACCTGGAACCACGGCCGGCGGGCCTGTCGCCACAACAGCAGTTCATCCTTGAAACCCTGGGCCGCCAGGTCATGAGCCTGATCGAGCTGCGCAAGGCCTTGAAGGAGCAGGAAGCGCTGCTGGCGCAGCAAAAATCGGTCGAGGAGGAACTGCGCCTCGAGCGCGACCAGAGCCGGCGCCTGCTCGAAGGCATGGACGAAGGCTTCATTTTCCTCGATGCCGAGTTCCGGCTCCAGCAAATCAATACCGGCGCCATGCGCTTCGAACTGCGCAAGCCGGATGAGATGCTGGGACGGATCCACTGGGACATCTGGCCCGGCTCGGCAGACCTGGCGGTGGCCGCCCATTACCGCCACGCGCTGGCCAGCCAGGAGCCGGTCAACTTCGAGCAGGAATACGTGTTTCCCGACGGCCGGGGCTTCTGGCTCGACATGCGGGCCTATCCCGCCAACGGCGGCCTCGCCGTGTTTTATCGCGACATCACCGAACGCAAGAACGCCGAGCGGGCCCTGCACGACAGCCAGGCGCACGCCCTGGCCGTGGCGCGCCAGGCCGAGGCCGAGCGGCGCCGCCTCGATGCCCTGCTCGAAGCGGTGCCGGTCGGGATCATCGTCGCCGACGCCGGCGGCGCGGTCCTCCATGTGAATGCCGAGAACCGCAAGATCTGGGGCCAGCACCCGATGTCGGCCAACGTCGGCGATTACGTGGACTGGAAAGGCTGGTGGGCCGATGGCTCGGAGCGGCACGGGCGCCGCCTGCGCATGGACGAATGGGCGATGGCGCGCGCGCTGGCGGGCGAAGCGTCGCCGCGCCAGGTCATCGAGGTCGAGTCCTTCGACGAGCCGCCAAGGCGGCGCATCGTCCTCAATTCGGGCGCGCCGATCCGCGACGAACAGGGCGCGATCGTCGGCGCGGTGGTCGGCCAGATGGACATCACCGACCGCATCAGGGCCGAGGAAGCCCTGCGCCAGGCCGACCAGAAGAAGGACGAATTCCTCGCCATGCTCGCGCACGAGCTGCGCAACCCGCTCGCGCCGATCGCCTCGGCGGCGGCGATCCTGTCGAGCCGCGCCGTCGACGCGGCCACCGTGCACCGCACCAGCGCCATCATCGCGCGCCAGGCGAAGCACATGACGGGCCTGATCGACGACCTGCTCGACGTGTCGCGGGTCACGCGCGGCAGGGTCGAGCTCGACACCGCCGAGCTCGACGCGAAGGACGTGATCGCCGACGCCATCGAGCAGGTGCGCCCGCTGGTCGAAAAGCATGGCCACCGGCTCACGCTCGAGCTGTCGCCGGCGCCCGCCATCGTGCTGGGGGACCGCAAGCGCCTGGTGCAGGTGATGACCAACCTGCTGTCGAACGCCGCGAAATACACGCCGAACGGCGGTAATATCGCCGTGCTGCTGGAAGCGGGCGAGGACGATCTCGCCATCACGGTGCGCGACGACGGCATCGGCATGACGCCCGAGCTGATGGCCGATGCTTTCGAGCTGTTCTCGCAAGGCAAGCGCGGCCTGGACCGCAGCCAGGGCGGCCTGGGCATTGGCCTGGCCCTCGTGAAAAGCCTGTTGCTGCTGCACGGCGGCACGATCACGGTGCATAGCGAGGGGCCCGATACGGGTACAAGCTTCCAGCTCCGGCTGCCGCGGTCGAGCCGGCAACAGCCGCGCACCGGCGCGGACACCGGCCGGCATGGCATGGAGGAGCCGCCGCTGCTGCGCATCGCCATCGTCGACGACAACGAAGACGCCGGGGCGACACTGGCGATGTTCCTCGAGGCCTGCGGGCACCAGGTGTCGGTCTACCACACCGCGCGCGGCGCGCTCGATGCGCTGCCGGCATGCGCGCCGGACGCCTGCCTGCTCGACATCGGCTTGCCGGGAATGAATGGCTTCGAGCTCGCGCGCGCCCTGCGCGCGGAGCCTGCCATGCGCGCGGCGCTGCTCGTTGCGGTGACCGGCTACGCGCAGGAACAGGACCGGCAGCAGGCGCGGGCAGCCGGCTTCGACGAGCTGTTCGCGAAACCGGTGGACCTCGGCGCGCTGAACAGCCTGCTCACGCGGACCTTCCGGCCCCGGCCGCGCTGACCGCCCCGTTCATGGCGGGTCGGCTCAGGCGGTCTCCAGCCGCTGCTCCACCAGCGCCGCCAGCAGGTCGGAGCGGCTGACGACGCCCACCACCCGCCCCTGCTCCCCCGTGATCACCACCTGGTGATAGCGCCCGTCGCGCAGCAGCGGCACCAGCTCCGCCAGCGGCGCATCGAACGGCAGCGCGGCGATGCGCGGCTGCATCACGGCGGCGACGCGCTGGCCGGCGCCCGGCACCAGCGCCCGCAGCCGGGTTCCCCAGCCGGCCTGGCGCAGCAGGTCTTCCTGGGCCAGCACACCAAGAATGTGGCCTTCCCCGTCGAGTACCGGCAGCGACTGCAGGCGGTGGCGCAGCAGCAGCGCCCGGGCATGCTCGACCGTATCGCGCGGATCCAGCGAGACGATGTGGGTCGACATCAGCTCGGCGCAGGTGCGCTCGCGGAAGTGGCGCGCCAGCGCCAGCTGGCGGGCGTCCTCGACGATGGCCAGCAGGTCGTCGCGGCTGACGTCGAGCACCTCGCCGTAGCGTTCGAGCGCCGCCTCCAGGTCGTCTTCGGTGATGCCCAGGCGATCCTCCGGGGCGGGGTCGCCGGTGGCGTGCAGGTTCTTGTCGGCGGCGTGCTGGCCGTGCGGATAGCGATGCCCGGTCAGGTTGTTGTAGAGCAGCGCGGCCAGCACGACCAGGGCCGAATTGAGCGCCACCGGGTTCAGGGCAAACAGGAAGCCGGCCTCGTGGACGGCATGCCCGCCGAGCACGGCGGTCAGCGCGACGGCCCCGCCGGGCGGATGCAGGCAGCGCAGCGCGAACATCACGGCGATCGCCAGGCAGCCGGCCAGGGCAGCGGCCAGCAGGAAATCGGGCACCAGCTGGGCGCAGGCCACACCCACCAGCGCCGACACGGTATTGCCTCCCACCACAGACCACGGCTGGGCCAGCGGGCTGGCCGGCACGCAGAACAGCAACACGCTGGAGGCGCCGATCGGCGCGATCAGCCAGGCAGCCTGCTCCGGGGCCAGCAAGTGGGTGCAGAGCGCGGTGGCGAACAGGCCGATGCAGGCGCCGAAGGCCGAGCGAAAGCGGTCGAGCCGGCCGGTGGCCAGCGGCTGCGGCAGGAAGCCGTGCAGCCATTGAGTCAGTGTTGCTCGCATTGGGGGGAAGCGTCGCTTAATTCAGGCAAAGAGTGCAATTACACCATAAAGCGGCAAACCCACGCCAGTGCAGCGCCAGTTTGCGGAACGTCCCAAATAGGTACGCGAGCGTCCCATTGTGGTCGTCAAATCCGTCAATGCGCGTTCGCGCACGGACGGTCCGTGTCCTAAGGAAGAGCCTGTCAGCCCGACTCCCACGGCCAGCGCGCCGCGCTGCGTGATGTCGATTTGACGAAAAGGACCCCGACAATGAAAAAAGCACTCACGCTGACGCTGCTGGCCGCTGCCGCCACGCTGCTCGTCTCCGGCGCCCGCGCCCAGTCCGCCCAGCCGCCGAAAGCCGAGCCGGACATGCAAAAGGTACTCGACGCCATGGCGGCCCTGAAGCCGAAACCCATCGAAAAGCTCAGCCCGCAGGAAGCGCGCAAGCAGCCGACGCCGGCCGACGCCGTGAAAAAAGTCCTGGCCGACAGCGGCAAGCCGACCGCGCCCGAGGCCGGCGTCAGCGTCAAGACCATGACGGTGGGCAGCGGCGACGCCAGCTTCCCGGTCCACATTTACACGCCCGAAGGCAAGGGACCGTTTCCGGTCATGGTGTACTACCACGGCGGCGGCTTCGTGATCGCCGACACCAAGGTGTACGACGCCAGCCCGCGCGCGCTGGCGAAGATGGCCAATGCGATCATGGTCGCGGTCGACTACCGCCAGGCGCCCGAGCACCCCTTCCCGGCCGCCCCGAACGACGCCTTCACGGCCTACCAGTGGACCATCGACCATGCGCGCGAATTCAATGGCGACCCGACCCGGGTCGCGGTCGGCGGCGAGAGCGCGGGCGGCAACCTGGCGACCGTGGTCTCGATGATGGCGCGCGACAAGAAGGTCGCCATGCCGGTGCACCAGCTGCTGGTCTACCCGGTCGTCGACAACGACATGAACCGCCCTTCGTACCAGCGCAATGCGAACGCCAAGCCCCTCAACAAGGCGATGATGGCCTGGTTCTTCAAGCACTACCAGGGCGACCCGAAGAGCCCGTATGCCTTGCCGATGAAGGCCGCCTCGCTGAAGGGTCTGCCGCCGGCGACCGTGATCACGGCCGAGATCGACCCGCTGCTGTCCGAGGGCCAGGCCTATGCCGAGCGGCTGCAGAAGGAAGGCGTGCCGGTCAGCTACAAGGAATACAGCGGCGTGACGCACGAGTTCTTCGGCATGGGGGCGGTGGTGCCGAAGGCGAAGGAGGCAGAGCAGTTTGCGGCGGATGCGCTCAAGAAGGCGTTCGCGGCGAAGTGATCCGACACGCGGGCGCAGGTCAGCAGACGATGGTTGAACGCGTGGAGTGATTCAGGCTGGGGGCCTGGATCACGAGCCGTGCACCCTACAAATACGTAGGGTGGACGGGTCTCCCGTCCACGCGTTCATTGATGTACGATACTCAACATTGTTCTGTATCCCACACTGGAGACCCCATGACCGCACGCCTGACCAGCACCGCCCTGCTCGCCCTCGCCGCCTGCATCGCCACCCCTTCCTTCGCCGCCGCCCCGATGGCGAAAACCCCGGCGCCCGGCTATTTCCGCATGATGCTGGGCGACTTCGAAATCACCCCGGTCTCGGACGGCACCGTCGACCTGCCGGTCGACAAGCTGCTGGTGCAAAAGGCCGACAAGACCACGGCGGCCCTGTCAAAGTCCTTCCTCAAGGCCCCGCTGGAAACCTCGGACAACGCCTTCCTGGTCAACACCGGCAGCAAGCTGGTCCTGATCGACACGGGCGCCGGCGTGCTGTTCGGGCCGACCCTGGGCAAGCTGCTGGCGAACATGAAGGCGGCCGGCTACACGCCCGAGCAGGTCGACGAGGTCTACCTGACCCACATGCACAGCGACCACCTGGGCGGCCTGCTCGTTCAGTCGAAGATGGCCTTCCCGAACGCGACCGTGCGCGCCGCCAAGCGCGAGGCCGACCACTGGCTGAGCCAGGCCAACATGGACAAGGCGCCGGCCGATGGCAAGGACAGCTTCAAGAACGCGATGGCCGCGCTCGACCCTTACGTCAAGGCCGGCAAGTTCAAGACCTTCGAGGGCGATATGGAAGTCACGCCGGGCATCCGCGCCCAAGGCGGGCACGGCCATACGCCCGGCCACACCACCTTCGTTGTGGAGAGCCGCGGCCAGAAGATGGTCGTCATCGGCGACCTGATCCACGTGGCGGCGGTGCAGTTCGAGAACCCGGCGGTGACGATCGGCTTCGACGGCGACCAGAAAGCGGCGGCCGCCGCACGCAAGAAGTTGTTCGACGCGGCTGCCAAGGATGGCGCGCTGATCGGCGGCGCCCACCTGCAATTCCCCGGCCTGGGCCACCTGCGCACCGAGGGCAAGGGTTATCGTTTCGTGCCGGTGAACTACACCCAGATGCGCTAAGCAACCAGGGTAGAGGCGTCCCCGCCAGGTGCCGGGGACTGGCCGCGCACCCCTGCCAGCAGCTTCGTCAACCGCTCGAAATCGACCGGCTTGACCAGGTGCTCGCTGAAGCCGGCGGCCAGGGCCGCGCGCCGGTCCTGTTCCTGTCCATAGCCCGACACGGCGATCAGCACGCTGTGCGCCGTCTCCGGCTGGGCGCGCAGGCGCCGCGCCAGCTCGATGCCGTCGACGTCGGGCAGGCCGATATCGAGCAGGAACACGTCCGGCTGCTCCACGCGGCCGCGGGCCAGGGCGCGCAGCGGCTCGTGTTCGACCGCTACCTGGTGGCCGGATACTTCCAGCAGCATCGCCAGCATGCCGGCCGCGTCCACGTTGTCGTCGACCACCATGATGCGCAAGGCGCGCGCCGCGCGGCGCTCCATGGACGGCGCCGGCTGCGCATCGGCGGCGGGCACGGCCAGCGGCAGGCGCACGGTGAAGCTGCTGCCCTGCCCCGGCCCCGGGCTGGCGCAGGTGACCGTGCCGCCATGCAGCTCGACCAGGTTGCGCACCAGCGCCAGGCCCAGCCCGAGCCCGCCCTGCGAACGGTCCGAGGAACGCTTGGCCTGGGTGAACAGGTCAAAGGCGCGCTCGGTCAGTTCGCGCTCCATGCCGATGCCTTCGTCGACCACGCTCAGCACCAGCATGCCGCCTTCAGCTGACGCATGGACGTCGATCGCCCGGTCCTCGGGCGAATACTTGACGGCGTTGCCGAGCAGGTTGGCGAGCACCTGCACCAGGCGCGCGCGGTCGCCTTCGAGCATCAGCGGCACGGCCGGCAGGTGCAGGGTCAGGCGCTGGCGGCGCGCCAGCAATTGCGGGCGCACCTGCTCGACGGCTTCGTCGACGATGGCGCGCACCTCGAGCATCGTCTTGTCCAGTTCGATCAGGCCGCGGGTGACGCGCGACACGTCCAGCAGGTCGTCCACCAGGCGCGTCATGTGCCGCACCTGGCGCCCGATGATGGCGCTGCTCTGGCGCACCCGCGCCTCGTTCAGGGTGCCGATGTCGAGCAGCTGGGCGGCCGCGCTGATCGGCGCCAGCGGGTTGCGCAGCTCGTGGGCCAGCATGGCCAGGAATTCGTCCTTGCGCTGGTCGGCTTCCTTCAGCTTTTCCTCGGCCAGCTTGCGGTCGGTGATTTCGCGGAAGAAGATCGCGATCCCGCCGTCCTGGACCGGAAAGGCGCGGATCTCGTTCCAGCCGCCGCGCCCGTCGATCTGCGGCAGCCGGTATTCGACGGCGCCGGCCTGGCGCGCGTCCATGGCCCTGAACAGCATGTCGCCCGCCTCGCTGCCGATCACCTCCGGGAACAGCTCCCAGTGGTTATGCCCGATGACTTCGTCGGCGCGCTTGCGGCAGATGCGCAGGCCCTCGGCATTCATCCGGATGATGGTCCAGTCGGGCGCGACCAGCCCGAAGCCCTCGATCATGGTGTCGAAGATGTAGCGGCTGCGGTCGCGTTCGGCGCGCAGCTCGGCCTGGGCGCGCGCCGTTTCCAGCGCTCCCCAGGTGCGTTCGGCGGTCTCGCGGGTGAAGCGCACGTCGGCCTCGGTCCAATGACAAGGCTCGGACCGGTTCAGGCTGAGGAAGCCGACCAGCCGGCCGCCGCGCATCAGCGGGACGGTCAGCACGGCGGCGGCGCCCTCCGTGCGGAAAATCGCCCGCGACTCGGCGCAGCGCGGATCGGTCTCGACATCGCCGACGACGAAAGTCTCGCCGGCACGCGTGAGCGCGGCGATCGTCGGGCCGAACGCGTCGAGGGGATAGGTCGGGCGGGAGAGTCCGGTGCTGCCGTCGGCGTTCCACTGGTGGCGCACGGTGAACGCGCGGCCGGCGTCGTCCACCTCGGCATACGTGGCGCGGGAGAGGGCCAGCTCCTCGCCCAGCAGGGCGCTGGCGGTGGCCAGTACCTCGTCGGGGGAACCGAGCGGGTGCAGCGCGTCGGACAGCTTCAGTTCCAGCGCGGTGCGGCGCTCGGCCTGCACCCGGGCGGTCGTCTCCATGACGGTGCAATACATGCCGGCGACGCTGCCGCTGCCGTCGTGCAGGGGCGAATACGAAAACGTGAAATTACCCTGCTCGGGATAGCCCTGGCGCTGGACAACCAGCGGCAGGTCTTCGAAGAAGGCCGATTTGTCCGACAGCGCGCGGTCGATGATGGGCACCAGGTCGTCCCAGATCTCGGCCCACACCTGCTGGAAGGGCTGGCCGAAGCCGGCCGGGTGCTTGGCGCCCATGATGACGGCGTAGGCGTCGTTGTACAGGAAGCGCAAGTCCGCGCCCCAGGCGACGAACATCGGGAAGGACGAGTTCAGGGCCATCCGGAATGCAGTCGCCAGTTCGGGCGGCCAGCTGTCGGGATGCCCGAGGGGATTGCCATGCCAGTCGTGGCGGCTGAGCAGCGCGCGCACGCCGGCGAGGGGCTTGGTGGAGCTGGTGAGGATGGCGGACATCCCGCGATTTTCGCACAGGAATGGGGTTTACCCGTGCACAAAAATATGACAGCGGCGGCCTTGCAGCCGCCCTTGCCATATTTACAGCTTGCGCATTACAGTTTAATAAAGTGCTCGCGGTAGTACTTCAGCTCTTCGACCGACTCGATGATGTCGGCCAGCGCCGTGTGCTTCTGGTGCTTCTTGAAGCCGGACGCCAGGTCCGGCTTCCACCTCCGGCACAGTTCCTTCAGCGTCGACACGTCCAGGTTCCGGTAGTGGAAGAAGGCTTCCAGCTTCGGCATGCCGCGCGCCATGAAGCGGCGGTCCTGGCAGATGGTGTTGCCGCACATCGGCGACTTGCCGGCCGGGACGAAATTCTTGAGGAAGGCGATCAGCGCGACTTCGGCGTCCGCTTCGGTGACGGTAGAGGCTTTCACGCGGTCGATCAGGCCCGAGCGGCCGTGGGTGCCCTTGTTCCAGTTGTCCATCTTGTCGAGCGTTTCGTCCGACTGGTGGATCGCGAAGACCGGGCCTTCGGCCAGCACGTTCAGGTGCATGTCGGTGACGACGACGGCCACTTCGATGATGCGGTCGCTGTCCGGGTCAAGCCCGGTCATTTCCATGTCGACCCAGACCAGGTTCATCTCGTTGGGACGGTGGGCAGCTGCCGCAGGGGTTGCGGATGCGGTGGATTCAGGGGCTTGTGACATAATTCTCTCTTTGCCAAATCAATCCTGCATTTTCTCACAGGCACGGAATGTCTTCACTCGCGTTTTCGGTTTTGTTCGTCGTTTTCTTCGTGCTCACGCTGGTGCTGCGCTTCTGGCTGGCCAACCGCCAGATCCGCCACGTGCTGCGCCACCGCGGCCAGGTGCCGGCCGAGTTCGCATCCAAAGTGTCGCTCGAGACCCACCGGAAAGCGGCCGACTATACGGTCGCCAGGACCCGCTTCGGCATCGCCGGGCTGCTCTGGGGCGGCCTCACGCTGATCGGCTTCACGCTGCTGGGCGGGCTGCAGGCGCTGTCCTCAAGCCTGCTGCAGCTGGCCGGCCCTGGCATGCTACATCAGATCCTGCTGGTGGCCGCGTTTGCCGCCATCTCCGGTGTGCTGGACCTGCCCTTCGACTACTACCGCCAGTTCGTCCTCGAAGAACGCTTCGGCTTCAACAAGATGACCCGCAAGCTGTGGGTGATGGACATGGTCAAGGGCGCGCTCATCGGCGCCGTGATCGGCCTGCCCTTCCTCTGGGTCGTGCTCAAGCTGATGGAAACGGCCGGCCCGCTCTGGTGGCTCTGGGTCTGGTGCGTGTGGAGCGGCTTCCAGCTCTTGATGATGGTGCTCTACCCGACCGTGATCGCACCGCTGTTCAACAAGTTCACGCCGCTGTCCGACGAAAGCCTGAAATCGCGCATCGAAGGCCTCATGTCCCGTGTCGGTTTTGCTTCAAAAGGGCTGTTTGTGATGGACGGCAGCCGCCGCAGCGCGCACGGCAACGCTTATTTCTCCGGCTTCGGCGCCGCCAAACGCATCGTCTTCTTCGACACCCTCATCGAGCGCCTGGCGCCGCAGGAGATCGAGGCGGTGCTGGCCCACGAACTGGGCCACTTCAAGCTGCGCCACATCGTCAAGCGCATCGTCGTGATGTTCGCGCTGTCGCTCGCCTTCCTCGCCCTGCTCGGCTACCTGAAGGAGCAGAGCTGGTTCTATACCGGCCTGGGCGTGACGCCGACGCTCATCGCCCCGAACGACGCCATGGCGCTGCTGCTGTTCATGCTGGTGCTGCCGATCTTCACCTTCGTGCTCGGTCCGCTCAATTCGATCACCTCGCGCAAGCACGAATTCGAGGCAGACGCCTTCGCGGCGCAGCACAGCGATGCGAAGGACCTGGTGTCGGCGCTGGTCAAGATGTACGAGGACAATGCCTCGACCCTGACCCCGGACCCGGTGCACTCGGCGTTTTACGACTCGCATCCGCCGGCCTCGGTGCGCATTGCGCACCTGAATGCACAATTGAAGGGGGCGGCGTGAAGCTCGTCGAGCAACGCTGCGTCCACGGCGCGCCGGCCTTGCCCGAGGCCGAGCTGAATTTGCTGCTGGCGCACCTGCCGCAGTGGAGCCTGAACGGCAAGCGCATCGAGCGCGACTACGCTTTCCGGGATTACCACGAGACGATCGCCTTCGTGAACGCGCTGGCCTGGATGGTCCACGGCCAGGACCATCACCCCGACCTGACGGTGCGCTACCGCCACTGCCTGGTCGCCTACACCACCCATTCGGCGGGCCACGCGGTCTCGCTGAACGATGTCATCTGCGCTGCGAAAGCCGACGCAATCTACGAAGAACGGACGCAGGCATGAGCAACAAGACAAAGAAAAACGGCAGCGAGACCATCAGCGGCACCATCATCGCCGCCCACGGCCGCCACTACCTGGCGGACGTCGCCGGCGAAAAATTCCAGTGCGTCACCCGCGGCAAGAAGACCAACGTGGCCGTGGGCGACGTGGTGCATTTAAAACAGACCTCGAACGACCAGGCCGTGATCGAGGACATCGCCGAGCGCAGCACCCTGCTCTACCGCTCGGACCAATACAAATCGAAGCTGCTGGCGGCGAACATCACGCGCCTGTTCATCGTGATCGCCACCGAACCGGGCTTCGCCGACGACCTGGTCTCGCGCTCGCTGGTCGCCGCCGAGGCGGCCGGCATCGAGGCCCACCTCATCCTCAACAAGACCGACGTCGAAGACCTGCTGCCGCGCGCCCGCGAACGCGCCGGCGTCTACGCGGCGCTCGGTTACCCGGTGCACGAAGTGTCGGCACGGGCCCATCCTGAACACGCCCTGTCCGTGCTCCAGCCGCTGCTGGCCGGCCAGCGCTCGATCTTCATCGGCCAGTCGGGCATGGGCAAGTCCTCGCTGATCAACCTGCTGGTGCCGGACGCCGACATCGCCGTGCGCGAAATCTCGGCAGCCCTCGACACCGGCAAGCACACCACGACTTTTACCCGGCTGTACTGGCTGCCCGACGGTTCGGCGATCATCGATTCGCCCGGCTTCCAGGAATTCGGCCTCTATCACCTGAGCGAAGGCATGCTCGAGCGCGCTTTCGTCGAGTTCAAGCCGTACCTGGGCGGCTGCAAGTACTACAACTGCCGCCACCTGGCCGAGCCGCAGTGCGCGGTGCTCACCGCGGTGGCCGAGGGCAAGATCGCGAAACACCGCCACGAACTGTACGGCCAACTGCTGCACGAGTCGGCGCAGACGCTGTATTGATGGGCTGATTCGGTCAGGCGCTGCCGGTTCCGCGCAATATGTCGCTGAGCTGGTCGATGCTGAAGGGCTTGAGCAGGTACTTGTCGGTGGCGCGGGTGTTCTCGGGCTGCGCGTGGCCGCTCGAGAAGATCGTCTCGATTGCCGGATACAGCATCCGCACTTCATTCGCCAGCTCGATGCCGGACATGCCCGGGAGGGTAATGTCGGTCATCAGGACGTCAGCCGGCTCGTGCGCCAGCATCTGCAACGCCACTTCGGCGCTGGCGGCCGACCTCGCTTCGTGGCCGAGCAGCGCCAGCAGCTCGGTTGTCAGCTCGCGCGCATCCTCGTTGTCCTCGACAAGCAGCACGCGCCGGCCTGCGCCATGCGCGGTCGCGGCGGGCAGCGGCGGCGCATCGAACGAAAGCGGGACCGCGGCCACAGGATCCTGCGTGTCCGCCGGCGCAGCGCGCTCACGTCCGTCGAGCAGCTGGCGCAGCCGCAATGCCAGCTCCTCACGACGGTAGGGTTTGCCAATCAATTCGACCTCCAGCCCCAGCCGGTGACGCTCGAAGGCGCCTTGTGTGTATCCTGAGGTGAACAGTACGGGAAGGCCGGGCACCAGGGCGCGCGCCGTTACGGCCAGCTCCGGGCCGTGCATCGCGCCGGGCATCACGACATCGGAGAACAGCAGGTCGATCGGCATACCTCCACCGATCAGCGCCAGCGCCTGCGTCGCGTCGCCGGCCAGCAGCACCGTATAGCCCAGGCCGCGCAACATGTCGCCCACCGTGTCCCGCACCGCCGGGTTGTCTTCGACTACCAGGATCGTCTCGACGCCGCCAACGGCCGCGCCAGCCGTCGCCTGCTGCAGCTCGTCGAGCGCCTCCAGGGTGCGCGGCAGGTACAAATGGAAAGCGGCGCCCTCTCCCGTATGGCTGCCAAGCACGATGTTGCCGCCGCTCTGGCGCAGGAAGCCGTAGGCCATGCTCAGGCCGAGGCCAGTGCCCTCGCCTTCGCGCTTGGTGGTAAAAAAAGGATCGAAGATCTTTTCCGCGATTCCAGGAGGCACACCCGGACCGCTGTCGGCCACCGTGATGACGACATATTCGCCGTCCTCCAGGTCCTGCACGCCCGGCGCTCCCGAGTCGCCCAGGACGCAGTTGGCGGCCGTGATCGCCAGGGTGCCGCGCCCGCTCATGGCGTCGCGCGCATTGATGGCAAGATTGATCAGCACGTTCTCGAGCGGATAAGGATCGACCAGCGTGCGCCACAGCCCGGGATCGGCCGAGATGCAGGTGTCGATCGCCTCGCCGGTGGCGTGCCGCAGCAGGTCTGCCATCCCTGCAAGCAGTTTGGCCAGGTCGATCACGCGCGGCTGCAGCGGCTGGCGCCGCGCAAAGGCGAGCAGCTGGGCCGACAACCGGCCGCCGCGGTCGACTGCGGCAGCGGCGGCATCGATCCGGTCACGTGCCGGCTCGTTGCCGGGCAAAGCCAGGCGCAACAACTGCAGGTTGCCCGATATGATCTGCAGGACGTTGTTGAAGTCATGCGCCACCCCGCCGGTCAGCTGGCCGACCGCTTCCATTTTCTGGCTCTGGCGCAGTTCCTGCTCGATCTTCAGCAAGTCCTCGGTGCGCCGTGCAACGCGCTCCTCGAGGTTGGCGGTAATCGCCTGCAGCGCCAGTTCGACTCCACGGCGTTCCGTCACGTCGGTGACGACGCCCGCCATCCGGACCGCCTTGCCGCCTTTGTCGCGATAGACCCTGCCCTTCACCGCGATCCAGCGTTCGGCGGCGCCGGAATCGATCCGCACTTCATAGCGCAGTTCGCCGTCGCCTTCGCGCAGCGCGCGTGCATGGGCGGCCCGCATCAGGGGGAGGTCCCCGGAGGCCACATGGCGCTCGGCCGCATCGCTTCCCCAGTCCGCCTGAGGTGTGTCGTAACCGAACAGCAAGTCGTGGCGCTCCGAGCGTCGCGACGTGCCCGACTCGAGGTCGATCGTCCAGGTGCCCATGGCTGCGGCATCGAGGGCAATCCGCAGGTGCTCCTTGCTGGCGCGGACCTCGCGCGTCAGGCGGATGCGCTCGGTGACGTCATAACCACCGACAAAAATGCCGGAAATGACGCCACGCTCGTCACGCAAGGGGTGGTACAGCAGGTCGATGTAGCGCTCTTCTGACTCGCCGCGCAAGCGGATCGGCGTGGCCAATGCCGAATATGGTTCGCCGCTTCGGTACACCTGGTCGAGCAAGGCGTAAAACCCTTGTGTCGCCAGTTCCGGGAACACGGTGCGCACCGGATTGCCGACAAAATCACGTTTACCGGCAATGGCGAGGTAAGCGTCGTTCACATACTCGTAGACGTGCTCGGGTCCGGACAGGATGGCCACGAAGCCCGGCATTTGCTGCAAGGCATAACGGTGACGGGACGACTCGAGCTGGCGCGCGCGCTCGGCCTGCACCTGGCTGGTGATCTCGAATCCCTGGTTGAACAGTCCCGCGATCCTGCCGTCGTCGCCGATGATCGGGGTCGCCGTGAAACTCCACCAGGTAATCTCGTGTTTTCCGTTGCGCAGCATCGGTAACTCGACATTTTCCTGAAGAAAACCTTCGCCCGTCTCCAGCGTGCGGTAGAACGGCTGGCACACGTGATCCCATGCGCTGTCCCACACCTCGGCCACCGGGCGCGCCAGCGCCCACAGGTGGCGATCGGCCATGGATTCGATGTATGCATCGTTGTAGAGCATGCACAATTCCGGTCCCCACAGCACGGCGCCGAGCACCGGCGAATTCAGGCAGGCGTAGACAGCCGAGCGCAGCGACTGCGGCCAGGTTTCCGGCGGGCCGAGCGAGGAAGCGTTCCAGTCGAACGCGCGCATGCGTTCGCCCATCTGACCGCCGCCGCGCAGGAAGGCTGGCGTCACAGCGCCGGAAGTGTCTTGAAGCATGTGTCGGGTTCGATAAATATTCTTGCAGGACTACAATCGTACTCGATTTCGTCAAATTTTTGCGGTATTTACGTTTGTGCTGTCCGAAATTCGTCCCGCTTTCCCTAGCGTCAAGCAAAACCTTTATAATCAGAGGGATAACATGGATTCCGAATACGATATGCCAGGCTCCCGACCGATCAAGCACTTCCTGCAGTTTTCCGATTTCTCCGCCGACGAATTCGAATACGTCATCGAGCGTGCGAAGGTCATCAAGCGCAAGTTCAAGGCCTACGAGGTCTACCACCCGCTGGTCGACCGCACGCTGGTGATGGTGTTCGAGAAGAGTTCGACGCGGACCCGGCTGTCCTTCGAAGCCGGCATGCACCAGCTGGGCGGCGCCGCGATCTACCTGAACACGCGCGACAGCCAGCTCGGGCGCGGCGAACCGGTCGAGGACGCCGGCCAGGTCATGTCCCGCATGTGCGACATCATCATGGTGCGCACCTTCGGCCAGGACATCATCGAACGCTTCGCGGCCCACTCGCGCGTCCCGGTGATCAACGGCCTGACCAACGAGCACCACCCCTGCCAGGTGCTGGCCGACATCTTCACCTTCTACGAGCACCGCGGCCCCATCGCCGGCAAGACGGTGGCCTGGATCGGCGACGCCAACAACATGCTGTACTCCTGGCTGCAGGCGGCCGAAGTCTTCGGCTTCCACCTGAACATCTCGACGCCCAAGGGCTACGACCTCGACCCGGCGCTGGTCTCGACCAAACGCTACACCCTGTTCGAGAACCCGTCGGACGCCTGCGAAGGCGCGCACCTGGTCAGCACGGACGTATGGACCAGCATGGGCTACGAGAAGGAAAATGCCGAGCGCCTGAAGGCCTTCGACGGCTTCATCGTCGACGGCGCCAAGATGGCGCGCGCCAATCCCGATGCGATCTTCATGCACTGCCTGCCCGCGCACCGCGGCGAGGAAGTCGCGGCCGAAGTCATCGACGGCCCGCAGTCGGTCGTCTGGGACGAAGCGGAAAACCGCCTGCACGTGCAGAAGGCACTGATCGAATACCTGCTGCTGGGCAGGATCGAAGACAACTGAATTTTTTAGCACCACCCTTTGTTTGATCGTCGGCTCGCAAGAGCCGGCTGACCATCTCAATCCCTCCTCCTCTCCACACTGGAACCTCCATGAGCGACATCAAAAAAGTAGTTCTCGCCTACTCCGGCGGCCTCGACACCTCCGTCATCCTGAAATGGCTGCAAGACCATTACAACTGCGAGATCGTCACCTTCACGGCCGACCTCGGCCAGGGCGAAGAACTCGAGCCGGCACGCGCCAAGGCCATCAAGTTCGGCATCAAGCCGGAAAACATCTACATCGACGACGTGCGCGAAGAATTCGTGCGCGACTTCGTGTTCCCGATGTTCCGCGCCAACACCGTCTATGAAGGCGAATACCTGCTGGGCACCTCGATCGCGCGACCGCTGATTGCGAAGCGCCTGATCGAGATCGCCAACGAGACCGGCGCCGACGCCGTCTCCCACGGCGCGACCGGCAAGGGCAACGACCAGGTGCGCTTCGAGCTGGGCGCCTATGCGCTGAAGCCGGACGTCAAGATCATCGCTCCATGGCGCGAGTGGGACCTGCTGTCGCGCGAGAAGCTGCTGAAGTACGCGGAAGACGCCGGCATCGACATCGACATGAAGCACAAGAACGGCGGCGCGCCCTACTCGATGGACGCCAACCTGCTGCACATCTCCTTCGAAGGCCGCCACCTGGAAAACCCGAGCGCGGAAGCCGAGGAATCGATGTGGCGCTGGACGGTGTCGCCCGAGCAGGCGCCGAACGAAGCCGAGTACCTCGACATCGAATACGAAAAGGGCGACATCGTGGCCCTGAACGGCCAGCGCATGACGCCGGCCCAGGTGCTGACCGAACTGAACCGCCTGGGCGGCAAGCACGGCATCGGCCGCCTCGACCTGGTCGAGAACCGCTACGTCGGCATGAAGTCGCGCGGCTGCTACGAAACCCCGGGCGGCACCATCATGCTGCGCGCCCACCGCGCGATCGAATCGATCACGCTGGACCGCGAAGTGGCGCACCTGAAGGACGACCTGATGCCGCGCTACGCCAGCCTGATTTACAACGGCTACTGGTGGGCGCCGGAACGCGTCGCGCTGCAGACACTGATCGACCACACCCAGGCCACCGTGAACGGCTGGGTGCGCGTGAAGCTCTACAAGGGCAACGTGATCGTCGTCTCGCGCGACTCGAAGACCGATTCGCTGTTCGACATGAACATCGCGACCTTCGACGAAGACGGCGGCGCCTACAACCAGGCCGACGCCGGCGGCTTCATCAAGCTGAACGCGCTGCGCATGCGCATTGCGGCCAAGGCACGCGCAAAACGCGGGCAGTAATCGCATACGCGAGAACGTGACAAAGCCGCCCTTGGGCGGCTTTTTTTATGCTCGCGCAGGGAGAACGTAGGGTGGACTCCGTCCACGCGGTCCGGCTTGTGCGCACCACGGAACGCACAGCCGCAGGCCCGCAAGCACCGAAACGCGTGGAGTCATGAAGCCGGGGGCTTCATGACGAGTCCACCCTACAAATACCCTGTAATCGACGTAATGATCTGCTCCGCCCTCGCCTGCGCCGGGATCATCGACCAGCGGTCGCGCCCATCGTGGCCGATGCGCACCATCCCCGTGTGCTGCTTGAGGTCGGCGTCGGTCACCGGGTTGGCGTTATAAAACCCCAGCTTGAAGCGCAGCAGTTCGACGTCGCGCGGCTCGCCGGTGAGGAAAGTCCAGCCGTCGCCGACGCCGTACTTGTCCATGTAGCGTCGCAGGTCGGCCGGCTTGTCGATGGCCGGCTGCAGGGTCAGCGAGTACATGTAGACGTCGCGCCCGACCCGCTCGCCCAGCGCCTGCTGCACGCGCAGCAGGTTGGCCGTGTTCGGCGGGCAGATGTTCGCGCAGTTCGCGTACATCATGTTGAGCACGACCAGCCGGTCCTTCACCAGGTCGGTGTAGAAGTGGACGTCGCGCCCTTCATGGGTTTGCAGGCGCACGTCCGGGAAGTGCGACTGCGCGGGCCGGCGGCCCCGTGCGCTGCGCGCTGCCTGCGCCATCATCGGGCTGGCGAGCGGAGCGACTGCCGCCATCGCCAGGAAAGATCTGCGTGTATGCATGGTGTTTCCCCTCGTTTCGAATCGTTTTGTTATTCCGCTCAGGCGATGACGTCGAAGCGCACCATCATGTGGTGGTCTTCGTGCACGGTGTTATGGCAGTGCATGATGTACTTGCCGATGAAGTCGTCGAAGCAGATCAGGATGCGCACGGTTTCGCCCGGATGCAGCTCGAAGACGTCCTTGCGCCCGCGTTCGTGGACCGGCGGCGGCAGGCCATTGCGCGTCAGGATGCGCGCTTCCTCGAAGTGGATGTGCACCGGGTGGCTCCAGCCGCTGCTGGTCTTCAGCTCCCAGATCTCGTCCACCCCGCGCTTGACGATGGCGGCCGGCGTGTTGATGTCGAACAGCTTGTTGTTGACGGTCCACTGGTCGTTCTCGCGGTCGAACACCCACTTGCGCGTCCTGACGTTCTTCGGGATCACGGGCGCGGCCAGCGGGCGCAAAATGGCCGGCACCTGGCTCGGATCGACTTCGCCCGGCGGCAGGTCGCGGTCGACGTCGAAGCGCAGGATCTGAGTGCCCGGCGACAGGAGATTGCCGGTCGGGCCGCGGCCGTCGAGGTGCTCCAGCCGGTTGACCAGGTAGACCTTGCTCCCGAGCGGGAACTTGGCGAAGTCGATCACGATGTCGCCGCGTTCGGCCGTCGCCAGGCGCAGCTTGTCCGTTTCCACCGGCGCCGGCAGCAGGTTGCCGTCGTTGGCGATCTGGATGAACGTCTGCTCCTGGCCCTCGTGCACCAGGTAGAACTGGTAGAAGCGCACCGAAGAACCGTTCAGGCAGCGGAAGCGGTACCGGCGGCGCGTGACCGAGAAGTAGGGCTGGATCTTGCCGTTGACGAGGAATTTCTCGCCGACGACGCCTTCCGGGTCGAACTGGTTGAAGTAGAGGTAGCCGCCCGAATCGAAGTTCCGGTCCTGGAACACGAGCGGGATGTCGTACTGGCCGACGCCGCTGGGCAGGCGCAGGGCTTTCGGATCCGGGTCGCGCTCGTTGCCGGTATCGACGCCGTCGAAGATCAGGTAGAAGCCGGCCAGGCCCCGGTACACGTTGGGCGAGGTGAACTCCATGCGGTGGTCGTGGTACCACAGCGTGCCCAGCGCCGCCGACGGGTCGCCGTCGGTGCCGGGAAATTCCGCGGCGTTCGACAGGTTGTTCGGGTAGTGGTGGTCCTTCCAGCGGCCGGCACGGGTCAGCGTGGGGCCGTACTTGTCGCGGCTGTAGTAGTCGCCCGGGAAGCCGTCGCTCTCCGACGGCGTGTGGCCATTGTGCAGGTGGGTCGAGATCTCGGGCGAGCCGAAGCCGCGATGGTCCGTCGGCAGGTCGTTCTCGATGCGCACCAGGATCGGCTCGCCGTACTTGACGACGAAGGTCGGCCCGGGGGTCATGCCGTCGTAGCCCCAAATCTTCTGCTTCGGCAGCTCGGGGTGGAATACGTGGTCTTCTTCGCGCACGCGCAGCCGGTAGAAGCGGCGCGGCTGGTAGCGGTCCCAGGCCTGGTGCGGCAGCCGGCCCGCCTCGCCCGAACCCGGCACCGCGTCCTTCGTCGGACGCGGGCTGAGCCAACTTTCCGCCTGCTTGACCGGCGGGATAGGCAGCGGCACGACGAAGGGCGTCGTCGCCGGCGCCTTGACCGCCACGCTCTTCATGAAATCGAGGCGCACGTCGGCCACCGGCAAAGCGGCCTTGACCGCCGTCGTCGTGCTGCCTGACGCCACTGCTTTCGGCGCCGTACCAGCCGACGCCGGCGACGGTGCCGGTGCCGGTCCCGCGGCGCCCGACGCCAGGGCGTCCAGTTCCAGGCTGGCCTGGGCCGCCAGCGCGGCGGCGCCGGCGGCGGCCATGGATGCTCCCAGCAGGCGCCGTTTAGGATTGCCCGGCCCGCCGTATTCGTCGTTCGGATCGTTCGTTGGTTTCATCGCTTCCTCCAGGACTCGTTCAACAAGGTGGACACCGTGCGCCGCGCCTGCGGCGCTGCGTCAGGACAGGTAGTTCGAGATGGCGTTGACAATCTGGCGCGGGCTGGCCAGCGCCGGGATCATCGACCAGCGGTCGCGCCCGTCGTGGCCGATGCGCAGCATGCCCGTGTGCTGTTTCAGGTCGGCGTCGGCGGCGGCGTCGAAGTTGTAGAACCCAAGCCTGCGGCGCAGCAGTTCGACGTGGGCCGGTTCGCCGGTGAGGAAGGTCCAGCCCTCGCCGACGCCGTACCTGTCCATGTAGCGGCGCAGGTCGGCAGGCTTGTCGATGGCGGGCTGCAGGGTCAGCGAATACATGAACACGTCCCTGCCCACGTGCTCGCGCAGGGTCTCCTGCACGCGCAGCAGGTTGGCCGTGTTGGTCGGGCACAGGTTGGTGCAGTTCGCGTACATCATGTTGACCACGACCAGCCTGTCCCTGACCAGGTCGTCGTAGAAGCGCACCGGCCTGCCCTCGTGGGTTTCCAGCGCGACGTTCGGAAGGCGGCGGCCGTTATCGGCCGGCAGCGGTGTCGGCGCGCGCGTCTGCGCGTGCCTGGCGACCGGGTAGAGCAGCGGCGTTGCGGCCGCGGTGGCAAGGAAGGCCCTGCGCGATCTCATGATGCTTCCCCTTGTCTGGTTGACGTTCCGGTTTCACGGCACGACGTCGAAGCGCACCATCATGTGGTGGTCCTCGTGGATCGTGTTATGGCAGTGCATGACATACTTGCCGACGAAGTCGCGGAAGCAGACCAGGATCCGCACCGTCTCCCCGGGCGACAGCACGAACACGTCCTTGCGTCCCGCCTCGTGCGGCGGGGGCGGCAGGCCGTTGCGCGAAATGATGCGCATCTCCTCGAAGTGGATGTGCACCGGGTGGCTCCAGCTGCCCTTGCCGCGCAGTTCCCAGATCTCCTCGACACCGCGCTTGATGAGGGCGGCCGGCTTGGTTTCGTCGAACAGCAGGTCGTTCACGGTCCACATGTTGTTCAGGCGGCCGAAGTCCCAGCGGCGCACTGTCCTGACCTTGCTGGTGTCGATCTTCGGCAGCGGCCGGAGTGTCGCCGGCAGGCGGCTGTGGTCGGGCGTGGCGGGCTCGCGGTCGACGTCGATGCGCATGATCTGGGTGCCCGGATTGAGGATGCGCCCGGTCGGCCCACGTCCGTCAAGGTGCTCGAGCTTGTTGACGATGTAGAGCCTGGCGCCGAGCGGGTACTGCGCGAAGTCGACGATCAGGTCGCCCCGCTCGGCCACCCCGAGGCGCAGCTTGCTGGTCAGTACCGGCGCCGGCAGCAGGTTGCCGTCGTTGCCGATCTGGTGGAATTTCTGGTCGATGCCCTGGTAAACCAGGTAGAACTCGTAGAAGCGCAGCGACGAGCCGTTGAGCATCCGGAAGCGGTACTTGCGCCGCTCGACCGAGAAGAAGGGCTGCACCTTGCCGTTGACAAGGAACTTGTCGCCCACGATCCCTTCCGGGTCGAACTGGTCGAAATACAGGTAGCCGCCCGAATCGAAGCGGCGGTCCTGGAACACCAGCGGAATATCGTACTTGCCGACGCCGGAAGGCAGGCCGAGCGCGCCCTCGTGCTCGTCGTATTCGTCGTCGGAATCGAGTTCGTCGAAGATGAGGTAGAAGCCGGCCAGCCCCCGGTAGACGTTGGGCGCGGTGAATTCCATGCGGTGGTCGTGGTACCACAGGGTGCCGAGCGCCAGGGCGTGGTTACCGCCGGTGTCCGGAAAGGCGTCCACGTTGGAACAGATGTTCGGGTAGTGATGGTCCTTGAACTTGCCCGGCCGGCTCAGGGTCGAACCGCATTTTCTCTCGCTGTAGTAGTCGCCGGGGAAGCCGTCGCTCTCGGACGGGGTATGGCCGTTGTGCAGGTGGGTCGAGATCTCGGGGGTGCCGTAGCCCACATGATCGAGCGGCAGCTCGTTCTCGAAGCGCACCAGGATCGGTTCGCCGTACTTGACGACGAAGGTCAGCCCCGGCGTGATGCCGCCGTAGCCCCAGATTTTCTGCTTCGGCAGTTCGGGGTGGAATTCGTGGTCCTTTTCCTCGACCTTGACATGATAGAACTTTTGAGGCGGGAAGCGGTCCCAGGCCTGGTGCGGCAGCCGCCCCGCCTCGCCCTCGACCGGGTACTTTTCCGGCTCCGGGCTCAGCCCGCTCACCGGTTCGGCGATCTTCGGCATCGGCAGCGGCACGATGAAGGGCGTGGTGTAGGGCGCCCTGCCGACCTCCTCGATCTTGAAGTCGCCGCGCAGGCTGGTGGTCCCACCGGCCAGGCCGGTGCCGCCCGCCGTGCTGCCGCTTGCCCTCGTCCCGGCCTGCTGCGTTCCCGTCCCGGGTGACGCGCCGGGCGCGGCCGGCGCCGGGGCCGGCGCCGTGCCCAGGCCCAGCCTGGCCTCGGCCGCCAGCACGGCGGCGCCCGCGGCCACCAGCGACGCGCCCGCCAGGCGCCGTTTCATCTTGTCGCGGTCGCGAACTTGCGGTTCGTGCTCGCTCCCCCTCTCTTCCACTTCGCTATCGGGTTTCATGGTGTGCTCCGGATCAGTAAAACACGTGTTGGGTTACGTCGCTCGGCGGGCGGGGCGGGTTCCCCGGCCGCGTTCTTGACCTGGCCCCCGGGTGCGGGTGGCGGCAGCTTCGCCTCGATCACAGGCAGGCCAGGACGGAACGGCGGCGCAGGTGCGAGTGCAGGTGCTGGGTCGCCCTGCGCCGCCAGGATGGCCGTCCCGGCGGCGACCATCGCCACCGAGGCGATGGCGCGCCGCCGCAGGTCCGACCGCCGTTCCTGCTCGTCCATGCAGCTCCGCTCCCGTCGTCCGCCCTGGCGCCTACATCTGCCGCCCCGCCCGGCGGATCGTCGACATGACCGGCTCGACCAGGTATTGCAGCGGCGTCTGGGTGGCGCCGTCGATGTACACCTCGGCCGACATGCCGGCCTGCAGCTTGATGTCGCGCGCCGTCTTGAGCGACTGCTCGCTGGCCGCGACCAGCACGCTGAAGTAGGCCTGGCCTGTGCCCTTGTCGACCAGCCGGTCGGCCGAGATATAGGTCACCTCGCCCTCGACCATCGGGGCGCTGCGGTATTTCAGGGCGGTGAACTTGATGCGCGCCTTCTGGCGCAGGTGGACGTGGTTGATTTCTTCCGGACGAATGTGCGCCTCGAGCATCAGGCGCGCGTCCGACGGTACGATCTCGGCGATCGTGTCGCCCGGACGCACGACCGCGCCCGGGGAGCTGAACTTCAGGTCGATGATTTCGCCGCTGGCGGGCGCCGCCACCACCTGGCGGCTGGCGGCGTCGTCGGTCTTGCGCATTTCCTGGTCGATGTCGGTCAGGCGCGCGACGCTCGCCTTGACCTCGTCGCTGGCGCTTTGCATGTAGGCGTTCTGCAGCGAGCGGATGCGCAGGTCGATGTCGGCGATGCGCTGGCCGGCACGCGCCAGTTCCGAGCGCCGCTCGTCGACCTTGGCGGCGTAGTCGGCCACCGTCGCCTCGATCTGGGACAGCTTGGCGCTCGAGATGAACTTGTCCTTGTGCAGGCCGCGATTGAGTTCCAGGTCCTGGCGCTGCAGGGACAGCGAGCGCTCGATGTTGCCGATCTGCGCGCGCAGCGAATCGACCTCGTTGGCCACCTGGGCGCGCTGGGCGCGCATCAGCGCCACTTCGCTCTCGAGCGAGGAGCGGCGGCTGGCGAACAAATTCGTTTCCTTGTCCACCGCCTGGCGCACGCGCTCGTCGCGCGCGGCCGCCGCCAGCAGGTCCTCGGGCAGGCGCAGGCTGCCGGTGCGCAGCTGCTCGCTCTCGAGGCGCGCCAGGGTAGCGCGTTCGACGATGGCGCGGTAGGCCAGGCGGTTGCGGTCGGCGTCGACCCCGACGTCGCCCAGTTTCAACACCGGCTGCCCGGCGCGCACGCGCTGGCCGTCGCGCACCAGCACCTCGCGCACGATGCCCCCTTCCAGGTGCTGGATCGGGCGCCGGTTCAGGTCGACCTTCACATAGGCCGGCGCCACCACCGCCATCGACAGCGGGGCCACGCAGGTCCATACCGCCAGCGGCACCATCGCCACGTAGAACACCCGCATGCCGAAGCGCGCCAGGCGCCGGCCCTGCTCGCGCGGAGTCGGCAGGCCGCCGTCCACCAGTTCACCCACCACTGCATTTGCCGTCATTGCGTTTTGCATGTCCATCCCCTCTTCAACGTGCCACCGCGGCGCTGGCGGTATCGACCACGGCCTGCGCCTGGCGCTGCATCTCTTTCATGACTTCGCCGGCGGCGCCGTAGCGTTTCGCGCGGCCCGCTTCCAGCACCAGGATCTTCGTCACGTGCGCGATCAGCGACGGCCGGTGCGTGATGATGATCGTCGTCACCCCCTCGGCGCGCAGCCCGCTCACGGCCTGGGCCAGCGCGATCTCGCCAGCGCCGTCGAGGTTCGAGTTCGGCTCGTCCAGCACCACCAGGCGCGGGTTGCCGTACAGCGCGCGCGCCAGGGCGATGCGCTGGCGCTGGCCCGGCGACAGGCGCAAACCGCCCTCGCCCACCGGCGTGTCGTACCCCTGCGGGAACTCGTTGATCATGTCGTGGGCGTTGGCACGCTGCGCGGCCCGGATCACGCGCTCGGAATCGACCGCGTCCAGACGCGCGATGTTGTCGGCCACGCTGCCGTCGAACAGCTCGACGTCCTGCGGCACGTAGCCGATCCACTGGCCGAGCTGGGCGCGGTTCCAGTAGGCGACGTCGACGCCGTCCAGGCGCACCGTGCCCGTGCTCGGCGCCCACAGGCCGATCAGCAGCCGCGCCAGGGTCGACTTGCCGGCGGCGCTGGCGCCGATGATGGCCAGCGACTCGCCCGCCTCCAGGTTCAGGGCCAGGTTGTAGAGCACGGGCTTGCCAGTGCCGGGGGCGCGGAAGGACAGGCTTTCCACCGACAGCCGGCCCGTCGGGCAAGGCAGTTCGACCTGGTTCGCGGCGTCCGGGAAGTCCTGCGACAGCTCCTGCAGCCGGGCGTAGGCGGCGCGGCCGTCGGCCAGCGCGCGCCAGCTGCCGACCAGCTGCTCGACCGGCTGCAGGGCGCGGCCCAGCAGCACGGTGGTGGCGATCATGATGCCGGCGGAGGCCTCCTGGCTGATCACCAGCCAGGCGCCCAGCGCCAGCAGCAGGATCTGGATCGCCTGGCGCAGGCAGCGGGTGAGCGCCGTGAAGACGACGCTGGAGCGGCCGGCGCTGGCCTGCAGGCTGGCGACCTCGCCCTGCAGGGTGCGCCAGCGCGCGAGCAGCTTGCCGGTCATGCCGAGCGCCTGCAGGATCTCGGCGTTCCTCAGCGAGCTCTCGACGTATTTCGAGGCGCGCCGGCCGTCCTGCTGCAGGCCGGCGATCGCGCCCTGGCTGATGCGGTGGTTCAGCCAGGCGACCGCCAGCATGACCGCCACGGCGACCAGCGCTCCCAGGCCGAGCGCCGGGTGGAAGCCCCAGATCAGCGCCAGGAAGATCGGCGCCCAGGGCGCGTCGAACAGCGCGGCGAGCGCATTCGAGGACAGCACGTTCTTGAGCGTGGCCAGGTCGCGCATGCCCTCGCCCACGCCGGCATTCGGCATGCGCGCGGCGCGCTCGACGAGGGTCTCGACGACCGGGCGCGCGAGGCGCTCGTCGACCATCGCCGCCAGCACGCCCTGCAGGCTCTGGCGCACGTAATCGAGCAGCAGCATGACCAGCAGCGCCACGCCGGTGCCGACCAGCAGCACCAGCAGGGTTTCGTGGCTGTTGGTCGTCAGCACCCGGTCGAATACCTGCAGCATGAACAATGCCGGCACCAGGTACAGCAGGTTGACGCAAAAGGAAAACAGGCCCATATAGCCAAGCAGGGGCCGCAGCTCTCGCCAGATCGTATTCATGGTGGTCTCCGGGACGGACGTGGATTACACCGGGCGTGCGGTGGTTTTCTTGTGGGCGCGCGCGGCCGGGGTGCGGCCGCGGGCATCGCGTGCGGCGGGCGTGGCAACCGGGCGGCGGGCGAAGCCGGGCATGTGCGGCATGGGAGGAAGCCGGAAGGCGGGCCGGAAGCCTGCCCGGTCGAGGAGGATCAGGTCGACGCTGGTCGGATCGGTTTCGGCGAGTGCGGCATGCAGCTGCTGCGCGCCGGCGGCGTGCTTCTTCATGAACTTCATTTTCGTTATCTCCCAGGCTTTGAAGCTTGTAATCGTTCTTGTCTTTGTTACGTGGACCGGGGCCGCCAGGCGGCCGCCGGTCCCTGCACTACGGTGCAACTACTACAGCGTGACTGCTACGGCGTTCAAACGGTCAGCATCTCCCCCAGCGGCGCGATCGCTGCCGGCGCCGCCGTCGCCAGGGCGGCCGTCTGCCCCTGCACGATGAAGTCGTCGATCGTGATATCCGCCGGGTTCCCCACGCCCTGCAGCACGAAGGAACCCATGATGCCGATCGTCACCCGCAGGTCGGCGCCCAGGTCGGTGAAGCTGACGCTGGTGGCGAAGTTGCTGGCGCTGATGCCCAGGCCCGAGATGTCGAGCAGGTCCTGGCCGTCCACGGCGTTGAAGTCGAAGCCGCCGGCGATGGTGTCGGCGCCGAAGCCCGCCGCCGAGAACACGAAGATGTCGTTGCCCGCTCCGCCCTCGAGCCGGTCGTTGCCGGCCCCGCCCTCCAGCCGGTCGTTGCCGTCGCCGCCGCGCAGGGTGTCGGCGCCGGTGAAGCCGCGCAGGTAGTTGTCGAGCCCGTTGCCGGTGAAGTTGGCGACGCCGCCGGTCTGGATCGCGTTCTCGACCCCTGCCCCGAGGATGTAGCTGCCGGAATTGGACATGACGGTGTCGATTCCTTCGCCGTCGAGTTCGACGATGACGTCAGCGGAGGAGTTGACGAAGTAGGTATCGTCGCCCTTGCCCCCGATCAGCCGGTCGTTGCCGATTCCGCCATTCAAGCTGTCGTTGCCGTCGCCGCCCGTCATCGTGTTGTTCGAACTGTTGCCGGTGCCGGTGAAGTTGCCGGTGCCGGTAAACACGAGTTCCTCGACGTTGTTACCCAGCGTATAGCTGTTTACCGAGACCCGTGCCAGGTCCGCGCTGCCGCCCGCGGTGCCCGTACCTTCGATGATCACGTCGCCGATGTGATCGACCACGTACACATCGTTCCCGGCCCCGCCGGTCATGCGGTCCGCGCCCGCGCCGCCGTCGAGGGTGTCGTCGCCGGCGCCGCCCGTGAGCGCATTCACCAGGGCGTTACCGGTGCCGACGAACGCGCCCGTGCCGGTGAAAGTGAGGTTTTCGAGGTTGGCCCCCAGCTCGAAGCTGGCCAGCGTGGTGCGGATAGTGTCGGTGCCCTCGCCCGCCAGCTCCACCACCGTGTCGAGCGCTTCGTCGACGACGTAGGTGTCGTTGCCGCGGCCGCCCGCCATCCAGTCGACGCCCGCGCCGCCGTCGAGGGTGTCGGTGCCGGAGCCGCCCTGCAGCCGGTTGGCGAGCGCGTTGCCGGTGCCGATGAAGGTCGAGGTGCCCGTATAGACCAGGTTCTCGACCTCGTCGCCGAGCGTGTAATTGATGCTCGTGCGCACGGTATCGACGCCTTCGTTGCCTAGCTCGGTGACGATGTCGCCGACGGCACTGACGACATAGGTGTCGTCGCCGCTGCCGCCGCGCATGTCGTCGAGGCCGGTACCGCCGTCCAGGTAGTCGTCTCCCAGGCCGCCTTCGAGGGCATCGTTGCCGTTCTGGCCGCGCAGGATGTCGTTGCCGTCGTTACCGATGAGCTGGTCGTTGCCGCCGAGGGTGCCGCCGTCGAGCACGTCGTTGCCTGCGCCGCCGATGATGCTGTTGTCGAGGGCGTTGCCGGTGCCGTTGAAGTTGCCGGTGCCGGTGTATTCCAGCATGTCGACATGCGCGGCCAGCGTATGCGAGCCGAGTGCGGTGCGCACCAGGTCGATGCCCGCGCTGGCCGTTTCCACCACCCGGTCGCCGGTTTCGCTGACGATATACGTGTCGTCGCCGAAGCCACCGGTGAGGATATCGCTGCCTGCGCCGCCGTCGAGGGTATCGTTGCCGTTGCCGCCGGTGATGCTGTTGGCAAGCGCATTGCCGGTGCCGGAAAAGTTGCCCGACCCGATATACGTCAGGTTTTCCAGGTTGTTGGCGAGGGTGCGCGCCGTCAGCGTAGTCTGCACGGTGTCGGTGCCGGCGCCCGCCGCTTCGACGACGGTGTCGCCGATATCGTCGACGACATAAATGTCGTTGCCGGTGCCGCCTTCGAGCCGGTCTGCTCCGAGGCCGCCGTTGAGCGTGTCGTTGCCGGCCAGTCCGATCAGGTCGTCGTCCCAGGCGGTGCCGGTCAGGACGTTGTCGAGCGTAGTGCCGACGATCTGGTCGCCCACCGGGCTGGTGGCCGCCGAGGGAATGGCGCGGCTGACGCCGCCGGCGTCGCTGAAGCTGGCCATCACGCGCAGCTGCTGGCCGACTTGCGCCTGCTGCGGGATGAAGGTCGCGCCGGTGGCGCCGGCGATGTTGACGAACACGCCGTTGACCAGGGCCTGCCACTGGTAGTTGATGGCGGACTCCGGCACGCCGGCGAAGGCGGCCACGGTGCCCGGCGTGGCGGTCAGCATGTGCTTCTCGGTCGGCGTCATGTCGTCGATGTGCGGCTCGCCCGTCAGGTTGACCACGTCGTCGACGAACACCAGTTCCTCGATGTTGCGGATGGTGTCGATGCCGTCGGTGCCGGTGCCGCGGGCATGGGCCACGGTCCAGGTGTTGTCGGCGTTGCGCGTGATGTCGTAGTTGGCGCGCAGGTCGGAATAGATCGCCTGGTCGATTTCGGCCGCCTTGGTGGTCGACTGCAGGATCTCGCGCACGATGCGCAGCTGGCCCGGATTGATGGCGCCCGAGAGCATGTCGTCGCGCAGTTCGGCGATGCTGTCGACCGATTTGAGCACCACGTTCGGCTGCGTTTTCGACATGACCTCGACGCGCACGTTGAGCCAGGCGTCGCCGTCGATCAGGTCGTTGCCGTTCTTGCCGGTGATCTTGTCGCTGCCGGCGCCGCCGATCAGGATGTCGGCGCCTGTCCGCGGATCGAACACGATGGCTTCCGGGTTGTCGAACGCGGGCTTGCCGAGCAGCTCCTGCAAGCCCCGGATCAGGGCGACGTTCTTCTGCAGCAGGCTGCTGCCGTCGGGTGGCAGCAGGATGCCGCCCTCGCCGCCGGGCGCCCCGGTCGGACGAACCGTGCCGATCAGGACGTCGTCGAACTTCCAGCCGGACAGGGCCTCGACCGAATCGAAGCGGTCGCGCAGGATGAAGGGCTCCTGCTGGCCGAAGAGCGGGATGCCGAGGTCGGAATTGGCGGCGGTCGGGTCGCCCTTGTGGATCGCCCAGTCGAAGCCCAGCATGCCGTTGTTGCGCTGGATGCCGGCGCCCTGGACCATGATGTCGTCGCCCGATTCGCCGTCGTAGTCGGTGTCGTTGCCCTGGCCGTTGAGGACGTCGTGGCCGATGATGGTGCTGTTGAAGAACAGCTGCGAGTTCTCGCCGGTCACGGAGTCGAAACCTTCGCCGCCCTCGATCCAGTCGTCGCCCTCGTTGCCCATCAGGACATCGGAACCGTTGCCGCCCAGGAGGAAGTCGTTGCCTTCGCCGGCGAACACCTCGGTGAAGTCGGGCCCGACGATGACGAAGTCCTGGCCGGCGCCGCCGAACACGAGGTCGTTGCCGGTGCCGTTGCTGATGACGTCGTTGCCGTTGTCGCCGCGCAGGAAGTCGGCGGCGCCGGCCGGGGTGCCGTGGTCGGTGATGATGTCGTCGCCGTCGCCGCCGTGCACCTGGTCGGCCTCGTCGCCGCCGTCGAGGCGGTCGTCGCCGCCGTCGCCCCACAGGGTATCCATGCCGCGCCCGCCCTTGAGGGTGTCGTTGCCGGGCGTGCCGCCCAGCACCACGTGGTCGGGGCCGTCGTAGGCGTAGATCAGTTCGCCGCCGTCGGGATGGCCGTCGCCGTTGACGTCCGCACCCGGCGCCTTGCGCGTGACGAGCGAGGTGAAGGCGTTCAGGATCGGGTTGGCGCGGGTCGGGTCGCCGTTCTTGATGAGGCCAGTACCGATGCCGGTGCGCTGGTCTGCCTTGTCCATTTCCAGGATATAGCTCGGCGTGGTGAACATCAGCGCCGGCAGGTGGCTGGTGTTCATGGCGTCGCCGAGGTCGGTGTTGCGCATGGCCATGGCCGAGAACAGGTTGCCTTCCAGCTCGTTGAGCAGGTTCAGGCCCTGGGTACGGCTCAGGTAGTAGAAGCGGTCGCCGTTCTGCAGCATTTCCATCTGCTGTTCGAACACGAAGTTGAAGGTCGGGGCCAGCATGCCGCCGAACTCGAGCTTCGCTTCGGCCAGGCCGCCGATCCAGAAGTCGACCTTGTTCAGGCCGCTGGTGGCGGCGGTCCAGGTGCCGCCGGTGCTGTTCAGGAATGCCAGGCGGTCGGCCGGGGCGACTTCGTTCGGGCCGGTGGGCGTCCCAGGCGTACCGTCTTCGTTCGGCTCGGGGAAGTCGATCTTGCCGTTGTCGTTCAGGTCCATGTCGCCCATCACCAGCAGCGTGGCGGCGGCGCGCTTGGCTTCCAGCGTGGTCGCCGACGTGATGGTCGGGTGCAGGCCGTAGGCGGCGATGAAGTTGATGATCGAGGCCGGGTTCTTCATGTGCGGCGCGAAGTCGGCCCAGCTCGTATAGGGCTTGAGCTGGGCGTCGCCCGTCATCTTGTAGAAGGCGGCGCGCGCCTCGTTGAAGCTGGGCGAGCCGGTGTCGCGGCCGCGGGCGATGTTGAGCGCGGCCAGGTCGAGCGGCAGGCCGACCAGGTTGTTGCGCAGCGCGTCGGTGACGAATTCGTCGATCTCGTTGCCGACCTGGCGCGTCATGCCGCGCACGATCTCGCCCACTGCGACATGCGGGTCGACCGTGCCGTTCTGGTCGAAGGCGATCGGGTTGAGGAAGGCCTCGATCAGGCCGATGTCCTTCTCGTTCATGTTGCCGTCGATGCGCGCCACGGTCTCGTTGAGCATCGAGTGGCCGAAGCGGTACACGACGTTGGCGAATTCCGCCATGATGGCCGGGTCGATGTCGGCCGAATTCGAGAACACGAAGGGATCGATGCTCGGCTGCACGGCGCGCGCGAATTCCTCGAACACCATGTGCTGGTACTGCATCTCGTTGACGAAGCGGCCGGCCTGGAACAGGCGCTCGCCGTCCCACACGAGGGTCGACAGGTCGGACGGCACCGCCTCGATGTCGACCAGCAGCCATTCGTTGATGAAGGCCAGGTCGCCGCTGGCGAGGATGGTGTCCTTGTACTGCTCGACCAGGCGGTTGTGCTCGTCGTGGAAGATGGCATGGATGGCGGTCAGGCCGATGTTCTCGTTGCCGCGGCCGTCGCCGTTGATGAAGTGGCGGTCGAGCAGCTCGTCGTCATAGGTGCCGACCGGCTGCGGCCCGCCATTGGCGACGCTGTCGTCGTCGGCCACCAGCTGCACCCGCGGCGTCATCGGGTTGTGGTCGTGGTCGTAGGTGCCGGGCGCGGCGGTATGCGCGATGTCGTCGAGGAAGGCGTGGTTGGTGCGCATGGTGTTGGCCGGCAGCGCCACGCCCAGGCCGCCGTTGGCGCCCGGATTGCCTTCGACCAGCCCGGTGGCGGTGACGATCTGGACGAAGCCGTTCGCGCCGCGGATGAATTCGCCGTAGCGGTCGGTCGCCAGCAGCGGCACGTTGAAGATGTCGGTGTCGCTCAGCTGGATGCCCAGCAGCTTGGCGGCCTGCTCCTTCACTTCGGCCCAGTTGCCGGCGCCATGGGTGCCGTCGAGCAGGCGCCCGGTGGCCAGCGGCTTGCCATTCACCATCGCGTACTCGCGCAGGAAGACCTGGTGCGAAGGGTGCGAGGTATAGGTCTGGTTCTGGTCGATGAAGGGGGTCGTGGTGTTGATCTGGGCGCGCAGGTCGTCGTCGGCGGTACCGAGCTTGCCGTCGGCTCCGGGGCCGACGCCGTTCTGGGCGCGCGTCATCACCATGAAGTTGGTCGGGCTGCCCTCGACGTAGAGCGGATCGTCCGGCTTGAGCGGCACGAAGACGGTGCCGCCGCCCTTGGCGATCAGGTCGAGGCCGTGGTCGAAGAACTGGCCGAACAGCGCCATCATGCCGTTGAACGGCGGCGACAGGCCGATGTCGGGCGACTGGTTCGGGATCAGGAGGGTGCCGTTGGGCGCGGTCTGCACTTCGTCCATGCCCGGGTAGGTCGCGATGTCGGCGCGGTCCTGGGCGGCGATGACCGCCGCCGGGTTGTGGTTGGTCTGGTCGACGATCAGGTTCGAAATGACGCGCGGCTGCGAATCGAAGACCATGTTGCCCGGGGTGATGGACTTGTAGCTGGAGCCGGCAATGGCCGGATTGCCGCCCAGGACATTCGCGGCGACGCCTTCCGCATCGTGCCACTGCCCGGCCACCAGGCGCGGCATGGCGTTATCGGCCGCTCCCATGCGTTCCATGCCCGGCAGCAGGCTGTTCCAGGTGCCGTCGACCGTGCGCAGGCCGTAAGGCAGCAACGGACTGCCGACGTCGTCGCGCAACTTGTCGCCGTCGATGCTGCCGTCGGGATTGGTGCTGTTTTCTGCAATCTTGATCTGGTTGAGGATAAACAGGAGGTCGTCGAGATTGACGTTGAAGTTGTACTGCGGGTTGTGAGCCATGTTTCTTTCCCCTAGGATAGTTTGGACGTCCACGTCTCATGTATTCGACTCCGGCCCGCGGTGTCGAGATGCCGCTCAGAACCGCCACTGCAGGTCTCACAAATCGACAGGCAAAGGAATGCCCGTCACGTCCGGCTATCCATTTGTAATACGTCATGGACAGGCAGAATAACCAGTAGTGATGGGTGCGTATTTACTAAGCTAGCATAAAAATTTTACGCAAAATGCATAATTTTTTTGATGTGGAAAAAACAACACATCAGCTATTTTGCGGTTCCATGAATTATTTCTATCACTTGGCTTTCATGCATAGGGGGTAAGACCATGCCTACAACGCTGTCAGATGATGGCGGATGTGACCGTCTCATAGGAGGCGCTCTACGCCCCGTATGTTGATTAATTACATGCGGAAAGTTTGTAGGCGCGCCCGGTTGCGTCAATCCGTATCTTATTGACCCGCCGGTTCAATTCCATGCATTGCGCATCAATCGAATTGGTGTGCACAATATTTTCGCATTCACGATTCCGTCAATTTTCTGGACGGTTCGCCGGAGCGGTATTTCTCGGTTTCAATAACCGTCAATTACAAAAAATAAAGCCGCCCGGCGCATGAATGAGTTGATTACAAGAAATTCGGGATGAACTGGGAGATAAGCATATGCGCGCACCATCGGCTAATAATCGGGCTGTTCTTTTCTATAAACAAAGTAAAACAGCCGAGGGAGAGCTGGGGCATGGGGGCGCGCCGCTGTGCAAGGCCGTTGCCTTTGCCGCCTGCCTAAGTCTGAGCGCATGCGGCGGCGGGGGTGGCGGAGGGAGCGACAACGCCACCCAGGCGGTGGCCGTGACGCCGCCGCCGGCGGCGGCGACGCCACCGGTCGCGCCACCGGTCACGCCGCCTGTCACGCCACCGGCGACGCCTCCCGCCACCGCCTCGGTGCTCGTCAACTATGCCGGCACCTGGTACGGTCCCTGCCAGGGCCGCGTGCAGGATACGGCAACGCTGTCTACGGCGAGCGGCGGCGGCGACGCCCTGCAATTCAAGCTGGTCCGCAATTTCCATGACGCGATCGGATGCAGCGGCACGCCGATCGCTTCGGAAACCCTGAGCGCGGATTTCTCGCTGACCTACACCAGCACCAAGACCGCGACGGCAGTGCTGGCGCCGAGCACGGCGCAGGTGCAGGTCCCGCTCGACCTGGTGACGATCGCGATACCCGCCTACACCCGCACCCGCAGCGGCCCGGCCGTGACGGCGACGTTGGAAAACGGCGTGGCCGGCTGGTGCATCGCCTATTCCGACGGGCCGGTATGCACGACCAACGCGGGCCAGCTGCCGGCGGCAAGCGCGCCGGGTGCGCTCTACCTCGACAAGGGCGAGCTGGTGATCCTGTCGCCGGTGGGCGGCGGCTACCTGGCCGACACCCGCTACACGAAGGACCGCGCCAGCACGCCGCTGGGCCAGGGCCCGGCCTTCCAGCGCATCGATACCGTAACGGGCACGGGCGCGCTGGCGACTTCCGGGCGTACCCTGACCGTGAATTACACCGGCTGGCTGTACGACGCGAGCAAGGCCGACTTCAAGGGCACCCAGTTCGACACCTCGGCCGGCCGCACGCCCTTCACCTTCCGGCTCGGCTCCAGCCAGGTCATCCAGGGCTGGGAGCAGGGACTGATCGGCATGCGCGTCGGCGGCAAGCGCACCCTCATTATTCCCGCGTCGATGGCCTATGGGCGCGCCGGCAGCGGCACCTCCATCCCGCCCGATGCACCCCTGATCTTCGAGGTCGAGCTGATCAACGTGCAATGAGGTAAGCCGTATGAGCAGCATGCCGACACCGCCTGGCCTGGCGCCAGGCGGTCAGGCGACGCCATGCCCCGAGGAGACAGCGGTGGAGCACGTGTTCGTCGAGCGCGGCCAGGACAGGCGCGCCGACCCGGTGCTCGGCGCCCTCGTCGACGTGGCCATCGCCTATCGCGACAACCTCGGGTGGCGGGTTGCCGAAGCCTTCCTGCGCGAGACCGGTGTGCCCGAGACGCTGGCGCAGCGCGTGTTCGAGCGCACCGCCCGCCAGCGCTCGCTGGTGCCGCGGCGCTGGACGCCGCGCGCGGCGGTCGACCCGGTGCTTGGCGCTTCGCTGTAGAGCGCTCCGTCAGGCGTTACGGAGGTCGTCGACCGGTTTGCTGCCGAATCCGGGCGCCAGCAGGTAGTCGACCAGGGCCGCGGCGCAGGCCTCGGGCGAGCTCAGCGCCCCTTCCTGCTTCAGCTGCACGAAACGCTCCTTCATGGGAAAGCGCGCCTCCGGCGTGGCCCGGATCTCGGCCTGCATGCCGGTGTCGATCACGCCCGGCGCCAGGCTGCAGGCGCGTACCGCCGGGTCGGCGTCGAGCGCCACCGCCTCCGCATGGCGGTCGAGCGCGGCCTTGGTGGCGCAGTAGACGCTCCAGCCGGGATAGGCGCCGCGGCCCGCCCCGCTCGACACGTGCAGAATGCGCCGGTGGGCGCCGGGGCTGGCGCGCACGGCGGCGGCAGCCAGCGCCAGCGGCGCAGCCACGTTCAGGGTCACCGCCTTGACCGCCTCCAGCGGGTCCTGCTCGGCCAGCGGCCCGACCGGCCACACCACGCCGGCGTTGTTCACCAGCAGCACGGCGCCCTCGCCCGCCACGAAGCCCGCCAGCGCGCCGCCGGCCAGCCACTGCGCCAGCACGGCGCCGTCGGACAGGTCGACCTCGATCTCGCGCAGCAGGTCCGGGAAGCGCCCGGCCAGGCCGGGTGCGCGGTGGCGGGCCAGACCCAGTACCGGAATGCCGCGCGCGAGCAGCTCGGCGGCGATGGCGGCGCCCAGGCCCTTGCTGTGGCCGGTGACGATGGCTTTCATGCTGTTCTCCTCGTGATCGAATGGGGCAGGATAGCCGATCCCCGGGCCAGGCCGCAGACCGTTGTAAGCAGGCACAACCGATAGGCTAAATGCAACAATTTGTCATGGCCTCGGGGTAGAATGTGCCGCCCAGTCCACCTCAGCCGATCCGATGTCACCAGTCCTCGCATTCCAGTCGTCCCACACCCCGTGCCGCGTGCTGCTGGTGGGTGCGCCGCCTTTCGCCGCGGCCCTGCGCGAAATGCTGGCCGATGCCGGCGACATCGAACTGGTGCTGGCCGATGCCGCCGGCGCCGCCCGCCAGGCGGCCAGCGTGCGCCCGGCGGTCGTCGTGCGCGCCCTGTCGGGGGCCGAGGACTGCAGCGATTTCGTGCGCGCCTGCCGCGGCGACGAGGCGCTGCGCGCCCTGCCGCTGCTGGTGCTCGCGCCCGGCTGCGACGGCCGCCATCGCGACGCCGCGTTTGCCGCCGGCGCCACCGACTACCTGTCGACGCTGCCGGGCAGCGCCGAGCTGCTGGCGCGCCTGCGCTACCACGCGGCCGTCAGCCGCGCCGAGGACGAGCACGCCGAGACGCTGCGCCGCCTGCGCGACAGCCAGGACACCCTGGGCCGCATCCAGGCCCAGCTCGACCGCCATGCCGGCGTCGATCCGCTCACCGGCATCCCCAGCCGCAACCGCTTCGAGGAAACGGCGCAGGGCGAATGGGCGCGTGCGCGCCGCAACGGCCAGCCGCTCTCGCTGCTGGTCTGCGACATCGATCAGTTCCGCCATTTCAACGAACGCCTCGGGCGCGACGCGGGCGACCTGTGCCTGCGCAAGCTGGCCGGCGTGCTGACCGGGCAGCTCAAGCGCCCGTCCGACCTGGCCGCGCGCTACGACGGCAAGCGCTTCGCGATCCTGCTGCCCGATACCAAGCTCGATGGCGCGGTGCAGGTGGCCGAAGCCTGCCGCGGCGCGCTGGAGCGCCTGGCCATGTCGCACCCGCTGCCCGAGCGCCGCATCGTGACCATGTCGATCGGCGTGGCGACGACGGTGCCGGCCGGCGACGACGTGTTCGAGGCCGTGGTCGCGCGTGCCGAGGAGGCGGTGGGCGCGGCCAAGGCGCGCGGGCGCAACCGCGTGGCGGCCTTCCGGGTCTGATTCCCGCGGGGCGCCGGCCCTGCCGCACCGCCTATTTCCGGGTCTTGCATTTCGCATCCTTTTTCGGATCGCAAAGGGTTTCATCAACCTTGTCGCTCAGGTCCATCAAGGCCTTCTGTTGGTTGGAAAGGATCAGCTGCAGTGCCTTCATGTCGGTGGTGCTGACATCGAGGGTGCGCGCGACGACGCTGGGCTCGGGGCTGCCGATACCCGTTATCTTGTCGAGCTCTTCGCGTTTCTGTGCAGGCGTGAGCTTTTTATCGGCAATGATATTGTCCAGGTAATTTTTCGCGACGGTGTTCTGGAGCTGCAGCCGCTCGTTGGCGATCCCCATGCGGCGCATGCAGGCTTCGCGCATGTTGCGCGGGTCGGCGTTGGCGCCGGCCGGCTGCGCGGCAGCCGCGTGCGCGGCCTCCTGCGGGCCGGCGAAGTTCACGATGCACAGCTGGAGAAAATCGTCCGTGAGTGTCACGTTGTCGACGATGTGCTGGACGACGCTGGCGACTGAAGAGACGCCCGGCTGGGTGCCGGCCGGCTTCGCTTCGCTTGTTTCGCCGGAGGCCGTGGCCGCGACTTTTTCCGGTTCCGCGCCTTTCAGCGACTGCAGGATCTCATCGTTCTGCTTTTTCAGGCGGTCGATTTCCGCCTGGACCGCCTTCTTTTTCTCGTCCTCGAGTTCGGGCGTCGCCTTTTCTTTTTCCAGGGCGGCGATCGTATTCTTGTTCTCGCCGTAGACGCTTTGCAGAAAGGCGGAGGTCGAACCTTTGGCCGAGCCGGCCGCGCTGACGATGGCAGCCGATGCGCTCATGGCGCCGGTCAGCTGTTCGATCGCCAGCAGTGCCGCGGTCTGCTTCTGGTAGCGTCGGATCAGCAGGTTGTATTCGGCGGCGCTGATCGCCCGGTTCATGTAGGCTTCGCACGCCCGGAAGAACTGGTCGCGCAAGAGCTGGATGCTCTGGGTGCGCAGGCCGACATATGCGGCGCTCTCCGCACTGCCGAAACTCCCGCCCAGCGCTTTCCCGCCTGGAAAACTCCCCTGGGCCGCCAGGTCGAAGGCATAGGCGGAGAGCGCATCCGGGCTCGGTTCGGCGCAGACGACGGGATGCGACTGCGTACCGGTGGCATTCAGAACAGGCATCGTCGACGCCAGGATGGCGCGCTGTTTTATGTCGATCAGGACGCCCTGTCCCTGGGTGGTATCGAGGGTGCGATGGACGCTCGAAAAATTCCCGCATCCCGCCAGGCCGAGTACGCACAACAGACTTGCTGCAAGAGAGGTTTTCATCGCAGGCGCCCGTATTGACAATGGTGGAAATGATATTAATGAAGAGTTCCTTGCAACTCAAGCATTATTAACATTTCGACACATGCGCGCGTTGTCGCCTGGCCGCGCAGCCGCGGCTCAAACGAAGACGGGTTCCGGCTCCAGCGCCACCCCGAAGCGCTCCTGGACGTCGTCCTGGATCGCGCGCGCCAGCGCCATGACCTCGGCGCCCGTCGCCCCGCCATTGTTGACCAGCACCAGCGCCTGCTTCGGGTAGACCCCGGCCGCGCCCAGTCCCTTCCCTTTCCAGCCGCACTGGTCGATGAGCCAGCCCGCGGCCAGCTTTTCGCTGCCGTCCGGCTGGCTGTGGTGCACCAGCTGCGGGTGGCGCGCGAGCAGGGTCGCGCATTGTTCGGCGCTGACGACCGGGTTCTTGAAGAAGCTGCCGGCGTTGCCGATCTCGGCCGGGTCGGGCAGCTTGCGGCGGCGGATCGCGACGACGGTGTCGCCCACCTGGCGCGGGGTCGGCTCGGCGATGCCGGCCGCCTCCAGCACACGGGCCAATTCCTGGGCCAGTTCGGCGTAGCGCAGGTTCGGGCGCCAGGCGCGCGGCAGGGCGAAGGTCACGTCGAGCACGACCAGGCCGGCGCCCTCGGGCTGCTTGAAGACGCTGTCGCGGTAGCCGAAACGGCACTCGTCCCCGTTCATGGTGCGCGTCGTGCCGCTGGCCGGGTCGAACACCGTCAGCGAATGGAAGACGTCCTTGATCTCGAGACCGTAGGCCCCGATGTTCTGGATCGGCGCGGCGCCCACGGTGCCGGGAATGAGCGACAGGTTTTCCAGCCCGCCCAGCCCCTGGTCAATGGTGTAGTCGACGAAGGCGTGCCAGTTCTCGCCGGCACCGGCGCGCACCAGCACATGGTCACCCTGTGCGCCCTCCTCGCCCACGATGGCGCGGCCGGGAATGGCCATGTGCAGCACCAGGGCGTCGACGTCGCGCGTGAGCAGGACGTTGCTGCCGCCGCCGAGGACGAAGCGCGGCAGGCTGGCCAGCGCAGGGTCCCCATGCAACTGCAGGAGCTGGGCCGGGTCGGTCACGCGCAGGTAGCGCCGTGCGCGCGCCGGCAGGCCGAAGGTATTGAAGCGTTGCAGAGGGACGTCGTGTTCGATGGGCAGGTCGGGGTGCATGGACTCGAAGGCAGGGCGGAAAACGCTTCGATTATAGAGGCAAGCCCGGCGCTGCCGGGAGTCGGCTCATACTAAACGGTCGTTCTATTCGGCCTTGTCCGTTAAAATACCGCCAATCCCAAAATCAGCAGCAACAAATAAAAGGAAACCGCCATGCCATCGTTTGACGTGGTCTGCGAAGCAGACATGGTCGAAGTGAAGAACGCCGTCGAGCAATCGAACAAGGAAATCACCACCCGCTTCGACTTCAAGGGCAGCTCGGCCAAGGTCGAGCAGAAGGAGCGCGAACTGACCCTGTTCGCCGATTCCGACTTCCAGCTGAGCCAGGTACGCGACGTGCTCGTCAACAAAATGACGAAGCGCAAGGTCGACGTGCGCTTCCTCGACGAGGAAAAGATCGAGAAGATCGGCGGCGACAAGGTCAAGCAGGTCATCAAGGTGCGCAACGGCATCGAGACCGAGGACGCCAAGAAGATCACCAAGGCGATCAAGGAAAGCAAGATGAAGGTGCAGGCCAGCATCCAGGGCGAAACCGTGCGCGTCACGGGCGCCAAGCGCGACGACCTGCAGGCCGCGATGGCCCTGCTGCGCAAGGACATCCAGGACTTGCCGCTGGCATTCAACAATTTCCGTGATTAATCCGGCAGTCGATTAATCGAAATTTCGAATATATCCGGGCCGCGCCGTGGGTGCCCCGGGCCGCGCCCGCACGCCTCGTTCCACCCCAAGGTGCTTGGGGTAGAATGAAGGCTGCACGAACTCGCTTTTTTTGCAAGAGCGCGCAGACCGCGCGGCTTTGAGCGAACGCAACTTTGGTAGTCTAAGGATAGCAATGAAACGTGTTGATGATTTCCGCCTGCGTCTGGGCAACAAGGAATATGTGCCCATCATGATCGGCGGAATGGGCGTGGACATTTCGACCTCCGAGCTGGCGCTGGAAGCGGCCCGCCTGGGCGGCATCGGCCATATCTCGGACGCGATGGTGCAGGACGTGTCGGACCGCAAGTTCGATACCACCTTCGTCAAGGACAAGACCAAGCTCTACAAGTTCAACATCAACAACATGGACAAGGCCGTGGTGCAGTTCGACCTCGAGCGCCTGGCCGAGGCGACCCGCCTGCACGTGGGCGCGACGATGGCGGCGAAAAAGGGCGATGGCCTGATTTTCGTGAACTGCATGGAAAAGCTGACCATGAACGCGCCGAAGGAAACGCTGCGCACGCGCCTGTCCTCGGCCCTGGACGCCGGCATCGACGGCATCACCATGTCGGCCGGCCTGCACCTCGGTTCGTTCGAGCTGATCAAGGACCATCCGCGCTTCCGCGAAGCGAAACTCGGCATCATCGTGTCCTCGGTACGCGCGCTGCAGCTGTTCCTGCGCAAGGTCTCGAAACTGAACCGCCTGCCCGACTTCATCATCGTCGAAGGTCCGTTGGCCGGCGGCCACCTGGGCTTCGGCTTCGACTGGGCGAAATACGACCTGCACACGATCATCGACGAGATCCTCGCCTACATGCGCGCGGAAAACATCGACATCCCGCTGATCGCGGCCGGCGGCGTGTTCACCGGCTCGGACGCGGTCAGCTTCCTCGAAAAAGGCGTGGGCGGCGTGCAGGTGGCGACCCGCTTCACCGTGACCCGCGAGTGCGGCCTGCCCGACAACGTCAAGCAGGAGTATTTCCGCGCCAGCGAGGAAGACATCATCGTCAACGGCATTTCGCCGACCGGCTACCCGATGCGCATGCTGAAAAGCACGCCGGCCATCGGTTCCGGCATCCGCCCGGGCTGCGAGTCCTACGGCTACCTGCTGGACGCGACCGGCAACTGCGCCTACATCAACTCGTACAACCGCGAAGTGGCGGCCAATCCGGACCTGAAGAATCCGCCGGTGATGGACAAGACCTGCCTGTGCACGCACATGCGCAACTTCAACTGCTGGACCTGCGGCCACTACACCTACCGCCTGAAGGACACGACCCATAAACTGGCGGACGGCAGCTACCAGATCCTGAGCGCCGAGCACGTGTTCAAGGACTACCAGTTCAGCACCGGCAACGAGATCGCCCTGCCGGAGCGCCAGGAGACGGCAGCGGCCTGATCCCTGCCCTCCTTTATCATATGAAAAAGCCACCGCCCACGCGGTGGCTTTTGTTTTTACACAGACGCGACAAAACTTCGGGAACGCGTGTACGCTTAGCGAGTCCAACTGAGGATGCCCACTTATCGAAAGGCGCCCAGCATGACCTCGCCCGTTCCGAGTTCCCGTGTCGCGTTCCTGGTCGACGAGTTCGGCATCATCGCGGCCTGGAACGACGCGTGCGAACGGCTGCTCGGGTTCACGGCGGAGGCGGCAATCGGCCAGCCGCTCTGGTCCTTGCTCATCGGTACCGATCCCGCCGACAGCAACCAGCGCTGGCATGGCCTGGCCGAGAACCACGGGCATACCAATCCGGTGGTCATGCGCCATGCGGACGGCGGCATGGTCAAGGCCGACCTCGCTCTCCTGCCCCAGGCCGGGCCCGACGGCAGCACCCACTTCTGGGTCGCCGCCATCGACAACGTCCACGACGATTCCACGCCCGAGTCGGTACTCGTCGGGCGCACCCCGCTCGCGCGCCTGGTCGACGTCCTGCCCGGCACCTTCTATGCGATCAACCGCGACGGCCGCTTCGTCCTGTGGAACCGCAACCACGAGCGCGTCACGGGCCTCACCACCGAGGAAACCGGCGCCACCTACGCCCTCGAACTGTTCGACCTCGCCACCCGGCCCCTGATTGCCGAGAACATACGCCGGGTATTCGAGGACAACGAGGAAGTCCTGCTCGAGGCCGACGTCATCTCGCGCACCGGCCAGGAAACGCCGATGCTGCTGTGCGGTTCGCGCATCAATTGCAACGGCGGCCAGTACCTGTTCGGCATGGGGCTCGACATCTCCGAGCGGCGCCGCCAGGAACGCGCCCTGCGCCTGCGCGAACGCGCCCTGCACGCCGCCAACAACGGCATCGTCATCACCCGCATCGACGGCCACGACTGCCCGATCGAATACGTCAACCCGGCCTTCGAGCGCATCAGCGGCTACCCGGCCGCCGAGGTCATCGGCCGCGACTCGCGCTTCATGGCCGCGCCCGGCATGGACAGCAACGAACGCGCCCGCGTGCGCGACGCGATCGCCGCGCGCGAACCGGTCAATGTGGTGTTCCGCAACCTGCGCAAGGACGGCGAGCTGTTCTGGAACGACCTGAGCATCACGCCGGTGCTCGACGAACATGGCGAGGCCACCCATTTCATCGGCATCATCATGGACGTCACCGCGACCAAGCAGCGCACGGCCCACCTCGAGCACGAGGTCAACCACGACGCCCTCACCGGCCTGGCCAACCGCAACCTGCTCTGGGACCGGCTCGAGCAGGCGCTGCACCTGTCGCAACGCCAGAAGTCGCTCGTCGCCGTCGTCCTCATCGACCTCAACAATTTCAAGACCATCAACGACAGCTTCGGCCACGAGGCGGGCGACGTCGTGCTCAAGGTGGTGGCGCGCCGCCTGCAGGCCTCGGTGCGCGACAGCGACACGGTGGCGCGGCTGTCCGGCGACGAATTCGTGCTGGTGCTGGTCAACCAGCCCTCGCTGCGCTACACGCTGCGCATGATCGAGCGCCTGCGCCAGGGGCTGACCCAGCCGGTCTCCTTCATGCACAAGGAAATCGCCGTCGGCGCCAGCCTGGGGGTGTCCGTGTATCCGCACGACGGCAGCACGGCGGCCGACCTGATCCGCGCGGCCGACGTGGCGATGTACCACGCCAAGGCGACCGGGCGCGACGAAATCTATTTCTTCTCGACCGACATGAAGTCGACCACGGAAGCGCGCCACGCGCTCGACTCCGGCATGTCGCATGCCATCGAGCGGGGCGAACTGTTCATGCTGTACCAGCCCTCGATCGACGCGCGCACCGGGCGCGTCAAGTGCTTCGAGGCCCTGCTGCGCTGGCGCCACCCCCAGCACGGGGTGCTGCTGCCCTCCTCCTTCCTGCAGGAAGCCGAGGAAAACGGCCGCATCGTCCAATTCGGCGCCTGGGTGCTCGACCAGGCCTGCGTCTTCCTGCGCGACCTGAAGGAACTCGGCGTGACCGACGTGCCGGTGGCGGTGAACGTCTCGGCGCGCGAATATGGCCAGCAGGATTTCGTCTCCGGCATCGCCTCGCGCCTGTCGCACTACGGGCTGGCGCCCGACAGCCTGCAGATCGAGCTGCGCGAGGAAACCCTGATCCGCAATCCCGGCCAGGTGCGCGACCTGGCCAGCCAGCTGCGCCAGCTGGGGCTGACGCTGTCGGTGGACGAATTCGGCCACGGCATGTCCGACCTCGGCTTCCTGCGCGAACTGTGCGTGGGGCAGCTCAAGCTGGCCAAGGAAGCGGTGCACGCAATCGCCGACGACGAGCCGGAAGGCGAAGGCAGCACCATGGCGCGCACCCTGATCGACATCGGCCACAACCTCAACATGCCCGTCATCGGCGAGGCGGTGGAAACGCGCGCCCAGATGGAGTTCCTGGCTTCGCACGGCTGCGAGGCGCTGCAGGGGATGCTGTTCAGTGAGCCGATGGCGGCCGAGGCGGCGCGGGACATGGTGCGGGACCGGATGCCGGCGTGAATGCGGCGCTGCGGAGCGGCGTTTTTTTTTGGGATTGCGTCGTGTTTCTTGTCCCGGGTTCCGCCGGCGTACGAACGCGTGGAGAGTCAGGACTCCACCCTACCGCGTTCGTAGGGTGGGGTCCTGACCCCACGCGTTTCGAAACCCTTGCACAGCGCCACCGTCGCGTCCAGCCAACCGTGCCCGATTGACCGGCGCGCAACCAGCCTCACCCCTCGGTCGTAATCCGGTGAATCAAGGCCCCCAGCACATCCTCTGCCATCTCGTTCGACACCTGGCAAGTCCCCGCATTCTCATGCCCGCCCCCGCCGTATTCCAGCATCAGCGAGCCGATATTCGTCTTCGACGTGCGGTTCAGGATCGATTTCCCGGTCGCGAACACGGTATTCTGGTTCTTCAGCCCCCACAGCACGTGGATCGAGATGTTCGTCTCGGGGAACAGGGCGTAGATGATGAAGCGGTTGCCGGCGAAGATGGTCTGCTCTTCGCGCAGGTCGAGCACGACCAGGTTGCGGTGCACGCGGGCGCAGCGGCGGATCTGCTCCTTGCAACGGTTGGCGTGCTCGAAGTACAGGGTCGTGCGTTCGCGCACGTCGGGCATGGCCATGATCTGGTCGATCGAATGCTGGCGGCAAGCCTCGATCAGGGCCATCATCAGCTGGTAGTTCGAGATGCGGAAATCGTGAAAACGGCCGAGGCCGGTGCGCGCGTCCATCAGGAAGTTCAGCAAGTTCCAGCCGGCCGGCTCCAGTACCTCTTCGCGCGAGAAACGGGCGCTGTCGGCCTTGTCGACGGCCGCCATCATGTCGTTCCAGGCGAGCGGGAAGACGCGCTCGCCGGCGTAGTGGTTCCACACCACGCGCGCGGCCGACGGGGCCTGGGGATCGATCACGTGGTTCGGGCGCAGGCCGGTGTTGCGGATGGTCTCGGACAGGTGATGGTCGAATGCCAGGTGGGCGCCGGCCACGTACGGCAGGTTGGTCGTGATGTCGCGCGCGCTGATCGCGATTTTGCCGTCCTGCATATCCTTCGGATGGACGAACAGGATCTCGTCGATCAGGTTCAGGTGCTTGAGCAGGACCGCGCACACCAGTCCATCGAAATCGCTGCGGGTAACGAGGCGGAATTGATTCGGACAAGCAGACATCGGCACACCCTTTCATTGAACGGTTTGGGCACAGCGAAGTGTTCGATCATACCGCGCCGAGTTTCCGATTGTCATTTTTCAGCGGGACTTTTAGCATTCGACAAGTGCAGGCAACACGCCGCCATGCATTCCACGCCCCGCATCCTGCAGGCTGTCGCAAAGCGACGCCCCGTCGGGACCGGGAGGGGTAAAGTTGCATCGTTCCAACAACATATTTTTCTCGCATAAGTGCTGCAATAGCTGACGCACCGTTTTCCCCTGCGGATCAGTTTTTCGGCACCGGGTTGCGGGGACGCGGTACACTCGCTCCCGCCCACGAATCGACGACCAGACCCTGACCATGCAAGCCCGTAGCTCCACCAACCATTACTTTGCCGGCATCCTCTCGTCGCTGTACCGCGCTTTCGACGCGGTCGCGACCTGGGTGACCCAATTGTCGTGGTGGATGTTTTTCCTGTTCGCGGCGCTGCTGCTCATTGCCGGCGCGATCCTGCAAGACATTTTGTTCTCCGGCGGCGACGCCGAGATCGCCGCGGCCGAGCGCGCCGCGCGGCGCGACCAGACCAGCATCGTGATCGACGACAGCGGCATCCGCTTCAACCCGCGCAACAAGCCGCACGTCCAGGCGCCCGAGGCGCCGTCCAACCCGCCGGCGGCGCCCGGCGCACCCGATGCTCCCGGTGCGCCGGATGCTCCGCCGGCGCCCGGGGCACCCGCCCAAGGCCCGGCGCTGTCCAGGGGCGTGCATCCGGACGACGGCACGGTCCACATCGAACTGCCGCCGCAGATCGCCGAAGACCTGTCGGTCGCCATCGAGGGCGCCGTCGACGATGCGGCGGAAGCGCGCGCATCGCGCTACCACAAGCAGGCCTCGCGCTGGTTCACCAGCTTCGTGCTGTTGCTGGTGCTGACCCTGTTCGGCATCAAGGCCCTGATGGGCGGCAAGAAGCGCGCCGAACTGCAAACCCAGTCCGCGAACGCCGCCGCCGAGCGCGAATCGATGCAGCGCCAGCTGTCGGAAGCGAAGATGCAGATGATGCAGGCGCAGGTCGAGCCGCACTTCCTGTTCAACACCCTCGCCTCGGTCGAGCACCTGATCGAGACCAATCCGCCGCGCGCCTCGGCCATGCAGCGCAGCCTGATCCAGTACCTGCGCGCGGTGCTGCCGCAGATGCGCGACAACACCCTGGTCACGGACCTCGGGCGCGAAGTGGACATGGTGACGTCCTACCTGGACCTGCTCAAGATGCGCATGGAAGAACGCCTGACGGTGGACATGCGCATCCCCGACAGCCTGCGCAGCGCCGCCTTCCCGCCGATGATGCTGCAGTCGATGGTCGAGAACGCCATCAAGCACGGCCTCGAGTGCAAGCCCGAGGGCGGCACCCTGAAGATCGTGGCCGACCTGGCCGACGGCAAGCTGCGCGTCACCGTCACCGACGACGGCGTCGGTTTCGGCGTGGTGCCGAGCAAGGGCACCGGCCTCGGCCTGCCGACCATCCGCGAGCGCCTGCGCCTGCTGCACGGCGACGGCGGCCAGCTGCACATCGCCGCCAACAGCCCGACCGGGGTGATCGCGATGGTCGAGGTGCCCTACCAGGTCTCGCGCGGCCCGGCCATCGGCGGGCCGGGCAGGCGCGACCTGGCATGAAGCGGCGCCGAGGGCAGCCCTCCGGCAGCTTGCCTGCCGCACGATTTCATTGAATAATTGTCACTCTCTCATCCCGACCGGACCCGACCATGCCTACCGCGATTATTGCCGACGACGAAAGATTGATGCGCGACCAGCTGCGCATGCGCCTGGAACAGGTGTGGCCCGAACTGGAAATCGTGGGCGAGGCCAAGAACGGCGAGGAAGCCGTGGAACTGGTCGGCCAGTGCAAGCCCGACCTGACCTTCCTCGACATCCGCATGCCCGGCAAGACCGGCATGGAAGCGGCGCGCGAGATCGGCGACCGCAGCCAGATCGTGTTCGTCACTGCCTATGACCAGTACGCGGTCGAAGCCTTCGAGCGCGGCGCGGTCGACTACGTGCTCAAGCCGTCCGAGCCGGAGCGCCTGAAGGTGACGGTGGAACGCCTGAAAACCCGCCTCGGCAAGCCCGGCGCGGTAGTCAACGACAGCGTGACCGCCATGCTGTCGCAACTGGCCGAAAAGATCGCGGCACCGAAACCCAAGCACCTGCAATGGATCCAGGCCAGCATCGGCCAGGACCTGCGCATGATCCCGGTCGAGGACATCCTGTTCTTCCGCTCGGACGAGAAATATACCTGCGTGCAGACCTCGACCTTCGAGGCCCTGATCCGCAAGCCCGTGCGCGACCTGGCCGACGAACTCGACCCCGCCCTGTTCTGGCAGATCCACCGCGCCACGCTGGTGAACGTCAACGCCATCGAAGGCGTGACCCGCGACATCCGCGGCCGCCACCTGGTGCTGGTCAAGGGCCGGCCTGAAAAGCTGGAAGTGAGCCGCAGTTTCCTGCATCTGTTCAAGCAGATGTAAGAAGCGACAAACGGGTTTTGTAGGGTGGGCACTTGTGCCCACGCGGTATGTACCGTTGCGCATTCGCGCGGCTGTTCGCGACACGCGCCTGGACTGACTCCGGTGCATTTTGGGATTTGCAAACGCACGACCGCGTGGGCACAAGTGCCCACCCTATGGGCTACCGGTATGCTTTCCGCACGACCCGTCGGTCATTTGCCCCGCCCACTTTCCCCGTTTGTGCCTGCGCAATCGGCCACGCCTGCGCGCGCCGTATTGTAGCGTTTGGTCCGCGCACGCGGACGTTACCGCAGGCATATCCACATGAAACGACAGCGCAACCCGCGTCCGGGCAAGGGCGGCCTGGCGATGTTCGCGCTCGGTTACCTGGCCGCGCGCCTGGTCGTCCGCCTCAAGCGCAACGACGCCGGCGATGCGCGCATGCAGCACAGCCGGCGCATCGTCCACAACGCGGGCGAAGCCATCATCTCGGCCGACGAAACAAGCCGCATCGTGCTGGCCAACCCGGCGGCCGCCAGCATGTTCGGCGTCAGCGTGCAGGAGATGCAGGGCAGCCCGCTGGCGCGCTTCATCGAGGCCCCGCACGAGCACAACGGCACGCCGCCCGACTACTTCCGCCTCGACGGGCGCGCCGGGCGCCGCGGCACCGATTACGCCGGCACCGGCCTGCGCCCGAAGGGCGAGCGCTTCGCCATCGAAGGCTCGATCGCCGACACCATGCAGGACGGGCACACGCTCTACACGATCATCCTGCGCGACGTCTCCGAGCGCCAGCGCGTACAGCGCAAGCTGGCGCGCTCGCACGACCAGCTGCGCCAGCTGTCCTCCGCGCTGCAGACCATCCGCGAGGAGGAACGCACCCACATCGCGCGCGAGCTGCACGACGACCTCGGCCAGCTGCTCGCCTCGCTGCGCATGGACCTGACCCTGCTGCACGAGGCCTGCGGCAACACCCCGGAAGCGCTGCACCTCATCAAGGGCATGGACGGCAACCTGCTCACCGCCATCACCTCGCTGCGCCGCATCGCCACCAACCTGCGCCCGCGCGCCCTCGACGAAGGCGGGCTGTTTTTCGCCTTGCAGGGACTGCGCGACGATTTCGTCGAGCGCCACGGCATTGCCTGCACCCTGCTGGCCGACGAAACCGAGCTGCGCCTCGACGACGCGGCCAGCACCGCCATCTTCCGCATCATCCAGGAAGCGCTGACCAACGTCGCCCGCCATGCGCAGGCGACCAGCGTTACCCTCACCCTGTACCGCATCGACCACCAGCTCCTGATCACGATCCGCGACGACGGCCGCGGCATCCGCGAAGAAGACATGGACAAGGCCGAATCGCTCGGCCTGATCGGCATGCGCGAGCGCGTCTGGGGGCTGAAGGGCGACATCTCCGTCAGCGCCGACGAAGCGCCCGGCACGCGCATCGACATCGTGCTGCCGGTAACGGAGCATACGGTTTGAGTGTTTCGACGGGTCGCGGTTTCCACCTGTCATGAAGTGGACATATTGCTTCGATAAGATGCGCTGGACCTTGAGTTTGCCATCCTGCCAACTCAAATCCTTCGTCATACCTTATTGGAGATCTTCATGCATTACAAAGCCCTGGCCGCTGCGCTGATCACGACCCTGCCGCTGTTCGCGCATGCGCAGACCAACGTCACCATCTACGGCATCATGGATGCAGCCGTCGCCGTCGAGGACACGGATGCGCCGGGCGAAAAGCGCCGTACCGTCATCAACTCGGGCAACCAGTCGAGCAGCCGCCTGGGCTTCCGCGGCACTGAAGACCTGGGCAATGGCCTCAAAGCCATCTTCAACATCGAAGCGGGCGTCGCCCTCGACACCGGCGCCGCCGATTCCGCCCTCTTCGGCCGCCGCGCCGTGGTCGGCCTGCAAGGCGGCTTCGGCCAGCTGACCCTGGGCCGCGAATACAGCCCGATCGCCTCGGTCGCCGCCGCCACCGACGTGTTCGGCCAGGGCTTCTACGGCAGCAACCTGTCCGCCTTCACCAGCAACCGCCTGACGCGCCGCCTGGCCAACTCGGTCAACTTCAAGAGCGCCCCGATGGCCGGCTTCTCGGTGCTGGCGGCCTACTCAGCCGGCGAGCGCGCCACCGACGGCCCGTCGGGCAACCTGATGGGCGTGGCGCTGGAATACGTGAACGGCCCGTTCTACGCGGGCGCCGGCTACCACCAGCTCGAGCGCGTGGCGCTGGACGACGACAAGGAAATGGCGATCGGCGCCGGCTACAAGCTGGGCAACGTCGACCTCAAGGCCAATTACCTGACCGCCGACCAGGCCGGCGCCAACAACGAATTCGAGCAGATCAACCTGGGCGCCGCCTACACGGCCGGCGTGAACAAGTTCTTCGTGAACCTGCAGCGCAACGAAATCGAAAGCGGCGCGCGCGGCAACGCCTGGGCGGTGGCCTATTCGTACTCGCTGTCGAAGCGCACCAGCTTCTACACAAGCTACGGCACGGTCCGCAACAACGAGCGCGCCGTGTTCGGCCTGAATTCGTCGTCGACCAACGTAACGCCGCCGGCGACCGCGCTGGGCGCGGATCCGAGCGCGTTCACCGTGGGTGTGCGTCACGCGTTTTGATGATGGGATGGCAGGCGCCGGCATGAGAGCGGCGCCTGCCGAAGGGACGTAGGGTGGGCGCCCTGTGCCCACGCGAACGCTTGCATCATGTAAGCGGCACTGTGATGCGGCGTTCCGCGTGGGCACGGGGCGCCCACCCTACCTACCCCGGATTGGGCCTTATTTCAACCGGCAAGTCAAAATCCAGAAAAACTCCACCCGCTCGATTTTTACTTCCTTGCCCACATTCCCCACGCGCTTCCTCAGCGCGCTGTCCGACTGGTAGCTCTTCGGCAGCTCGAAGCGCTCGCCTTCCGGCGTGGTCAGGATCTGGTACGTGGTGCCGTCTGCGTCCGTGCGCGCGATGGTTTCGCTGAAGCCTTCGACGAAGGAATCGTCGAGGATCACCAACAGCACGTCCTTGCCCAGGCGCTTCTTGAGCGTGGCCAGCAGTTGCTCCTGTTCCTTCTTGTTCAGGTGCGACCACAGGAAGCTCACCAGCACGGCCGTGAACTTTCCTGAACCCGTGCCGATGTCTTCCGGCAAATCGAGCGCATCCGCCACGCGGAAGCTCACCTTGCCCTCGGGCATGCCACGCTCGCGCGCGATGTCGACCAGGCCGGCGTTGATGTCGACCGCCAGGACGGACGCCGCCGACTCCGCCGCCACTTCGGTCCAGAACCCGGTGCCGCAGCCCAGTTCCAGCACCGTATGCCCGGACAGCAAATTGCCCAGGTGGATGCTCATGTCGTCGATGTCTTCGTCCATGTCCGGCTCGAGGTATTTGTCCTCGAGGGCCTCGCCCAGCAGGGCGTAATACTTTGCAACTTGTTGATTGTTCATGCTTTTCTCTTACAACTCGTAATTGTCCCCGCCGCGCATCGCCGCCTCGACCATCTTGCGGTTCAGGCTCGGTGCCAGCAGTTCGATGAAGGTATAAATGTAGCTGCGCAGGTAGGCGCCCTGCTTCACCGCCACGCGCGACACGTTCATGCCAAACAGGTGGCCGACGGGAATCGTGCGCAGGTTGCGGTCGCGCTCGGGATCGAAGGCCATGCCGGCGATGATGCCCACGCCCATGCCCAGCTCGACATAGGTCTTGATGACGTCGGCGTCGATGGCTTCGAGCAGCACGTCCGGCTTCAGTTCGCGCAGGGTGAAGGCGTGGTCGATCTTGCTGCGTCCGGCAAAGGCGGCGTCGTAGGTGATCAGGGGGTAGGCGGCGATTTCCTCGAGCGAGATCGCCTTCGAGCGCAGCAACTCATGCTCCGGCGGCACCACGATCACGTGTTCCCACTGGTAGCAGGGCAAAGTCACCAGGCCATCGATGGCGGCGATCGCTTCGGTGGCGATGGCGAGGTCGGCCTGGCCGGTCTTGACCATGTCGGCGATCTGCTTCGGATTGCCTTGCAGCAGGGACAGGCGCACCTTGGGGAACTTGCCCATGAAGGCCTGCACCACCTTGGGCAGCATGTAGCGCGCCTGGGTGTGCGTGGTGGCAATCGTGAAGCTGCCGCTGTCGTGGGCCGCGTATTCCTTGCCGATGCGTTTCAGGCTGTCGATTTCCTGCATGATCAACTCGACCGATTGCAGCACCAGCCGGCCCGGCTCCGTCAGCCCGCGGATGCGCTTGCCATGGCGGGTGAAGATGTCGACGCCGAGCTCTTCTTCCAGCTCGATGATGGCCTTGGAGACGCCCGGCTGGGACGTGAACAAGGCCTTGGCCGCGTCGGTCAGGTTGTAGTTCTGGCGCACGGCTTCGCGCACGAAACGCAGTTGGTGGAGGTTCATTCCTGTTCTTGTGTGGTGTGGAAACGCTTTTTACATTCTTACTCGCTATTTTATGCGATTGCTTATACCCCTACCGTATATAAGCAAATAAATTGTCAGTAGTTTGGAATAAAGCCCTCTCCCCTTACCATCACACCTAGCTTAAAGGGTTCATAACAACCCGCCCTTACAGGATTCCTGATATGTACCGTTACGACCAGTACGACCACCTCATCGTCCGCGAACGCATTGCGCAGTACCGCGACCAGGTTGCGCGCCGCCTGAACGACGAGCTGACCGAAGAAGAGTTCCTGCCGCTGCGCCTGCAGAACGGCCTGTACATGCAGCGCCATGCCTACATGCTGCGCGTCGCCGTGCCGTACGGCCTGCTGTCCACGGCACAGCTGCGCATGTTCGCCCACATCGCGCGCAAGTACGACCGCGGCTATGGCCACTTCACGACGCGCCAGAACATCCAGTACAACTGGATCGAACTGGAGCAGACCCCGGACATCCTGACCGACCTGGCATCCGTCGAAATGCACGCGATCCAAACCTCGGGCAATTGCATCCGCAACATCACCACCGACGAGTTCGCCGGCGTCGCCGCCGACGAGATCATGGATCCGCGACCCTTCGCCGAGATCCTGCGCCAGTGGAGCACCTTCCACCCCGAGTTCATCGCCCTGCCGCGCAAGTTCAAGGTGGCGATCAACGGCGCCGTCGAAGACCGCGCCGCGATCGCCATCCACGACATTGGCCTGACCCTCGTGCACAACGAGGCGGGCGAAGTCGGCTTCAAGTTCATGGCGGGCGGCGGCATGGGCCGTACCCCGATCATCGGCAGCGTGATCCGCGACTTCCTGCCGTGGCAGCACCTGCTGACCTATACCGAAGCCGTGATGCGCGTCTATAACTCGTATGGCCGCCGCGACAACAAGTACAAGGCCCGCATCAAGATCCTGCTGAAATCCCTGGGCGTGGAAGAATTCGCGCGCCTGGTCGAGGAAGAGTGGCAAGACCTGAAGGACGGTCCGGAAACCCTGAGCCGCGAAGAATACGACCGCGTGGCCGCCTATTTCGTGCCGCCGGCCTACGAAACCCTGCCAGCCATCGATCCTCTGGCCGCACACGCCGACAGCAAGCCCTTTGCGAACTGGCTGCAGCGCAACGTCAAGCCGCACAAAGTGCCGGGCTACGCGTCGGTCGTGCTGTCGCTGAAGAAAACCGGCGTGCCGCCGGGCGACGCCACCGCCGAGCAGATGGACTTCGTGGCGGACCTCGCCGACAAGTACAGCTTCGGCGAACTGCGCGTGACCCACGAGCAGAACCTGGTGCTGGCCGACGTCAAGCAGTCCGACCTGTTCGAGGTCTGGCAGCTGGCCAAATCGAAGGGCCTGGCGACGCCGAACATCGGCCTCCTGACCGACATCATTTCCTGCCCGGGCGGCGACTTCTGCTCGCTGGCAAATGCGAAGTCGATCCCGATCGCGGCGGCCATTGCCGAGCGTTTCGACAATCTCGACTTCCAGCACGACATCGGCGACATCGAACTGAACATCTCGGGCTGCATCAATGCCTGCGGCCACCACCATGTCGGCTCGATCGGCGTGCTCGGCGTCGACAAGGACGGCAGCGAGTGGTACCAGGTGTCGATCGGCGGCGCCCAGGGCAACAACTCGGCCATCGGCAAGATCATCGGCCCTTCGTTCTCGGGCAGCCAGATGCCGGAAGTGATCGCCCGCCTGCTGCAGGTGTATGTCGGCAACCGCTTCGAAGGCGAGCGCTTCGTCGACACCGCGCAGCGCCTCGGCATCGCGCCATTCAAGGAACACGTGTATGCCACGCCGATCTCGGCCGGCGAACTGGTTGGGGAAGACCATGCTTGAAGCACATAAAGAAATTATCCGCGGCCGCGAAGTGGTGGCCGACGACTGGAGCGTGCTGCGCCTGGCCGAAGGCGACGCCGCCGAGAGCGTCGTTGTCCCCGAAGGCAAGGTCATCGTGCCGCTGACCGTCTGGCTGGCGCAAAAAGAAAGCCTGTCGCCGCGCACCGAGCTGGGCGTGTGGATCGCCGCCGACGAGCGCTTCGAGCAGCTCAAGGGCGACTCGGACCGCTTCGCCGTGATCGCGGTGGACTTCCCGAAATTTTCCGATGGCCGCGGCTATTCGATCGCCTACAACGTGCGCAAGCGCCTCGGCTACACCGGCGAGCTGCGCGCAATCGGCGACGTGCTGCGCGACCAGCTGTTCTCGATGTCGCGCGTCGGCTTCAATGCCTATGCGACGCGCCAGGACCGCTCGATCCACGACGCGCTGAAGGGTCTGACCGTGTTCTCGGAAACCTACCAGGCTTCGGTCGACCAACCGCTGCCGCTGTTCCGCCGCAAGGAACGCGACATTCCGCCGGAACACTCCGACGCCGGCGCCGGCATCTGAGGAAAACAGCATGAGCGACCTCGCCATCCGCGTGCGTGAAACCGAAGCGATCCTTGCGCGCATCGCCGCCGACTTCACGCCCGCCGTGTTCGCCTCAAGCCTGGCTGCCGAGGACATGGTGCTGACCGACCTGATCCTGAAGGCGAAGCTGCCGATCGGCATCTTCTCGCTGGAGACGGGCCGCCTGCACAAGGAAACGCTGGCCGTGCTCGATGCCGTCAAAGCCACTTACGGCCATGACATCGCCCTGTTCCGCCCGCAAACCGAGGCCGTCGATGCCTACGTCGCCCAGAACGGCCTGAACGCCTTCTACGACAGCATCGAGATGCGCCGCGAATGCTGCCGCGTGCGCAAGGTCGAGCCGCTGGGCCGCGCCCTCGCCGGCAACAAGGCCTGGATCACGGGCCAGCGCCGCGCGCAATCGGCCACCCGTTCCGACCTGCACGTCCAGGAAGACGATCCGGCGCACGGCATGACCAAGTTTAATCCGCTGGCTGACTGGTCCGAAGAAAACGTCTGGGAATACATCCGCGCGAACAATGTGCCGTACAACGCGCTGCATGACCGCGGCTATCCGTCGATCGGCTGCGAGCCCTGCACCCGCGCGACCCAGCCGGGCGAGGACGTGCGCGCCGGCCGCTGGTGGTGGGAAAACCCGGAATCGAAAGAATGCGGCCTCCATGTAGTCGACGGCAAGCTGATCCGTATTAAATCCGTGGCCGCCTGAGCCACACAAGAACAAGGCACCTCATGACGAACCTCTCCGACACCACGGGCGTCCTCGCCGACGTCAACGCGCGCCACCTCGACGCGCTCGAATCCGAAGCGATCCACATCCTGCGCGAAGTGGCGGCGGAATGCAGCAACCCTGCCCTGCTGTTCTCGGGCGGCAAGGACTCGGTCGTGCTGCTGCGCCTGGCCGAGAAGGCCTTCCGCCCGGGCAAATTTCCCTTCCCGCTGGTGCACATCGACACCGGCCACAACTTCGACGAAGTGATCGCCTTCCGCGATGCGCGCGTGGCCGAGCTCGGCGAGCGCCTGATCGTCGGCTCGGTCGAGGACTCGATCAAGAAGGGCACGGTGCGCCTGCGTAACCCGCAGACCGATTCGCGTAACGCGGCCCAGGCCGTGACCCTGCTGGAGACGATCGCCGAACACGGTTTCGACGCCTGCATCGGCGGCGCCCGCCGCGACGAAGAGAAGGCGCGCGCCAAGGAACGCATCTTTTCCTTCCGCGACGAATTCGGCCAGTGGGACCCGAAGGCACAGCGCCCGGAACTGTGGGACCTGTATAACACCCGCGTCCACCCCGGCGAGAACATGCGTGTGTTCCCGATCTCGAACTGGACCGAACTCGACGTCTGGCAGTACATCGCCCGCGAAAAGCTGGCCCTGCCGCCGATCTATTTCGCCCACCAGCGCCAGGTGATCCCGCGCAACGGCCTGCTGGTGCCGCTGACCCCGCTGACCCCGGCGCGCGAAGGCGAGACGGTGGAAACGCAAACGGTCCGCTTCCGTACCGTGGGCGACATCTCGTGCACCTGCCCGGTATCTTCCGATGCCAGCACGGTCGAGGCGATCATCGCCGAAACCGCCGTCACGCAAGTGACCGAACGCGGCGCGACCAGGATGGACGACCAGACCTCGGAAGCCTCGATGGAAAAACGCAAGAAGCAAGGATATTTCTGATGAACGCCCTCAACGACAAGCTCACCCAGCACAGCCTGCTGCGCTTCATCACCGCCGGTTCCGTCGACGACGGCAAGAGCACGCTGATCGGTCGCCTGCTGTACGACAGCAAGGGCATCTTCGCGGACCAGCTGGCCGCCGTGTCGCGCTCGAAGCACAAGCGCACCGTGGGCGACACGATCGACCTGTCGCTGTTGACCGACGGCCTGGAGGCCGAGCGCGAACAGGGCATCACGATCGACGTGGCCTACCGCTACTTCGCCACCCCGAAGCGCAAGTTCATCATCGCCGACACGCCGGGCCACGAGCAGTACACCCGCAACATGGTGACGGGCGCCTCGACGGCCGACGCGGTCATCATCCTGGTGGACGTGTCGAAAGTGAAGCTGCGCGAAGATGGCGGCGTCGACTTGCTAATCCAGACCAAGCGCCACTCGACCATCGCCAAGCTGCTGCAGATCGAGCACGTGATCGTCGCCGTCAACAAGATGGACCTGGTGAACTACGACCAGTCCGTGTATGAGCGCATCGTCGCCGCGTACCAGCAATTTGCCGATTCGCTCGGCCTGAAGGACGTGACCGCGATCCCGTTGTCTGCCCTGGCCGGCGACAACGTGGTCGAGCGCTCCGAGAACATGGGCTGGTACACCGGCCCGACCCTGATCGAGCTGCTCGAGTCGATCTCGGTCTACGACGAAGCGCACGATGCGCCCTTCCGCTTCCCGGTGCAACTGGTGGCCCGCCACAACGGCCACGAGGCAAACGACTTCCGCGGCTACATGGGCCGCATCGAGTCGGGCAGCGTCGCCGTCGGCGACAAGTTGACCGTGCAGCCTTCGGGACAGAGCGCGACCGTCAAGGACATCGTCACCTTCGACGGTTCGCTCGACACGGCCGCCGCCGGCCAGTCGGTCACGCTGCTGCTCGATGAATACCTGGACATCTCGCGCGGCGACACCCTGTCCGGCGCCGCGGCGCCCGCCACCCTGCTCAAGCAGGTGGTGGCCGACGTCTGCTGGATGTCGGACGAGCCGCTCGACCTGCGCCGCAAGTACTGGATCAAGCACGGCACGCGCCAGACGGGCGCCAAGGTAACCAGGGTCGACACCCTGCTCGACATCAACACGCAAGTCCGTCACGCGGTCGAAAACCAGGCAGCGGGCCTGAAGCTGAACGACATCGCCCGCATCCACCTGACGGTGCAGCAGCCCCTGGCCGCGGACGCCTATGCCGACATCCGCGCCACCGGCGCCTTCATCCTGATCGACGAAGTCACGCACCAGACCGTTGCTGCGGGTATGATTCGCCTGGGCGAATAAGAGGAGCGGCACATGCCGGCGAACAAGGCAGCGGTGAACAAGGCAGCGGCGGGCAAGGTGTACCTGATCGGCGCCGGGCCCGGCGCCGCCGACCTGATCACCGTGCGCGGCGCGCGCCTGCTGGCGCAAGCCGACGTCGTGCTCTACGACGCGCTGGTGACGCCCGAGATGCTGGAACTGTGCGCCGGGGCCGAGCTGATCTCGGTCGGGAAGCGCTCCGGCCAGCGCTCCACCGCCCAGGATGCGATCAACGCCTTGCTGGTCGATTGCGCCTACAAGTTTTCTAGCGTCGTGCGTTTGAAAGGCGGCGACCCGATGCTGTTCGGGCGCGCCGACGAAGAATTGCGCGCGCTGGAAGCCGAGGGTATCGAAGTCGAGATCGTCCCCGGCATCACCACCGCCGTCGCCGCCGCGGCGGCCACCAAGCAACCCCTCACCAAACGCGGCGTCGCGCGCAGCGTCGCCTTCTTCACCTCGAGCACGGGACCGGACCAGCCGGAACACCCCGCCCTGCCCCACACCGACACGATGGTGCAGTACATGGGCGGGCGCGAAGCCGCGGCCACCGCCGAACGCCTGCTGGCGCAAGGGCGCAGCCAGGACACGCCGGTGGTGGTGGTGGAGAACTGCAGCCGGCCCGATGAACGTATCGAGCGCCTGACCCTGGCCGACCTGGCGCGGGGACTGGGCACGGCGCATGGGCCGGTGCTGGTGATGATCGGCGAAGCGCTGCGGCTGCGGGAACACCAGCCTGCGCTGGACGCTTCCGCGCCGGCTTTACTTCACAGCGCCTGAGCGTTTGCCTGCCCCTGGCGCGCCAGGCAAAAGCCCTCAGGACAAGGCGCAGCGTCGAAGACAGTACGCTAGTACGGCGAGACGCTGCAACGCGGTCATGAGGGCTTTGCCAGGCGCGCCTCCCGGGCGCTGTCGTACTCTTCGATTTCCCTGACCAACCTGTCGGCCGCCGCATGGGTGTCCGCCGCAATGCGGTTCAGGTGGGCGATCGCCTCTTCCAGCCTCGCGCCCGCCTGGCCGCGGCATTCGCGGGTGCGCCACAAGGCGAGGTCGCGCCGCATGCCGGCCAGGTCGTCCTTCAGTTCGCACAGCATGCGGCGCAGGTTGCGGTCGGCGTCGACCATGCCCGGGATGCTGCCCGCGTGCAGGCGTTTCGAGAGGGTGGCGATCTTGATGCCCATCGCAGCGATGCGGCGCGCGGTGGCTTCGATGCGGCGTGCGCAGCGGGTCTGCGCGAACAGGCCGCCGGGCAGCCGGATTCCGTCCCAGAACGGCGTCTCGCCGGCGCGCGGGCGCAGGAGCTTGGCAACAATCTGCTTCAGGATGGATGGGAGCATGGAGCGCACCTGGTGGTTGGGAAGGCTGGATGCGGCCGGAAGTGCCCGAGCAGTGTGTTCGACATCTCCAGGGCTGTCAAACGACCCGGCGCCCCGCGTGCATGATTCGGAACAATCCGTGGCGTGATCGCCGCGTTTGTTGGCAGGGCGATATCGGATTCAACGATGCTCATGAAAGCCGGACGCGTCGAGCGCGATCGGATGGACTCGGGTAAGCTCGCAGGACATGCCATGCCGACATCATCTCCGAGGTGCGTGTTTCGGCGGGCGACCTGTTACCACTTCGCATCCGAGGAGATTGCCATGTCCGATCAACCCTACGTGCCGCCCAAGGTCTGGGCCCCGGCCGAATCTGGCGGCACCTTTGCCAACATCAACCGCCCCGTCGCCGGCGCCACCCACGAGGCCGAACTCCCCGTCGGCAAGCACCCGCTGCAGCTATATTCGCTGGCCACGCCGAACGGCGTGAAGGTGACGATCATGCTGGAAGAACTGCTCGCCGCCGGCCACCGGGGCGCCGAATACGACGCCTGGCTCATCCGCATCAACGAGGGCGCGCAGTTTTCCAGCGGTTTCGTCGAGGTCAATCCGAACTCGAAGATCCCGGCGCTGATGGACCGCAGCAGCGACCAGCCGGTGCGCGTGTTCGAGTCGGGTTCGATCCTGGTCTACCTGGCCGAGAAGTTCGGCGCCTTCCTGCCGAAGGAAGTCCCGGCGCGCACCGAGACCCTGAACTGGCTGTTCTGGCAAATGGGCTCGGCGCCTTTCGTCGGCGGCGGCTTCGGCCACTTCTATGCCTACGCGCCGGAGAAGTACGAGTACCCGATCAACCGCTATGCGATGGAAGCCAAGCGCCAGCTCGACGTGCTGGACCGCCAGCTGGCCGCGAACCGCTTCGTCGCCGGCGACGAGTACACCATCGCCGACATGGCGATCTGGCCGTGGTACGGTGGCCTGGTGCTAGGCGAGCTGTACGACGCGGGCGAATTCCTGTCGGTGCACGAGTACAAGCACGTGCGGCGCTGGGCCGATGAAGTGGCGGCGCGCCCGGCGGTGATCCGCGGCCGCAAGGTCAACCGCGTACGCGGCAAGCCCGAGGAGCAGGTCGCCGAGCGCCACGACGCGTCGGACCTGGATTGAGGTGTTGTAGGGTGGGCACTCGTGCCCACGCGGTACGGTTGATGACACGTCGCGGCGCTCGACAATGTTCGATTCGTCAAGCGTTCCATACCGCGTGGGCTCAAGAGCCCACCCTACGATAAAGCACTAACGCAGTACTCCGTCATCGCCGCCAGCACGCCCGGATCCTCCCCGACCGCCCCCACGATCTCCACGCGCAGCCCAGGATGCGCCGCCCGCAATCCCTCGGCCAGCAGCGGCAAGTCGCGCAGCAGATGCCCACCCTGCCCCAGGAACACCGGCACGACCGTCACCGCTTCCACCCCGCCCGCCACCAGTTCGGCGACGGCTTCCGGCAGCCGCGGCTCCATCAGCTCGAGGAAGGCCAGCCGCACTTCCACCCCCGGCATGCGGGCGCGTGTGGCGTCGCGCAGGCGCTCGAAGGGCGCGGCCCAGGAGGCGGCGCGGGCGCCGTGGGCGAACAGGACCAGTGCACGCCGCTCCATGTTCCCGTCCATCAGTGTCGCTCCACCCAGCGCAGCGCGGCGATCGCCAGCAGCAGGAACAGCAAACTCGGCGCCACCGCCGTGAAGAAGGCGGGCCAGGTCGAGAGCAGGCCGAGGTGGGCGAACAGCGAATTGATCAGGATGAAGCCGACCCCGATCATGATGCCGATGAAGATCTTCAGGCTGACGCCGCCGCTGCGGGTGTGCAGGTAGGCGAAGGGCAGCGCGAGCGCCATCAGGACGAAGATCGCCAGCGGGTCGATCAGCTTCTTCCAGAACGCGATCTTGAAGCGCTCGCTCTCCTGGCGGTTCTCGACCAGGTGGCGCGAGTAGACGGCCAGTTCGTTGGCCGACATGCGCTCCGGATCGCGGCGCGAGACCTGCAGGATCTTCGGCGTGATCTCGGACACCAGGTCCAGGCTGGCGACCTTGCGGGTGGCGACCGCGCTCGTCTCCTGGCCGTAGGTGCTCTGGATGCTCTGCCCTTTCGGGACCGGCGTGCCGGGTGCGGGCAGCTCGCGGCTGTTGGAAAACAGGGTCTCGGTGACGTCGTTCAGGCGCCAGGTGCCGTTGCCGCTGAAGCTCGCGCTTTGCGCCGTGATCAGGGCGCGCATGCGCAGCGCGTTGTCGAATTCGTAGAGGCGCACGTCGACCAGCGAGCCGTCCGGGCGGATCGTGCGCGCGTTGAAGAAGCGCGAGCCGACGATGGGGCCGCGCGCGCCGTTGGCGCCTTCCGCATGCACGTTATCCTTGGTCCACATCCCCGAGCGGAACTCGGAGGCGAGCGTGGCGCCTTTCGCGGACAGGCGCACCTTCTCCGCCAGCGGCGCGGTGCGCGGCGTGATCAGTTCGCCGAAGATGAAGGTGATGACGACGAATACGATGCCGATCTTGAAGAGCATCCAGCCCGCCATGCGCGTCGTCATCGACGAGGCGCGCATGATGGTGAATTCCGAGGTCTGGGCGAACTGCGCCATCGCATAGATGGTGCCGATCAGGGCGGCGACCGGCATGACTTCGTAGACGTGCCCCGGGATCATCAGCGCCACGTACAGCAGCGCGTGCTGGAACATGTAGTTGCCCTTGCCGACATGGGGCAGCTCGCGCGTCAGGTCCATGAAGGCGATCAGGCCGAGGAAGGCGATCAGGACGAAGACGACTGCCTGCGTGATGTTGATCGCAAAATAACGCTGTAAGACTTTCATCGCTGGGCTTTCATCGCGTCTGCACCAGGTCGGCGCCCGCCGTCTTGCGCTGGTGGCGGCGGCGCTTCCAGGCATTGATCAGGACCAGCGGGTGGTAATGGTGGTTCACGTTCAGGCGCCAGGCGAAGAGGCCGAAGACGATCAGGGCGACGAGCAGGTGCAGCGGCCACCAGGCGAGCGCGAAGTCGACCTTCTGCTGCTTGACGCTGGCCTCGACCATCTTGACGAGGTTATTGTAGGTAAAGAAGATCAGCAGGGCCAAAATAAGGTTGGCCGAACTGCCGGCGCGCGGATTGACGAAGCCGAGCGGGATGGCGAGCAGGATCAGCACCAGGCAGACGATGGGCTGCGAGATGCGCGAGAGGAGCTCGGAGCGCGTGTACTGGTTCTCGATCGCGAGCAGGGTCGGCGTCGACTGGGCGTCGAGCGGCACGTCGGCGCCGAGCACCGGCACCGTGGTCGCCACGCGCATGCTGTAGCGCTCGAACTCCATCGACTGGAAATCGGCCTGCCCCGGCACGCCCTGGTAGCGGCGGCCGTTTTTCAGCACGAGGTACTGGCCGCCCTTGCCGTCCGCCTCGATCACGCCTTCGCGCGCGACGACGATCGACTTGCCGTCCTTGCCCTGGTCGGTGTTGACGAACACGTTCTGCACCACGGTCGATCCGTTGGTGCTGCCTTCGACGAAGAAGACGCGGTCGGCGGACGAGGACTCGCGGAACTGGCCCGGCGCCACCCGCTTGAGGTCCTCGCGCTTCTCGAAGCGCTGGATGAATTCCGCGCTCTTCATCTTGGCCCAGGGCGCGACCACCAGCGACACCGTCCCCACCAGCAGCACCAGCGGCAGGCCAAAGGTGAGCACGGGACGGATCCAGGCGAGCAGCGACTGGCCCGAGGCGAACCAGACGACCATTTCGGAATCGCGGTAACTGCGCGTGACGGCCACCAGCACAGAAATAAAACTGGTGAGAATCAGGACAGTTGGCAGATAATTCAGTGATTGAAAGGCAATCAATGCGACGACGTCGCCGGATGCCACACGCCCGCCCGCGGCCCTGCCGAGGATGGCGATCAGGGTCCAGGTGACGCACACCGTGAACAATACCGTGAAGGTTGCCCCGGCTGCGCTGGCCAGTTCACGATGCAGGGCGCGTTGGAAAATCATTCGATAGTTATAATTGCAGGTTAGGCAGCGTCAAGCACACTGCGCACAAAACGAAACGGAGAATCAAATGGACTTTAGCATAAAAGCATTCGACACAAAAAACACCCTGGCCGCGGCCAAGACCGGCTGTGTCGCAGTGGCGGTGTTCGAAAACAAAAAACTGTCGCAGGCTGCGAAAGCCCTCGATCAAACCGGTGAAATCACTGCGGCACTGAAGTCGGGCGACATCACCGGCAAGGCCGGTACGACCCTGCTGCTGCGCGGCGTGGCCGGTGTGGCCGCACAGCGCGTGCTGCTGGTCGGGATGGGCGCCGACGAGGCGGTGGGCGAGAAGAGCTTCAATACCGCGGTCGGCGCGACGCTCAAAGCCTTCGCGTCGCTGGGCGCGGCGGATGCCATTATCGCATTTCCGACCACCGAAGTGAAAGAGCGCGAGCCCGAGTGGGCCATGCGCGCCATCGTCATCGCCGCCACCGAAGGCGAATTCCGCACCGACGCGCAAAAGAGCAAGAAGGACCCTGCCCTGACCGGCGTGCGCAAGATCACCCTGGCGGTGCCGCTGTCGAACGCGGAAGCCAAGGCCACGCTGGCGCAGGCGATCGCGATCGCCAACGGCATGAGCCTGACCAAGGAACTGGGCAACCTGTCGCCGAACATCTGCACCCCGACCTACCTCGCCACCGTCGCCCGCAAGCTGGCCGACGACCACGGCTTCGAGATCGAAGTCCTGGAGCGCAAGCAGCTCGAAGCACTGAAAATGGGTTCCTTCCTGTCGGTGGCCAAGGGCAGCGACGAGGCGCCGAAGTTCATCGTCCTCAAGCACATGGGCGGCGGCAAGAAGGACGCGCCGGTGGTCCTGGTCGGCAAGGGCATCACGTTCGATACCGGCGGCATCTCGATCAAGCCGGGCCCCGGCATGGACGAAATGAAGTACGACATGTGCGGCGCCGGCTCGGTGCTGGGCACCTTCCGCGCCATCGGCGAAATGGGCCTGAAGCTGAACGTGATCGGCATCGTCGCCGCCTGCGAGAACATGCCGTCGGGCCGCGCTTCCAAGCCGGGCGACATCGTCACCGCCATGAACGGCCTGACCATCGAGATCCTCAATACCGACGCCGAAGGCCGCCTGATCCTGTGCGACGCCCTCACCTACGCCGAGCGCTTCAAGCCTGCGGCCGTGGTCGACATCGCCACCCTCACCGGCGCCTGCATCGTCTCGCTGGGCCACCACAACAGCGGCCTGTTCACCCGCCACGACGCCGCCCACGACGCCCTGGCCGACGAACTGCTGGACGCCGGCAAGCAGACCGGCGACGGCGCATGGCGCCTGCCGATCGGCGAGCAGTACAACGAGCAGCTGAAGTCGAACTTCGCGGACCTGGCCAACATCGGCACGCCAGGCGGCGCCTCGATCACTGCGGCCTGCTTCCTCGAGAACTTCACCCGCAACTACACCTGGGCCCACCTGGACATCGCCGGCACCGCCTGGAAGAGCGGCGCGCAAAAAGGCGCGACCGGCCGTCCGGTTCCGCTGCTGACGACCTTCCTGATGAACCGTGTTTGATCCGGTAAGCTGAAATGAGAACGGGCCGCTGATGCGGCCCGTTTTTCGTAGGGTGGACGGGAAACCCGTCCACCCTACATATAGAACATGCTGGCGTAAGCGAACAAAAGCCGCGCGTGAAAGATTATTTCACGCGCGGCTCATCAATGAAATCTTATTTCAGCCTACGACACCGGCGCAAAGCGCGGCACCATCACCCCATCGACCTCGACCGGCTCGAAGAACACCGCCTTCGGCCGCGCCCAGATCGAGCCGTCGGCTGCGCGGTAGATGATCATCGGCGTCAGGTCGGCCTCGAGCGTGGCCTCGCAGACCAGCTCGTAGAGACCGCCTTTGTAATGCCTGTATTGCATCAGGCTTGCTCGGCCGTGGCCTTCTGCTTCTTCTTCAGGCCCTGGATGACCTTCAGCACGCCTTCCATGCCGGCGGTCTCGTCGAGGTCGCTGAAGGCGTCCAGCACCTCGTTGAGCACGCGATTGCGCACGGCTGCCTCGTCGGGCTGGACCGCCTTGACGGCGCCCTCGAACTTGGATGGCGTCTCGGCTGCCGTCTTGGCGCCATGCGCCAGGGCTGCCTGCCAGATCACCCAGCGGCGCTGGGTTTCGTAGACGAGGTATTCCTCGGGTTTGTCCTCACGGCGACGAACAATGTGGCCATCGCGCTGGGCCCATGCTTCAAATGCACTGCGCATCTCTGTCCTTTTCATGTGGGTACGGATATTCGCTATCGAAACAGCAATATTTCACCATAGTACCATTCCAGCGCCGAGACCCTTGCACGGATGAACTCAATCGTGCGCGGCCTCGGAGCGGGAGATGTCCTGGAAAATACTATCCCGCACGTTATCCGGAAACAACTGGATATTACCTCTGAGTAACATCCACAGAATGTGACATGCTACACCGTAAGTGTTACTTCCCGCTACCACTAAATTGCAATCGTATTGGCAATATATTTTAAACTACTAACTTGTTTTTAGAGCATCGTGCTTGCTTTTCAAGCAAATGAATTGCAGATGTGTGCGATTTGTGCACACTCCTCCAAAGTTGCAAGAATTCTCATCAGGCTCGATACTGCGCACGCACTGCGGCAGAAGGTCTGCCGCATCCGACACTGATCACCTACTTACTCAATGAAAATAGCTACTTGGAACGTCAATTCGCTGAAAGTCCGCCTGCCCCATCTGCTGCGCTGGCTGGAAACGCATCCGGTCGACGTCCTCTGCCTGCAAGAAACCAAACTCACGGACGATAAATTCCCGGTCGCGGAAATCAACGCGGCCGGTTACCAGGTCGCCTTTACTGGCCAGAAAACCTATAACGGCGTCGCCATCCTGTCGCGCCTGCCGATTCTCGACGTCGTCAAAAACAATCCGCGCTTCGAGGACGAGCAGCAGCGCATCATCGCCGCCACCATCGGCGGGGTGCGCTTCGTGTGCGCGTATATCCCGAACGGCCAGGCGGTCGATTCGGACAAATATGTCTACAAGATGTCCTGGCTGAGCGCACTGCACGAGTGGCTGGCCGAGGAACTGGCGCAGCATCCGCAGCTCGCGCTGCTGGGCGACTACAACATCGCGCCGGAAGACCGCGACGTGCACGACCCGGTCGAATGGGAAGGCAAGATCCATTGCTCGGAACGCGAACGGGCGGCGATGGTCGCTTTAGGGGGCCTGGGACTGGTGGATTCGTTCCGCATGTTCGAGCAGCCGGACAAGCAGTACAGCTGGTGGGATTACCGCATGATGGGCTTCCGCCGCAACCGCGGGCTGCGCATCGACCACATCCTGCTGTCCGGCGAGCTGGCGAAGCGCTGCACGGGCTGCGTCATCGACCGCGAGCCGCGGACGTGGGAGCAGCCGTCGGATCATACGCCGGTGATTGCAACGCTAAATTAATCCGGGATGCCAAACGGAGGGACGTAGGGTGGACGGGTTTCCCGTCCACGCGTTCAGCCAGCCGTCGCTACCTCGCGAATGATTTAGGACCTATTGAACGCGTGGACGGCGGAGCCGTCCACCCTACGGATTCAGATGCCGCCGTCGCGCAGCAGTTGTCCGGTCGCCTCGCTATCGAGCGCCCGCGCGAACAGCCAGCCCTGCACGTACTGGCAGCCGTAGCCGCGCAGCAGCGCCAGTTGCTGCTCCGTCTCCACGCCCTCGGCCACGACCTGCAGCTGCAGGCTGTTGGCCAGCGCCATCACGGCGGCGACGATGGCCTGGTCCTCGCTGCTGTCCTCGAGCTCGCGCACGAAGGTGCGGTCGATCTTGATCTTCCTGACCGGGAAGCGCTTCAGGTAGGCCAGGCTCGAGTAGCCGGTGCCGAAGTCGTCGATCGACAGGCGCATGCCCATGCGGTTGATCTGGCCGAGGATGTCGAGCGTCTGCTCGCCGTGCTGCATCAGCGCGGTCTCGGTGATCTCGAATTCCACCAGCGCCGGGTCGATGCCGGTTTCTTCGACGATGCGCCGGATCGACTCCACCAGCGCCTTGTGCATGAACTGGCGCGCCGACAGGTTGATCGCCAGCGGCACCGGCGCCATGCCGGCCCGCTGCCAGGCGACGCTCTGCTCGCAGGCGCGCCGGATCACCCATTCGCCGACCGGGACAATCATCCCGTTCTCTTCCAGCACCGGGATGAAGTCGTCGGGCAGGACCAGTTCGCGCCCTCCTCCCGGCTGCGGCTTGCGCCAGCGCAGCAGCACTTCCAGCGCATGCACGCGGCCGGTGGCGATATCCATGATCGGCTGGTAGAAGGGCTCGAACTCGCCGTTCGCCAGCGCCTGGCGCAGGCTCGATTCGAGTTCGAAATGACGCGCCGCGGCGCCGTTCATGCGCTGGGTGAAGAACTGGTAGTTGTTGCGGCCGGCGGCCTTGGCCTGGTACATCGCGGCGTCGGCGTTGCGCATCAGGGTTTCCACGTCGAGGCCATCGTCCGGATACAGGCAGATGCCGATCGAGGGAGAGATGTGCAGGTGGTGGCCCTCGAAGGGCACCGCCGTGGCCAGCGCCTCGATGATCTTGTCGGCCACCGCGCTGCATTCCTCGATCGCCTGCACGCTCGGGATCAGCACCACGAACTCGTCGCCGCCGAGGCGCGCCACCGTGTCGCTGGCGCGCACCGCGCGGCACAGGCGCCCGGACACCTCCTGCAGCAGGTAGTCGCCGGTGGCGTGGCCGAGCGAATCGTTGATGTTCTTGAAGCGGTCGAGGTCGAGGAACATGACGGCCAGCTTGCCCTTCGCGCGGCGCGCGGCCTGGATCGCGCGTTCGAGGCGGTCGGCCAGCAGCGCGCGGTTCGGCAGGCCGGTCAGGCTGTCGTGGTAGGCCATGTGGTGCACGCGCGCCTCGGCCTGGCGCCGCTCGAGGATCTCTTCCTGCAGCAGCGCGTTGGCGCCGGCCAGTTCGGCGGTGCGCTCCATCACGCGCACCTCGAGTTCGTCGCGCGCGCGGCGCACCGCCTCGGCGGCCTCGCGCTGCGCGGTCACGTCGTCCACCAGCCACAGGCTGCGCCCGCCCGGGTCGGCCAGGTCGAAGGGCCTGCCCGAGAGCCGGCCCCAGAAGCGCGCGCCGTCGCGCCGCATCATCTCGTACTCGCCGACGCTGACGCGGCCGGCGGCGAAGTCGCGCGCCGTCTCGCGGCGCGCCGCCTGCCAGCCGCGGGCGTCCGGATACAGCGAGCGGATGCTGGTGCCGTTGCAGGCGCCGGGCGCGTAGCCGAACAGCTCCTCCATCTTGCGGTTGCAATGGACCGTGCGTCCGTTCTCGACGACGGCGATCCCGAGCACCGCGGTGTCGAGGATGGCCTGGTTCTCCAGCAGCGCCACGCGCAGCGACTGCTCGTCGCGCTTCTGGCGGGTGCGGTCTTCGACGATCCACACATAGCCGTGCGAGAGCTGGTCGGGATTGACCGCATAGCCGATGATCTTGGCCCAGATCGGCGTGCCGTCGCGGCGGACCAGCTCCGATTCGCCCTGGTAGGTCTGCCCCTGCGCGAACATGGGATAGGCTTCGGCCGCGATGCGGTTGAAGTGGTCCGCGCTCGGGTGCAGGGCCCGCACCTCCAGGCGCTCGGCCTCCGCGTCCGTATAGCCGAACATGTCGAGGAAGCCGGCATTACAGCGGCGCACGCGCTGCTTGCGGGTGAACATGATCGCCAGCGAGGCGTTGTTCATCAGCGCCTGCAGCTCGCGCCGCGCGTGGCGCGTTTCGCTGACGTCTTCGATGATCCAGATCGTGCCGGCGTCGCGCCGGCCCGGCACCACCGCGCTGGCGCGCACGCGCGCCCAGAAGCGCGAACCGTCGCGGCGCCGGAACTGGCACTCGGCTTTCTCGTAGATGCTGCCCGAGCCGAGCGCCGCATAGGCTTCGTCCCGGAAGCGCAGGTACTCTTCCTGCGAGGCGAACATCTCGCCCGCGTCGCGGTCGGCCAGTTCCTCGACGCTGTAGCCGACCATGCTCGACAGGCGCGGATTGCATTCCTTGAGGAGGCCGGGCTTGGTGAAGACGATGCCGACCGGGGCGTTGTCGAAGATCGCCTTCTGCTGGTGCATGGCCGTGCGCAGCGCCTGCTGGCCGCGCTCGTAGTCGCTGACGTCGGTGAACACGAAGGTGGCGCCTGGCGCGCCCGCTCCCGGCGCCAGGGGTTTGGAGCGCACCTGCACGGCGATGTCGACGCCGCCGGCGCTCAGGCGGGTGTTCCAGCAGCGCTCGCCGCGCATGGCGCGGCGCAGCTCGAAGACGGCGACGCGGGCGGCCCGGCCGCTGAACAGGTCGAGCAGCGACCGGCCCTCGGGCGACTCGCCCACCAGCGTGGCCATCGCGTGATTGCTTGCGAAGACGATGCCGGACGCATCGACCGCGCAGGCCGCCCCCGCGATGAGGCCCAGCGCATCGGCCACAAAAGCTGGTTTGCTCGTAATTCTGTCCATCCCCGCGATTCCCCTGGCATGCGGCCTGAATACAGGCCAACAAATGTTGCTGGATGATAAACCAGTGCGGCCGGAATCTCTACAGCGTCATTACAAAAAAAACCGGGGACCGCACAGCCCCCGGGTTTTCGCTTTACACCTTCATGCGGCGCGGGTAGAACGGCGCCCTGCAAGTGCTCAGAAGCAGTCGCCCGGCACCCGCACCCAGCCTTCCATCAGCACGCGTGCGCTGCGGCTCATGACGGCCTTGGTCACGCTCCACTCGCCGTCGACCAGGGCCGCCTCGGCGCCCACCCGCAAGGTGCCCGACGGATGGCCGAAACGTACCGCGGCCGGCTCGCCGCCGCCGGCTGCAAGGTTGACCAGCGTGCCCGGCACGGCCGCCGCGGTGCCGATCGCCACCGCCGCCGTGCCCATCATCGCGTGGTGCAGCTTGCCCATCGACATGGCGCGTACCAGCAGGTCGATGTCGGCCGCTGCCACCGGCTTGCCGCTCGAGGAGACGTAGTCGCGCGGGCGCGCAACGAAGGCGACCTTCGGCGTGTGCTGGCGGCTCGCGGCCTCTCCCAGCTTCTTGATGAGGCCCATGCGCAGCGCGCCGTGGGCGCGGATCGTTTCGAACAGCGCCAGCGCGCGCGGGTCGCCGTTGATGGCCTCCTGCAGTTCGGTGCCCGTGTAGCCGATGTCTTCGGCATTCACGAAGATGGTCGGGATGCCGGCGTTGATCATCGTCGCCGGGATCGTGCCGAGGCCGGGCACGTCGAGCTGGTCGACCAGCTGCCCGGTCGGGAACATCGATCCACCGGCGCCCTCCTCGTCCGCCGCCGGGTCCATGAACTCGAGCTGCACTTCGGCGGCCGGGAAGGTCACGCCGTCGAGCTCGAAGTCGCCCGTCTCCTGCACCTCGCCGCCCGTCACGGGGACGTGGGCGACGATGGTCTTGCCGATGTTGGCCTGCCAGATGCGCACCGTGACCATGCCGTCGCGCGGCACGCGCTCGCGCTCGACCAGCCCGGCGTTGACCGCGAACGAACCGACCGCCGAGGACAGGTTGCCGCAGTTGCCGCTCCAGTCCACAAAAGGCTTGTCGATCGAGACCTGGCCGAACAGGTAGTCGACGTCATGCTCCGGGCGCGTGCTCTTGGCGACGATGACGGCCTTGCTGGTGCTCGAGGTGGCGCCGCCCATGCCGTCGATCTGCTTGCCGTAGGGGTCGGGGCTGCCGATCACGCGCATCAGGAGCTTGTCGCGGGCCGGGCCAGGGACGCGGGCGGCTTCGGGGAGGTCTTGCAGGCGGAAGAAGACGCCTTTCGAGGTGCCGCCACGCATGTAGGTGGCGGGGATTTTGATTTGGGGGGTGTGTTGCATTTGTTTGATTCCATGATGACGTAGGGTGGACGGCTCTGCCGTCCACGCGTTCAACCAGCCGACGATCGGTCGCGGTGCGAATTTACGCCGCGGCACGCAAACGTAGGTTGAACGCGTGGACGGGAAACCCGTCCACCCTACGGTTTTACGCTGCGACTTTAGATGAGGCCAGGAAGTCCTGCGCAAAACGCTGCAGCACGCCGCCGGCCTCGTAGATCGACACCTCTTCGGCCGTATCGAGGCGGCAGGTGACCGGCACCTCGATGCGTTGGCCGTCGCGGCGGTTGATCACCAGGGTGAGCGTTGCGCGCGGGGTGCGTTCGCCGATCACGTCGAAGGTCTCGGTGCCGTCGATGCCCAGGCTCAGGCGGTTCACGCCCGGCATGAACTCCAGCGGCAGCACGCCCATGCCCACCAGGTTGGTGCGGTGGATGCGCTCGAAGCCTTCGGCGACGATTGCTTCCACGCCCGCCAGGCGCACGCCCTTGGCCGCCCAGTCACGGGACGAGCCCTGGCCATAGTCGGCGCCGGCGATCACGATCAGCGGCTGCTTGCGTTCCATGTAGGTCTCGATGGCTTCCCACATGCGCGTGACCTGCCCTTCCGGTTCGATCCGTGCCAGCGAACCGGCACGGACAGTACCGTCCGGATTGCGCACCATCTCGTTCTTCAGGGTCGGGTTGGCGAAGGTCGCGCGCTGCGCCGTCAAGTGGTCGCCGCGGTGGGTGGCGTACGAATTGAAGTCCTCCTCCGGCAGGCCCATCTTGAACAGGTATTCGCCGGCGGCGCTGTCCATCATGATGGCGTTCGACGGCGACAGGTGGTCGGTCGTGATGTTGTCGCCCAGGACCGCCAGCGCACGCATGCCGGACAAGGTCCGCTCGCCGGCCAGCGCGCCTTCCCAGTAGGGCGGACGGCGGATGTAGGTGCTCATCTCGCGCCAGTCGTAGAGCGGGGACACAAGCTCGCCATCGTCGGCCACGCGCGCGAACATCGGCGTATACACCTTGCGGAACTGCTCGGGCTTCACGCTCTGCTCGATGACGCCGTCGATCTCGGCATCGCTCGGCCAGATGTCGGCCAGCTTCACCTCGTTGCCCTGCGCGTCCGTGCCCAGCACGTCCTTCTCGATGTCGAAGCGGATCGTGCCCGCGATGGCGTACGCGATGACGAGCGGCGGCGAGGCCAGGAAGGCTTGCTTCGCATACGGGTGGATGCGGCCGTCGAAGTTGCGGTTGCCCGACAGGACGGCGGTCGCGTACAGGTCGCGCTCGATGATCTCCTGCTGGATGACCGGGTCGAGCGCGCCGCTCATGCCGTTGCAGGTGGTGCAGGCAAAGGCGACGACGCCAAAACCCAGCTTTTCCAGTTCCGGCATCAGCCCGGCTTCTTCCAGGTAGAGCGACACGGCCTTCGAGCCCGGCGCCAGCGAGGACTTCACCCAGGGCTTGCGCAGCAGGCCGCGCTCGTTGGCGTTACGCGCCAGCAGGCCGGCGGCGATCATGTTGCGCGGATTGTTCGTGTTGGTGCAGCTGGTGATCGCGGCGATGATGACGGCGCCGTCCGGCATCTTGCCGGGCTCGTTCTCGACCACCCCCGAAATGCCGCGCGCGGCCAGTTCCGAGGTCGGCACGCGCTTGTGCGGGTTCGACGGGCCGGCGATGTTGCGCACGACACTCGACAGGTCGAACCGCAGTACGCGCTCGTACTCGGCTGTCTTCAGGCTGTCCGCCCACAAACCGGTTTCCCTGGCATAGAGCTCGACCAGCTTCACGGTCTCGTCCTCGCGGCCGGTGAGCTTGAGGTACTTGATGGTCTGCTCGTCGATGTAGAACATCGCGGCGGTCGCACCGAATTCCGGCGCCATGTTGGAGATGGTCGCGCGGTCGCCCAGGGTCAGGTTGGCTGCGCCCTCGCCGTAGAATTCCAGATAGGTCGAGACCACTTTCGACGCACGCAGGAACTCGGTCAGCGCCAGCACCACGTCGGTGGCGGTGATGCCCGGCTGCGGCTTGCCGGTCAGCTCGACGCCGACGATGTCGGGCAGGCGCATGTAGGACGCGCGGCCCAGCATGACGCTTTCCGCTTCCAGGCCGCCGACGCCGATGGCGATCACGCCCAGCGCGTCGACCATCGGCGTGTGCGAGTCGGTGCCGACCAGGGTGTCCGGGAAGGCGACGCCGTCCTTGACCTGCACTACGGGCGACATGCGCTCGAGGTTAATCTGGTGCAGGATCCCGTTCCCCGGCGGGATCACGTCGACGTTCTGGAAGGCCTTCTTGGTCCAGTCGATGAAGTGGAAGCGGTCTTCATTGCGGCGGTCCTCGATGGCGCGGTTCTTTTCGAACGCGTCCGGGTCGAAGCCGCCGCATTCCACGGCCAGCGAGTGGTCGACCACCAGCTGGGTCGGCACCACCGGGTTGACGAGGGCCGGGTTGCCGCCCTCCTGCGCGATGGCGTCGCGCAGGCCGGCGAGATCCACCAGCGCCGTCTGGCCGAGGATGTCGTGGCAGACCACGCGCGCCGGGAACCAGGGGAAGTCGAGGTCGCGCTTGCGCTCGATTAATTGCTTGAGCGAAGGCACCAGGGCCATCGGCTCGCAGCGGCGCACCAGGTTTTCGGCCAGCACGCGCGAGGTGTAGGGAAGCCCGTCCCAGGCGCCCGGCTGGATGCTGTCGACGGCTTCGCGCGCGTCGAAGTAATGCAGATTGGTCCCGTGCAGGGGTTTGCGGTATGCGTTGTTCATTTCAAACTCAGTAACTTATTTGCGCTCTTCGATCGGGACGAACTGCAGGTCCTCGGGACCGACGTAGTTCGCGCTCGGGCGGATGATCTTGTTGTCGATGCGCTGTTCGATGATGTGCGCGGCCCAGCCCGAGGTGCGCGAGATGACGAACAGCGGCGTGAACATGGCGGTCGGCACGCCCATCATGTGGTAGGACACGGCCGAGAACCAGTCCAGGTTCGGGAACATCTTTTTCACTTCCCACATGACCGATTCCAGGCGCTCGGCGATGTCGAACATCTTCATCGAACCGGCTTCCTGCGACAGCGAGCGCGCTACTTCCTTGATGACGACGTTGCGCGGGTCGCTGATCGTGTACACCGGGTGGCCGAAGCCGATCACGACTTCCTTGTTCGCCACGCGGTTGCGGATGTCGGCTTCGGCTTCGTCGGCGTTCTCGTAACGCTTCTGGATGTCGAGCGCCACTTCGTTCGCGCCGCCGTGCTTCGGGCCGCGCAGCGCGCCGATGGCGCCGGTGATGGCCGAGTGCATGTCCGAGCCGGTGCCGGCGATCACGCGCGCGGTGAAGGTCGAGGCATTGAATTCGTGCTCGGCATAGAGGATCAGCGAGGTGTGCATCGCGCGCACCCACTCTTCCTTCGGCGCGTGGCCGTGCAGCAGGTGCAGGAAGTGGCCGCCGATCGAGTCGTCGTCGGTCTCGGTTTCGATGCGCTTGCCGTTATGGCTGTAGTGGTACCAGTACAGCAGCATCGAGCCGAAGGAGGCCATCAGGCGGTCCGCGATGTCGCGCGCGCCGGCGATGTTGTGGTCGTCCTTTTCCGGCAGCGCGCAGCCCAGGGCCGAGACACCGGTACGCATCACGTCCATCGGGTGGCTGCCGGCCGGCAGCGCTTCCAGGGCGAGCCTGACGGCCTGCGGCAGGCCGCGCAGGCTGCGCAGCTTGGCCTTGTAGCCCTTCAGTTCCGCGATGGTCGGCAGCTTGCCGTGCACCAGCAGGTAGGCGATCTCTTCGAATTCGCAGGAGTTGGCCACGTCCAGGATGTCGTAGCCGCGGTAGTGCAGGTCGTTACCCGACTTGCCGACCGAGCACAGGGCGGTGTTACCGGCGGCGACACCCGACAGGGCGACGGATTTCTTTGGCTTGAAAGCTGGGGCTTGTTCGGTCATGTTGGTCTCCAAATCAGGTGTCAATTATTTTTTCTGTGCTGCGAAGAGTGCATCGAGCTTTTGCTCGAAGTCGTGGTAGTTGATGCGGTCGTACAGTTCGGCGCGGGTCTGCATGGTGTCGACCACGGCCTGCTGGCTGCCGTCGCGGCGAATCGCCGTGTAGACGTTTTCGGCCGCCTTGTTCATGGCGCGGAAGGCCGACAGCGGATACAGCACGAGGCCGACGTCGGCCGTCTTCAGCTCTTCCACGGTGAACAGCGGGGTCGAGCCGAATTCGGTGATGTTGGCCAGGATCGGCACGCCGACGGCTTTCGCGAACTTCGAGTACATGCCGAGTTCGGTCATCGCTTCCGGGAACACCATGTCGGCGCCGGCTTCGACGCAGGCCACGGCGCGCTCGATGGCGGCATCGAATCCTTCCACGGCCAGCGCATCGGTGCGCGCCATGATGACGAAGTTCTCGTCGGTGCGGGCGTCGACGGCGGCCTTGATGCGGTCGACCATTTCCTGCTTCGAGACGATTTCCTTGCCCGGACGGTGGCCGCAGCGCTTGGCGCCGACCTGGTCTTCGATGTGGATGGCGGCCGCGCCGAACTTGATCATCGACTTCACGGTGCGCGCGACGTTGAAGGCCGAGGAACCGAAGCCGGTGTCGACGTCGACCAGCAGCGGCAGGTCGCAGACGTCGGTGATGCGGCGCACGTCGGTCAGCACGTCGTCGAGGTTGGAGATGCCGAGGTCAGGCAGGCCGAGCGAGCCGGCAGCGACGCCGCCGCCCGACAGGTAGATGGCCTTGAAGCCGGCGCGCTTGGCCAGCAGCGCATGGTTGGCGTTGATCGCGCCCACGACTTGCAGTGGGGATTCTTCTTGCACGGCCTTGCGGAACGCGGCGCCTGCGGAATAGTGACTCATGACCTGGCCTTTCTGGTGTGACGTTGGAATGGCAGGGATTATGCAAGGGCCGTGCCAGCTCGGGGGCGGCGCTGCTTCTCCTTTGATATCAGGCACTTGGCTTGGCAGTGCACCCAGCAACGGCCCCTACCCGTGTTGCGCCAGCAACACAGTGTTTCACCTTGAAACACCCATTGAAACACAGAGTGGAGCGCCGGGCGAAAAAAACCCCGCAACGCGTGCGGGGTTTCGTCCCCTAGGCAGACGTCAGTGCCCGGACGCCCCTGCCGCGCCGATCCCGGTTTCCGAGCGCGTTTCCTGCGCTTCATAGCCGGCCCGGTCGAGGCGCGCGCGCGGGCTCTTGTCGACCAGCGAGATCAGCCAGATGCTGGCGAAGCCGGCGAACATCGAGAACAGCGCGGGCGAGGTGTAGGGGAAAGGCGCCTCGCCATAGCCGAGCACATCGGTCCAGACCGATTTCGACAGCAGCGTCAGCACCACCGCCGTGATGAGGCCGATGAAGCCGCCGATGGTCGCGCCGCGCGTCGTGCAATCCTTCCACAGCACCGACATGAACAGCACCGGGAAATTGGCCGAGGCGGCGATGGCGAAGGCCAGCGACACCATGAAGGCCACGTTCTGCTTCTCGAACGCGATGCCCAGCAACACCGCGACGATGCCGAGCGCGATCGTGGTCAGGCGCGACACCTTCAGCTCCTTGGCGCTGCCCGCCCTGCCCTGCTTGATGACGGTGGCGTAGATGTCGTGCGAGACGGCGGACGCGCCCGACAGCGTCAGGCCGGCCACCACCGCGAGGATGGTGGCGAAGGCGACCGCCGAAATGAAGCCGAGGAAGACGTCGCCGCCGACCGCCTGCGCCAGGTGCACCGCCGCCATGTTGTTGCCGCCGACGAGCTTGCCGGCCGCATCCTTGAACGCGGGATTGGTGCCGACCAGGACGATGGCGCCGAAACCGATGATGAAGGTGAGGATGTAGAAGTAGCCGATCCAGGTGGTCGCCCAGAACACCGACTTGCGCGCCTCCTTGGCGCTCGGCACGGTGAAGAAGCGCATCAGGATATGCGGCAGCCCGGCGGTGCCGAACATGAGCGCCATGCCGAAGGAGATGGCCGAGATCGGGTCCTTGATGAAGGAGCCCGGCCCCATGATGGCGTCGCCCTTGGCATGCACCTCGACCGATTTGGCGAACAGCGCCTCGGGGCTGAAGTTGAACTGCGCCAGCACCGCGAAGGCCATATAGGAGGCGCCCGACAGCAGCAGCACGGCCTTGATGATCTGGACCCAGGTGGTGGCGGTCATGCCGCCGAAGAGCACGTAGACCATCATCAGGATGCCGACGATGACGACCGCGATCCAGTACTCGAGCCCGAACAGCAGCTTGATCAGCTGCCCTGCCCCGACCATCTGCGCGATCAGGTAGAAGGCCACCACGACCAGGGTGCCGGAGGCGGCGAACAGGCGGATCGGCGTCTGCGCGAAGCGGTAGGCGGCGACGTCGGCGAAGGTGAAGCGCCCCAGGTTGCGCAGGCGCTCGGCCATCAGGAAGGTGATGACCGGCCAGCCGACCAGGAAGCCGATGGCGTAGATCAGGCCGTCGTAGCCGTCGAGGAAGACCGCGGCCGAGATGCCGAGGAAGGAGGCGGCCGACATGTAGTCGCCGGCGATCGCCAGGCCGTTCTGGAAGCCGGTGATGCCGCCGCCGGCGGTGTAGAAGTCCGAGGCCGAGCGGGTGCGGCCGGCGGCCCACTTGGTGATGAACAGGGTGAAGACGACGAAGGCGGCGAACATGGAGATCGCCGTCCAGTTGGTCGGCTGCTTCTGCGCTTCGCCGATGACGGGGGCAGCCAAGGAGCCGCCGGCAACAAAGCTCGACAGGACGGCGGCGCAGAGATGCTGGATGCGGATCATGGCGGCGCTCCTCATGCCTTGGCCCGCTCGCGGATCGCGGCGGTCAGTTCGTCGAATTCGCTGTTGGCGCGGCGCACGTAGATGCCCGTGATGACGATCGTGAAGACGATCACCGCCAGCCCGATCGGCATGCCCCAGCTCATCACGCCGTCTCCCAGGCGCGCGCCCATCATTTCCTTGTTGAAGGCGACGAGCAGGATGAAGCCGTAGTAGACGGCCATCATGAGCCAGGTGAGGGTCCAGCCGTAGCGCGAGCGGGTCCTGACGAGCTTCTGGTAATTCGGATCCGCCTTGATTGTTTGAACAAGATCCTCGTCCATTTTTTTCTCCTAGTATGCGGTTCGTAGGCAATCACGGGTTACTGGCGAATTGAACCTCTAGGTTGCCACTGACTGCCGACTTGCGGCGCACGCCGCGCGTGGTGTTTCACCTGAAACATGGTACCGAAATACGTTACACTTGAAACATGAAACATGCCTCCCGCTCAACGCCGGAAGCGGGCGACAAGCCGGTGATCTGGACCGTGTCCGTGTCCCGCCTGTCCGACCTATTCCGCGACATCACGCTCGAATACGACCACCTCGCCAGCATCGAACCGATCAACCTCGGCTTCGACGAAGCTGCGCGCCACATCCGCGAGCGCATGGCGACCGAGCGCTGCGACGTGGTGATCGCGGCGGGCTCGAATGGCGCCTACCTGCGCGGGCGGATTTCGGCGCCGGTGATTGTCGCCAAGGCCAGCGGCTACGACGTGCTGCAGGCGCTGGCGCGCGCGCGCAAGGCCTCGTCCCGTATCGGCGTGATCAGCTACCAGCAGCCGCTGCCCGAACTGGCGGAGTTCGCCGCTACCTTCGGCCTCGACATCGCCCAGCGCAGCTACGTCACGCGCGAGGATGCGCGCGCGGCGATCAAGGAAATGAAGGCGGCCGGCATCGAGGTCATCGTCGGCGCCGGCCTGATCACCGACCTGGCCGAGGAAGCGGGCGTCGGCAGCGTGTTCCTGTATTCGGCGGCGTCGATCCGGCAGGCCTTCGACGATGCGCTGGAAGTGGCGCGCCTGACCCACCTGGAAGCGAACCGCATCCGGCGCGGCCCGGCGACCGAAGCGCGGCGCGCGCGGCGCGGCCTGAACGACCTGCGCGGCGAGTCCGACGCCATGGAACGCCTGCGCCAGACCGTGGTGCTGTATGCGCGCTCGCCGGCGACGGTGCTGATCCAGGGCGAAACCGGCAGCGGCAAGGAACTCGTGGCCCAGGCGATACACCGCGAGGGGCCGCGCAGCCTGGGAGCGAACCGGCCTTTCGTGGCCGTGAACTGCGGCGCGATCGCCGAGTCGCTGCTGGAGTCCGAACTCTTCGGGCACGAGGAAGGGGCATTTACGGGGGCGCGACGCGGCGGGCATGCGGGGCTGTTCGAGGCGGCCAACGGCGGCACCCTGTTCCTCGACGAGATCGGCGAAATGCCGCTCGCCCTGCAGACCCGGCTGCTGCGCGTGCTGGAAGAGCGCGAGGTGATGCGGGTCGGCGGCACGCGCCCGGTGCCGATCGACGTGCGGGTGATCAGCGCCACCCACTGCGACCTGGAAAGCCGCGTGCGCGAGGGGCGCTTCCGCGCCGACCTGTTCTATCGCCTCGCGGTGCTGCGCCTGGCCCTGCCGCCGCTGCGCGCGCGGGTGCCGGACATCGTGCCGCTGGCGGAATGGTCGCTCAAGGGCGCGCTGGCCGCGCTGGGCGCCCGGCCGCATCCGAACCTGCACGCCGAGGTGCGGGCCTGCGCGCCGCTGCTCGAGCGCTACGGCTGGCCGGGCAACGTGCGCGAACTGCGCAACCTGATGGAGCGCCTGGCCCTGTTCCTCGCGGCCGAGCCGCTGCAGGCCCTGGGGCCGAGCTTTTTACTGGCGATTGCGCCGGAACTGGGGCGCCAGGAAGCGGCGGCGCATGGCGCCCTGCCCCCACCTGCCCTGCCCGCGGCGGCGCTTGAAACCGCCGCCGAGGCCGTGGCGCGCTTCGGCGGCCAGCGCGACGCCGCAGCCCGTCACCTCGGCATCAGCCGCACGACCCTGTGGCGGCGGCTGCGCGCCGGGACCTGACGGGCGCCGGTGCGCCGTTCAGCTCAGCCGGCTTAGCGCACGCAGCTGACGAATATTTTCTTGTCGTATTCCACCTGCGTCGAGACATTGCTCGACAGATTGACGGCGACGAACGATTTCTCGGGGACGCCGATTGTGGAGGTCCAGGTATCCCCCAGCGTCCACGCTTTCCCGGCCAACTGGCCGGACGCATGGAGCGTGTTCAACTCCGGCTGGGTGGGCAGGCGCCAGCCCGTCGTGCCCCCGATCTTCGAGGTCTTGCAGAAGGAGTAGGCCGCGGACCAGGTCAGGGTCGCCGCGCTGGCGGGCATCCATGCCAGGCCTCCACTGGTGATCGTGCCGGCAGTGCTTACCGGCACGACGCACACCCCCTGCTCTTTCACCGCAGGCGGCTCGCACACGCGCACCGCGACGGTGAGTGTCGTGCTGGTCGAGGTTGGGTAATAGCTGCCTACGCGCCCCTGCTGCGCGGTAATCGTGCTGGTGCCGGGTTCGCCGATGATGATCAAGTCGCCCGCGATCCTGCCGACGCGCTCGTTGCTGCTGGTATAGCTGAAGGTTCCCGGGCTCTTCGAGCTCGGCGCCATCAGCGTGACAGGCGCGTCGCCTTCGGTCACGTTGATCGCCGGGAATGGGCCCAGCTCCACGCCGTCGTGGCCGCCGCAGCTCGCCAACAGGAACAGGGCGCCGGCAACGGCGAGGGAAAGGGTGCGCTTGAGGATCATGGTCTCGGGAGTGACAGGCATTTTAATTGCTCAAGTATAACATTCTCGATTTAACTTATTGGCAAACATTTAAGGGCGAAGGCCTCATGCATGGCGGGTTTTCCCCGTCTTCACGCCGGACTCGAGGGCCGCGCATACTCTAGCCGCCGATCCAGAAGCACGTCTGATAAATCGCATATCGACATGAGGATTTCTTATTGTTAAGGCAATGCTTTGCAGTGCTATGCTGGATTGCGGGGACCATGAAATCTGCGTGACGATCTCAGTGAACATCCTTCGCGCCATTTCAAACTCTCCGGTGTGGAAGCGCCGTACGATGTCTTTTTTACACGGCCCCGGCGCCTATCCGCGCGCCCTCTTTCCGCAGTCGCGGCGCCCACCAGGCGCCTTTGGAGGCAATATGCAACGCACACTGCAGCACCCGTCCCAAGCGGCAATCTTCTCCCTGATCGGCAACACCCCGCTGGTGCAGGTCACCCGCATGGATACCGGTCCGTGCCAGCTGTTCCTCAAGCTGGAGTCGCAGAATCCCGGCGGCTCGATCAAGGACCGCATCGGCCGCGCCATGATCGAAGCGGCCGAACGCGACGGCAGCCTGAAACCCGGCGGCGTCGTGGTCGAGGCCACGGCCGGCAACACCGGCCTCGGCCTGGCGCTGGTGGCGCGCATCAAGGGCTACCGGGTCGTGCTGGTGGTGCCCGACAAGATGGCGGCCGAAAAGATCCTGCACCTGAAAGCGCTGGGCGCCGAGATCCACCTGACCCGCTCCGACGTCGGCAAGGGCCATCCCGAGTACTACCAGGACTACGCGGCGCGGCTGGCGCGCGAGATTCCCGGCGCCTGGTTCGCCGACCAGTTCAACAACCCGGCCAACCCGCGCGCCCACGAAACCACGACCGGTCCCGAAATCTGGGAACAGGCCAGCCACGAGCTCGATGCGATCGTGGTCGGCGTCGGCTCCTCGGGCACGCTGACCGGCCTGTCGAACTACTTCGGCCGCGTCCAGCCGAACCTGGAATTCGTGCTGGCCGATCCTCAGGGGTCCATCCTGGCCGAGTACGTGAACACCGGCCACCTCTCGAAGGATGCCGGGTCCTGGGCGGTTGAGGGCATCGGCGAGGACTTCATCCCCGGCATCGCCGACCTGTCGCGCGTGCGCAGCGCCTACACCATCAGCGACGAAGAAAGCTTCAACACGGCGCGCGCCCTGCTGCAGCAGGAAGGCATCCTGGCCGGCTCCTCGACCGGCACCCTGCTGGCCGCCGCCCTGCGCTACTGCCGCGCCCAGACCACGCCGAAACGCGTCGTCACCTTTGTCTGCGACACCGGAACCCGCTACCTCACCAAGGTCTACAGCGACGGCTGGATGGTCGACCAGGGCCTGCTGCAGCGTCCGAAAACGGGCGACCTGCGCGACCTGATCGGCCGCCGCTTCGACGCCGGCGAAGTGGTGACCGTGGCGCCCACCGACACCCTGCTGACCGCCTTCAACCGCATGCGCAGCAGCGACCTGGCGCAGATGCCCGTGATCGACAATGGCCGCCTGGTCGGCATCATCGACGAGTCCGACCTGCTGCTGCACGTGACCACCGACGCCAGGCATTTCGGCTCGCCGGTCGCGGACACCATGACTTCGCAACTGCAAACGCTCGCCCCATCCGCCGGCATGCAGGCACTGCGCGAGATCCTCGACCGCGGCCTGACCGCGGTCGTCTGCGACGGCGAGCGCTTCTATGGCCTGATCACCCGCTTCGACCTCCTCAACCACCTGCGCAGGACCCTATCGTGAGCACTCCAGAGAACAAACAGCACATCGCCACCCGCGTCATCCACGGCGGCCAGTCGCCCGAACCCGGCACCGGCGCGGTGATGCCGCCGATCTTCGCGACGTCCACCTTCGCGCAGGAGAGCCCGGGCGTGCACAAGGGCCTCGACTACGGCCGCTCGCACAACCCGACGCGCTGGGCGCTGGAGCGCTGCGTGGCCGACATCGAGAGCGGCAGCGCAGCCTTCGCCTTCGCCTCGGGCCTGGCGGCGATTTCCGCCGTGCTCGAGCTGCTGCCGGCGGGCTCGCACATCGTCGCCGGCGACGACATGTACGGCGGCACCTACCGCCTGTTCGAGCGCGTGCGCCGGAAAAGCGCCGGGCACGATTTCACCTACGTGAACCTGGCCGACCCGGAGGCGCTGGCAGCCGCCCTGCGCCCGGAGACAGGCCTGGTCTGGGTCGAGACGCCGACCAACCCGATGCTGAAACTGGCCGACCTGGCGGCGATCGCGCGCCTGTGCCGCGAGCGCGGCATCCTCACGGTCTGCGACAACACCTTCGCCAGCCCGATTGTGCAACGTCCGCTGGAGCTCGGCATCGACATCGTCGTGCACTCGACCACCAAGTACATGAACGGCCACTCGGACGTCATAGGAGGGGTCGCGGTGGTCGGCAGCGCCGCCCACCACCGCGACCTGCGCGAAGGGCTGGGCTTCATCCAGAATGCCGTCGGGGCGATCCAGGGGCCCTTCGACAGCTTCCTGGTGCTGCGCGGTATCAAGACCCTGGCCCTGCGCGTCGAGCGCAGCAGCGCCAATGCGCTGGCGCTGGCCGGGTGGCTCGAGCAGGAACCGAAGGTACGCAAGGTGTTTTATCCGGGCCTGGAATCGCATCCCCAGCACGCGCTGGCGCGGCGCCAGATGAACGGCTATGGCGGCATCATCTCGATCGAGCTGGACGCCGACCTGACTGGGGCGCGCCGCTTCCTGGAAGCGTGCAAGGTGTTCACGCTGGCCGAGAGCCTGGGCGGGGTCGAAAGCCTGATCGAGCATCCGGCGCTGATGACGCACGCGACGATTCCGCCTGCGCAGCGGGCGGAGCTGGGGATCAGCGATAGCCTGATCCGGCTGTCGGTGGGGATCGAGCACTTGGAAGACCAGCGGGCGGATTTGCGGAGGGCGTTGGCGGCGATTTGATCGCGGTTCTGCGGGCGTTGTAACGCGTGGGGTCGGGACCCCACCCTACGCATCGCGCCAGATGTAGGGTGTGAGGGGGGCGCCGAGCCTCCTGACTCCACGCGTTTGGAACCTGTGCATCAGGCCAGGGCCAGCTCCCTGCCCTGCGTTTTCACCTTGAACGTCCCCACCAGCTGCGACAACTCCGCCGCCTGGCTCCGCATCGCCTCCGCAGCAGCAGCAGCTTCTTCCACCATCGCCGCATTCTGCCGCGTCGCCAGGTCGATGTCGGCAATCGCCCGCCCGACTTCGGCCACGCCGCTCGCCTGTCCCGAACTGTCGGCATCGATCGCCGCCAGCAGCTGCGCCACTTCCTGCACGTGGTGCAGCACCGCGCGCATGGTCGCGCCGGCTGCGCTGGCGATGCCGGTGCCCGCTTCGATCTCGCCGGCCGAGGCGCCGATCAGTCCCTTGATTTCCTTGGCCGCCGCCGCCGAATGCTGGGCCAGGCTGCGCACCTCGGCCGCCACCACCGCGAAGCCGCGTCCTTCGGCGCCGGCCCGCGCCGCCTCCACCGCCGCGTTCAGCGCGAGGATGTTGGTCTGGAAGGCGATGCTGTCGATCATGCCGGTGATGTTGACGATCTTCTCGGCCGAGCCCTTGAGCGCGTCCATGCGCGCCACGACCTGCTCGACCGCACGGGCGCCTTCGGCGGCGACCCGGGAGGCATCCTGCGCCAGGGCGTTGGCGCGCTGGGCGCTGGCGTTGTTGCGGGCGATCGCGCCGGTCAGGTCGTGCATGGCGGCGGCGGTCTGCTTCAGGGCGCCGGCCTGGCGCTCGGTGCGCCCGGTCAGCTCGATGTTGCCGTCGGCAATGCCGGTCGAGGCGCTGTCGATCGCCCGGGCGCCGCTCAGCACCCGCGAGACCGTGGCCGACACGCCGCTCGTCATGGCGTTCAGGGCATCGAACAGGCGGCCGATTTCGTCCGCGCGCTTGTGCTCGATGACCGGGCGCAGGTCGCCGCGCGCGACCTGCTCGGCCAGCGCCACGGCCTGCTGCAGCGGGCCGACGATGTTCCGGGTCAGCATCCAGCCGAGCAGGCCGCCGGTGACGAGCGCCGTCGCGCCCAGCACCAGCAGCACGGTGCGGCTGAAACTGGACGCGCTGGCCGACGCGCCGACCAGCGCGTGGGCCTGGCGCGTGTGGTAGTCGAGCAGCGCGTCGAGGCTGGCGGCATAGCGGGCAAAGGCCGGCTCGAGCTCGGCGCCGAGCAGGCGGTCGACCTCCTGGATGCGGCCGATGTCCTTGGCCTCGAAGACGACCTTCGCCACCGCGGCCAGCGCCGTCTTGTGGCGCAGCGTTGCCTCCAGCAGGGTTTGTTCGGCGGGCGAGGACGGCAAGGCGTGAATCGCGGCTTCGATCCCGGCCGCACGGCGCTCGCCCTGCTGCAGCTGGGCCTTGTACAGGTCGGCCAGCTCGATGCTGTCGCTGCGCGCGATCGACATGATGCGCAGGCCGTTCAACTGGGCCACGCCGAGCAGGTCCGAAGTGAGCTGCTGCTTGGCCAGCTTGTCGTTGACGAGGTCGGAGGCGATCCGGTCGGCCGCCTGCATGCGCCACAGCGCGACCCCGGTGATGATCACGATGAGCAGGGAAACGAGGCAGAAGGAACCGAGGATTTTGGTGCCGGTGTGGAGCTGTGCGAGGCGCATTGCGGAGGAAGGGAAAGTGGCAATCCCCGCAGTCTAGGATGTGTTTATGACAGCTTCATGAAGAGGCAAGATTTATTGCGATGTGGGAATAGATGGGCGTAAAAAAACGCGCCCGGTCGAGAGCGCGTCTTCATGAAGCCTGGCTGGCTCAGCGCTTCAGGGCCGGAATGTCGGCCGGCTTCCACTGCTTCACCGGCTGCTCCTTCAGCTTCTTCTCGAGCAGTTCGAGCGCCACTTCCAGCTGGCGGTCGCGGCCATTGAAAGTCTCGTGCGGCAGGTTGTCGACCTCGACGTCGGGCGCCACGCCCACGCCTTCGATCAGCCACTCGCCGTCGCTCGAGAACTGGCCGTTCTCGGCGACGCGCGCCATGCCGTTGTCCGCCAGGCCGTTGCCGTCGCTCAGCCAGACGCCGGCGCCGGCCGTGCGCTTGCCCACCAGCGGGCCGAGTTTCAGGGCCTTGATGCCGGCCGCGAAGGTCTCGCCGTCCGAATAGGTCAGCTCGTCCATCAGCACCACCAGGTGGCCGCGGAAGGAATTCTGCATGTTCGGGTAGGGCTGGCGGCCGTTCGAGGCCCAGAAGGCCCATGGACGGCGCAGCAGCTTTTCGATGATCCAGCTGTCGATGTTGCCGCCGTTATTGCGGCGCACGTCGATGATCAGGCCTTCCTTGTTGATGTTGGCGTAGAAGTCGCGCGCGAAGGCGTTGATGTCGCGCGCCACCATCGCCCGCAGGTGCAGGTAGCCGATCTTGCCCCTGGAGGCGGTGTCGACCTGCTGCGCCCTGCCCTGTTCCCAGTCGGCGTAGCGCAGGCTGGCGTGGGTCGCCATCGTGGCCGGGGTGACGATGACCGCGCGCGGCTTGCTGCCCGGTTTGGCGTCGGCGGCCTTCACGTGCAGCAGCACCTGCTTGCCGGCGGTATCGAGCAGCAGGTCGGCGATGTCGCGCGCTTCACGCAGCGACTTGCCGTTGACGGCGGTGATGATGTCGCCTTCCCTGACGTTGACGTCGGGCGCGGACAGCGGGCCCGCTTCGGACGGCAGCTCGGGCTCGCTGCGGTAGACGCGGTCGACGCGGTAGCCCTCCGCCGTGCGGGTGAGCACCGCGCCGAGGCTGGCCGGCACGCCTTCGGCGGCGGCGCGGCGCACGTCGCCCGGACGGATCTGCGAGTGCAGCGCGCCGACTTCGCCGATCATCATGCCCAGCACGTCGTCCAGCTCGGCGCGGTCGGTCACGCGCTCGACCAGCGGCGCGTAGCGCGTGCGCACGGCGTTCCAGTCGACGCCGCGCATCTTCGCGTCGTACAGGAAGTCGCGGTGCATGCGCCACGCGTCGTTGAACATCTGCTTCCATTCCATGCGCGGGTTCGAGGTCACCGCCCAGTCGTCGATCTTGACCTTGGCCTTCGACAGGTCGGCCGGCGCCTTGGCGGCGGCGTCGACGATGATCATGTCGCCCGGCGCGCCCTTGGCCGAGGTGCGGTAATAGACGTGCTTGCGGTCGCCGGAGAGACCGAATTCGCGTACGCCGGCGACAAACGTCTCGGGCTTGGGCGCGCTGCGCGAAATGGCGAGCGTCTTGAGCGTGGCCTTGCCCGGTTCGTCGTCGGCGTCGAGCAGGTAGAGACGCTTGTCGTCGACGGCCAGCGCGCGGTAGTTGCCCGGCGCGACCGGCACTTCGTACAGGCGCTCGCGCAGGCCGGCGTAGATGATGCCGGGCGTGGGCTGCTTGGGCTTGTCTGCATCGCTCTTGTTGGCTGCCGCCGCTGCCGTGGCCGCCGCGACCGCGGCGCTCTTATCGCCGTCTTTCTCGTCCGCGCCGGGCGACTTCACGGCCGCCTTGGCCGCCGCTTCGGGCGACTTTTCTTCCGGCCGGGTCAGCTCGTCCTCGGGCTTGAAGGGGAAGCGGCTGTCAGGTTGCAGCGCAAGTGCGAAGACGCCGACACGCTTGTCGAACACCGGCCCCATGTTGCGGTCGCCCCAGACCGAGGCGTTACCCAGGTTGAAGTGGCGCGAGGACAGGAAGTACAGCCATTTGCCGTCCGGGGAGAAGGCAGGCGAAGTCGCCTCGTAGCGGTCGGTCGTGACGAAACTGAGCGCCTTGGACGTCAGGTTGAACATGCCGATCTGGTCGCGCCGCTCGCTGCTGCCGGCGCGGACAAACGCCAGGTTGCGGCTGTCGGGCGACCAGACCACCTGGTCCGAACGATCGAGGCCGACCAGGCCTGCATCGTCGATGATGACGTTGGTCTTGGCAAGCAGGTCGAGCAGCCAGGTGCGGCCCTTCTTGTCGGTGTGGGCCAGCCACCGGCCGTCCGGGGACGGGTAGAGGCTGTTACGGTGGCTGGCGCCGTCCGTCGTCAGGCGCTCGCCGTGGCCGGAGCCGTCGGCCGCGTAGCGCCAGATCTCGTTCTCGCCGCTGGTGTCGACGATCGCGTAGACCCATTTGTCGTCGTGGCTGAACACGGCGCCGCGGGCGCGCGCGCCCTCGGGCACGGCGATCTCGACGCGGCGGTAGTTGCCGGTGCCCGCAATCGTCACGCGCCCGCGCGCGGTCAGCACGATGCGCTCGGCCTTGTTGGCGACCTCGATCCCGGTCAGCGCATCGAGCGGCGACTTCACGCGGCGCACGCGCTGCTGGTCGAAGTCCGACACCAGGCTGGCGTTCAGGCGCGTGTCCTGGCCGCTGGCGATGTCGAACACGCGCAGGTCGGCGCCCAGCTGGTAGGCGATGCGGCCGTCGCCGAGCGAGGCCGTGCGCACGTCCCATTCCTTGTGCTGGGTCAGCTGGCGGCGGTCGCTGCCGTCCGGGTTCGAAGTCCAGAGGTTGTCGGCGCCGCCGGCATCGCTGACGAAGTACAGGCGGCCCTGCCACCACATGGCGCGGCGGTTGTTGGCCTGGTCGGCCTTGAACAGCGGCTGGGCCTCCCCTTTCGACGCCAGGTCGAAGCGCCACAGCTGGGCGTGGGCGCCGCCGCGGTAGGACTTCACGTTGTCGTTGGTCATCGACAGGCCCATGCGCGTGAAGTAGACGGTGCGGCCGGCATCGTCGAGCACGGCATCGTTGGCATCGGCCAGCGGCAGCACGCGGCGCGCCAGCTTGAACGGGTCGAGCGCTGCGACGACGCGGTGTTTCGAAGGGCCGGTCGAGTTTTCGGTACTGACCAGCACCTCGCCCTGGGCCGTCCAGCCGAGCACGGTGACGCCGCCATTCTCAAAGGTGATCCGGCGCGGCAGTCCGCCCTCGATCGGCATCACGTAGGCTTCCTGGGCGCCTTCGTACGAGGCGGCAAAGGCGACGAACTTGCCGTCGTGCGAGATCGCGGCATGGGTCTCGGCGCTGGGGTGGGTGGTCAGGCGCGTGGCCTTGCCGCCGGCGGTGCTGGTACGCCAGAGGTCGCCCTCGGCGGTAAACACGATCGTGTCGCCGCGCACGGCGGGGAAACGGAAATAAGGATCGGCGGCGGTGGCGTGCTGGCCGATCAGGGCCAGCGACAGCGCGAGGATGGTGCGGGACACGTTCATGTTCAGAGGCAAAGTTTGCTAGGGAACATGAGTTTGCCATAGCGCAAGGCGGTGTTGGCGTGCATACATGCAAAAAAAGACATGGCGCCATCGCCAACCGGCGTAGATGCGTACGCAACGCTACCTCTGCCCGTATGGCGCGGCTGAGCATACGCTGGTTGGACGCGTGGACGGCGCACACGCGGCGGGGCACTCAAAGCGATGGGTAAAGCCGTCCACCCTACAGCTGCATTCGAGTCCGGTCACGCGAAAAAAAACCGCGCACGGGGCGCGGTTTTTTGCGGAGTGTCGAGCCTTACTCGATCTCGACCGTCTCGGCCGGGGCCGGTGGCGGCAGGGCGTCGCCTTCCGGGAACTCGAGCGTGACGTCGTCCTTCTCGTTCATGTCGACCGTGACGCGACCGCCGTTGACCAGGCGGCCGAACAGCAGCTCGTCGGCCAGCGCCTTGCGGATCATGTCCTGGATCAGGCGCGACATCGGACGTGCCCCCATCTGCGGATCGAAGCCCTTGGCGCCGAGAAACTTGCGCAGCTTCTCGGTGAAGATGGCTTCCACCTTCTTCTCGTGCAGCTGCTCTTCCAGCTGCATCAGGAACTTGTCCACGACGCGCAGGATGATTTCCTCGTCCAGCGCACGGAAGCTGATGATCGCGTCCAGGCGGTTGCGGAACTCCGGCGTGAACATGCGCTTGATGTCGGCCATCTCGTCGCCGGCCGCCTTCGAATCCACGAAGCCCACCGAACGCTTGGTCAGGCTCTCGGCGCCCGCGTTCGTGGTCATGATGATGATCACGTTGCGGAAGTCGGCCTTGCGTCCGTTGTTGTCGGTCAGCGTGCCGTGATCCATCACCTGCAGCAGGATGTTGAAAATGTCCGGGTGGGCTTTTTCAATCTCGTCCAGCAGCAGCACCGCGTGCGGCTTCTTGGTGATGGCCTCGGTCAGCAGGCCGCCCTGGTCGAAGCCGACGTAGCCCGGCGGCGCACCGATCAGGCGCGACACGGCGTGGCGCTCCATGTACTCCGACATGTCGAAGCGGATCAGCTCGATGCCGAGGATGAAGGCCAGCTGCTTGGCCACCTCGGTCTTGCCGACGCCGGTAGGACCGGAGAACAGGAAGGAGCCGATCGGCTTGTCCTGCTTGCCCAGGCCCGCGCGCGCCATCTTGATGGCGGACGCCAGCGCGTCGATCGCAGGATCCTGGCCGAAGACGACGTTGCGCAGGTCGCGGTCGATCGTCTGCAGCTTGCTGCGGTCGTCCTGGTTGACCGTTTGCGGTGGGATACGCGCGATCTTGGCGATGATTTCCTCGATCTCGGTCTTGCCGATGGTCTTCTTCTGCTTCGACTTCGGCAGGATGCGCTGGGCCGCGCCCGCTTCGTCGATGACGTCGATCGCCTTGTCGGGCAGGTGACGGTCGTTGATGAAGCGTGCGGCGAGCTCGGCCGCGGTCGACAGCGCCGACGACGAGTATTTCACGCCGTGGTGCTCTTCGAAGCGCGATTTCAGGCCACGCAGGATCTGCACGGTCTGCTCGACCGACGGCTCGTTGACATCGACCTTCTGGAAGCGGCGGCTCAATGCATGGTCCTTCTCGAACACGCCGCGGAATTCCGTGAACGTGGTCGCGCCGATGCACTTGAGCTGGCCGTTCGCCAGGGCCGGCTTCAGCAGGTTCGAAGCGTCGAGCGTGCCGCCCGAAGCCGAGCCGGCGCCGATGATCGTGTGGATCTCGTCGATGAACAGGATGCCGTTCGGGGTGTCCTTCAGTTGCTTGAGGACGGCCTTCAGGCGCTGCTCGAAATCGCCGCGGTACTTGGTGCCGGCCAGCAGCGCGCCCATGTCGAGCGAGAACACGACGGCGTTCTGCAGGATCTCGGGCACGTCTTCCTGGACGATGCGCCATGCCAGGCCTTCCGCGATCGCGGTCTTGCCGACACCGGCTTCGCCGACCAGCAGCGGGTTGTTCTTGCGGCGGCGGCACAGGATCTGGATCACGCGATCGACTTCCTCTTCGCGACCGATCAGCGGATCGATCTTGCCGTCGGCGGCAGCCTTGTTCAGGTTCTGCGTGAACTGGTCGAGCGGGCTTTCCTTCGTCGCGCCTTCGACCTGCGCCTCTTCCACGCCTTCCGACGCCTTCTGGCTGTCGATCTGCTGGTCCTTGCGTACGCCGTGCGAGATGAAGTTGACCACGTCGAGGCGGGTCACGCCCTGCTGGTGCAGGTAGTAAACAGCGTGCGAGTCCTTCTCGCCGAAGATGGCGACGAGCACATTTGCGCCAGTCACTTCCTTCTTGCCGTTCGAAGCCGACTGCACGTGCATGATCGCGCGCTGGATCACGCGCTGGAAGCCGAGCGTCGGCTGGGTGTCGACCTCGCCCGTGCCCGGCACGGTCGGGGTGTTGTCACCGATGAAATTGGTCAGGGTCTTGCGCAGGTCGTCGATGTTGACCGCGCACGCACGCAGGACTTCAGCGGCCGAGGGATTGTCGAGGAGCGCAAGCAGCAGGTGCTCCACGGTAATGAACTCGTGCCGTGCCTGTCGAGCTTCGACAAAGGCCATATGTAGGGATACTTCAAGTTCCTGCGCAATCATACTTCCTCCATCACGCACTGCAGGGGATGCCCCGCCTTGCGCGCATGCGTTAAGACAAACTCCACTTTGGTACACGCTATATCTTTGGAAAACACCCCGCACACTCCTTTACCATGACGGTGCACGGAAAGCATGATCTGCGTCGCCGTTTCGCGATCCTTGTTGAAGTACTCCTGTATGACCGCCACTACAAACTCCATCGGAGTGTAATCGTCATTCAATAAAGCCACCTGATACAGCGGCGGTGGTTTTACGACTTGCCGCTCCAGCAGCTGTTCGGTATCGTGCTTGGTTGCCATGGGCGTATTCTAAAGCGTTCAAGGATGATGCAAAGCGTAAATATCAGATCACTTCAACAGATCACTTCGATCAGCTCACTTCGATTCGCCTTTATCTTACTTGTTTTCCAGTGAAAGCGCAGATGGCGTCCCGATTGCGGAAATCAAGGGCCGGGTTAGCGCGGGCTTTGCCGACGCTATGCACATGGTATGAAAAAATTAACAACAGACGCATCAAAGGGCTTGACTTACAAGTTTAGTGCATCAACAATGGAAACATTGACATGTACTTATGTACTTGTTGATAAGAAGTGAGCAGGCTGAGGAGGGGGCAAGAAGCTTCTTGCTTTTATGGCTCGTGTGATTTGTTTATATTTGAAAGTTCTTTTATGGCAACTGGTACTGTTAAGTGGTTCAATGATTCCAAAGGCTTTGGCTTCATCACTCCAGATGACGGCGGTGAGGATCTGTTCGCGCACTTCTCCGCAATCAACATGAACGGTTTTAAGACCCTCAAAGAAGGTCAGAAAGTCCAATTCGAAGTCACGCAAGGCCCTAAAGGCAAGCAAGCTTCCAACATCCAGGGCATGTAATTTCCCCTGGGAAGCGAGAAACCCCGCCAACCGCGGGGTTTTTTTTCGCCCGGCGCACGTGCCCTCCTCCGCCACTGCGCGACGGACGCGCCTCCCCAGGCGCCACAAGCACACCGTACCACAGCCAAAGAAAAAGCCCCGTTCCGCTCGCGCGGTGGGGCTTCTCCAGATGAACTGCATGGAGCAATGCGTCTGTTCTTTACATCTGTTCGATCATCACCTCGCCAAAGCCCGAGCACGAGACCTGGGTCGCGCCTTCCATCAGGCGCGCGAAATCGTAGGTGACGCGCTTGGACTGGATCGCCTTTTCCATCGAACTGATGATCAGGTTGGCCGCCTCGACCCAGCCCATGTGGCGCAGCATCATCTCGGCCGACAGGATCAGCGACCCCGGGTTCACGTAGTCCTTGCCCGCATACTTCGGCGCGGTGCCGTGGGTCGCTTCGAACATGGCCACCGAGTCGGACATGTTCGCGCCCGGCGCGATGCCGATGCCGCCGACCTGGGCCGCCAGTGCGTCCGAGATATAGTCGCCGTTCAGGTTGAGGGTGGCGATCACGCTGTACTCGGCCGGCCGCAGCAGGATCTGCTGCAGGAAAGCGTCGGCGATCGAATCCTTGACGATGATGTCGCGCCCGGTCTTCGGGTTCTTGAAGCGGCACCATGGGCCGCCGTCGATCAGCTCGGCGCCGAATTCGCGCTGCGCCAGGGCATAGCCCCAGTCGCGGAAGCCGCCTTCGGTGTACTTCATGATGTTGCCCTTGTGGACGATGGTCACCGAAGGCTTGTCGTTGTCGATCGCGTACTGGATCGCCTTGCGCACCAGGCGCTCGGTGCCTTCGCGCGAGACCGGCTTGATGCCCAGGCCCGAGCTTTCCGGGAAACGGATCTTCCTGACGCCCATCTCTTTCGTGAGGAATTCGATGACCTTCTTCACGCCCTCCGAGCCTTCGGCCCATTCGATGCCGGCGTAGATGTCTTCCGAGTTTTCGCGGAAGATGACCATGTCGGTCTTCTCGGGCTGCTTCAGCGGCGAAGGTACGCCGGCGAAATAACGCACCGGGCGCAGGCAGACATACAGGTCGAGTTCCTGGCGCAGCGCGACGTTGAGCGAGCGGATGCCGCCGCCGACCGGCGTGGTCAGAGGGCCCTTGATCGAGACCACGTAATCCTTCAGCACATCCAGCGTTTCCGTGGGCAGCCAGACGTCCGGGCCGTACACGCCGGTCGACTTTTCGCCGGCATAGATTTCCATCCAGCTGATCTTGCGGCGGCCGCCATAGGCCTTGGCCACGGCGGCATCGACGACCTTGATCATGACCGGGGTGATGTCCATGCCGGTGCCGTCGCCTTCGATGTAGGGAATGATCGGCGTATCGGGAACGTTGAGCGAAAAATCGGCGCCGACGGTGATTTTCTGGCCGTCGGCGGGCACTTCGATATGCTGGTACATCGTCTTCTCCCAGGTGGTCGCGCCGCCGGCGCATCAAGCACGGCCGGCAGGGTCTGCGATCTACATTACAATGGCGGTGCTGCGAGTCTTGTATAAGACAGCATAATGGTGTCTTGCATTATGCACCAGTAAGTTTGCCCGCGCCACGCCTAAGCGCCCGGCATATGCCCGCGCCGCGCCCTATTCGATCCAGACCGCTTCCATGCCCCTCATTCTCTTCAATAAACCCTTCCAGGTCCTGTGCCAGTTCTCGCCGCAGGAAGGCCGCGAGTCGCTGGCCGACTATCTCGACATCCCCGGCATCTACCCCGCCGGCCGGCTCGACGCCGACAGCGAAGGCCTGATGCTGCTGACCGACGACGGCAAGCTGCAGCACAAGATCGCGCACCCTGACCACAAGGAAGCCAAGACCTACCTGGTGCAGGTGGACGGGGTGGCGGATGCGGCGGCGTTGGCGCGCCTGCAGGCACCGCTCGATCTGGGCGATTTCGTTACCAAACCGTGCCGCGCGGTGCGCATCGCCGAGCCGGAATGGCTGTGGCCGCGCAACCCGCCGATCCGTGCGCGCGCAGACAAGCCGACCAGCTGGATCGCGATCACGCTCGAGGAAGGCAAGAACCGGCAGGTGCGGCGCATGACGGCGGCGGTCGGCCTGCCGACCCTGCGCCTGGTGCGCAGCAGTATCGGGCCATTTTCGCTGGCGACGCATCCTTTGATGCCAGGGGAGTTCATCGAGGTGCCGGTGGGAGCGTTGCGGGGTTGACGCTGTAGGGTGGACGGGAGACCCGTCCACCCTACGAAAAAAAACCCGCCGGGCGCAAGCCCGGCGGGTTTTTCTCATTCAGCAACCAGGGAGCTTAAGCAACCGTCTCCAGCGCCTGGTTGAAGGTCGCGCTCGGACGCATCACGGCCTTCACCTTGGCGTCATCGGCCTTGTAGTAGCCGCCGATGTCGACCGGCTTGCCCTGCACTTGCAGCAGCTCGGCCACGATCTTCGACTCGTTCTCGGCCAGGGTTTTCGCCAGCGGTGCAAAGGCGGCGGCCAGGTCGGCGTCGTCGGTTTGCGCGGCCAGTTCCTGGGCCCAGTACAGCGACAGGTAGAACTGGCTGCCGCGGTTGTCGAGCTCGCCGGTCTTCGGCGAAGGCGACTTGCGGTTGTCCAGCAGCTTGCCGGTGGCCGCGTCGAGCGTCCTGGCCAGCACTTTCGCCTTCGCGTTGCCGGTCTTGATGCCGAGGTCTTCCAGCGACACGGCCAGGGCCAGGAATTCGCCCAGCGAGTCCCAGCGCAGGTGGTTCTCTTCGACCAGCTGCTGCACGTGCTTCGGAGCCGAGCCGCCGGCGCCGGTTTCGTACATGCCGCCGCCGGCCATCAGCGGGACGATCGACAGCATCTTGGCGCTGGTGCCCAGTTCCAGGATCGGGAACAGGTCGGTCAGGTAGTCGCGCAGGATGTTGCCGGTGACCGAGATGGTGTCCAGGCCGCGCTTGACGCGCTCCAGGGTGTAACGCATCGCGCGCACCTGCGACATGATCTGGATGTCCAGGCCGCTCGTGTCGTGGTCCTTCAGGTAGGTGCGGACCTTCTTGATCAGCTCGTTCTCGTGCGGACGGTACGGGTCGAGCCAGAACACGGCCGGCATGCCCGAGTTGCGGGCGCGCGTCACGGCCAGCTTGACCCAGTCGCGGATCGGCGCGTCCTTGGTCTGGCACATGCGCCAGATGTCGCCCGTCTCGACGTTCTGGCTCATCAGCACTTCGCCGGTGGCGATGTCGGTGATGTTGGCCACGCCGTCTTCCTGGATTTCGAAGGTCTTGTCGTGCGAACCGTATTCCTCGGCCTGCTGGGCCATCAGGCCCACGTTCGGCACCGTGCCCATGGTGCGCGGATCGAAGGCGCCATGCCATTTGCAGAAGTTGATGATCTCCTGGTAGATACGGGCGAAGGTCGATTCAGGGATGACTGCCTTGACTTCCTTCAGGCGGCCGTTGGCGTCGTACATCTTGCCGCCGGCGCGGATCATCGCAGGCATCGACGCGTCGACGATGACGTCGTTCGGCGAATGGAAGTTGGTGATGCCCTTGCTCGAGTCGACCATGGCCAGCGCCGGGCGGTGTTCCTGGCAGGCGTGCAGGTCGCGCTCGATTTCTTCGCGCTGCGAGGCCGGCAGGTCGGCGATCTTGTTGTACAGGTCGGCCATGCCGTTGTTGACGTTGATGCCGAGGCTGTCGAACAGCGCGCCGTGCTTCTCGAACGCTTCCTTGTAGAACATGCGCACGCAGTGGCCGAAGACGATCGGGTGCGAGACCTTCATCATCGTCGCCTTGACGTGCAGCGAGAACAGGACGCCGGTTTCGCGCGCGTCTTCGATCTGCTTCTCGTAGAAGGCCAGCAGGGCCTTGCGGCTCATGAACATCGAATCGATGATCTCGCCTTCCTGCAGCGCGACCTTCGGCTTCAGGACGACCGTCTGGCCGCTCCTGGTGACCAGTTCCATGCGCACTTCACGGGCGCGGTCGAGGGTCATCGACTTTTCGCCGTGGTAGAAGTCGCCGCCGGTCATGTGCGACACGTGGGTGCGCGAGGCAGGCGACCATTCGGCCATCGAGTGCGGGTTCTTGCGTGCGTATTCCTTGACGGCGCGCGGTGCGCGGCGGTCCGAGTTGCCTTCACGCAGGACCGGGTTCACGGCGGAGCCGATGCACTTGCCGTAGCGGGCCTTGATCTGCTTTTCTTCGTCGGTCTTCGGATCGGCCGGGTAGTCGGGCAGGTTGTAGCCCTTGCCCTGCAGTTCCTTGATCGCGGCGACCAGCTGGCCGACCGAGGCGCTGATGTTCGGCAGCTTGATGATGTTCGCGTCCGGCTCGAGCGTCTTCTTGCCCAGTTCGGCCAGGACGTCGGGCACGCGCTGCTCCGGCGTCAGGTTTTCCGGAAAGGCCGCCAGGATACGGGCCGCGACCGAAATGTCGGCCTGCTCGACCTTGATGCCGGCCGGCTTGGTGAAAGTGCTGACGACTGGCAGGAAGGCGTGGGTCGCCAGCAGCGGCGCCTCGTCGGTCAGGGTGTAGATGATGGTCGGATCACTGCTCATGCGCTTTTTCCTCGGTTCTCGCGGGTTGTTCGCGATCGATGTGTATAACGTATAACTCAAACGTGACGCCTGTCTTCGCTCGCGGCAGCGATCATGTTACCCCGCTTCGCGGCGCGATGGACAGATCGTGCAGGTCGTTTTCCGCTCGGCACGACGGACGGCGAGCCGGGCTCCGGAAGGGAGCGCCGACGGCTTCGCAACCGGCTGCCTGGCGGGCCAGGGCGACCTGCCTGCGTCGAAGTCTTCTATAAGACATAAGACGGGCGTTTCACATTATGCACCAGTATTTTACTGTGCGCTACAGCTTTAACGAGGGGAAGGCGGCCGCAGGGGCGCGCACGGCTGGCTCCACACGACGCACGCGGCGGCCGAACAGGCTAGGATGGGCGCACGGCCGCCCCTCCCTTCCCGGGGCCGCGTGCAACCGACAGGAGAGACCATGACTGGCGTACGCCAATCCGATGCTTTCGCCATATCCTCGCAGCGCGCCCTGGGCTGGGCCGGCTACCTGCTCGGCTTCGGGCTGGGCGGCTTTTTCGACGGCATCCTGCTGCACCAGATCCTGCAATGGCACCACCTGCTGTCGCTGGTGACGCGGCCGCCCTTCCAGGACATCCGCGTGCAGATCCTGGCCGACGGCCTGTTCCACCTGCTGATGTACGTGGTCGCCTTTGCCGGCCTCTGGAAACTGTGGCGCGCGCGCGCCGGTTTCGCCACCCCTGGCGGCGAGCGTCTGCTGCTGGCCAATGCACTGGGCGGCTTCGGCGTCTGGCATATCCTCGACGGCGTGCTGTCGCACTGGATCCTCGGGATCCACCGCATCCGGCTCGACAGCGAGAACGTGCTGTTCTGGGACTTGCTGTGGTTCTTCGTGTTCGGCGTGGGTTTCGTGGCGCTCGGCTGGTGGCTGCGCCGGCGCGAGGGGCCGCTGGGCGGGCGCAGCGGCGTTGCTGCGCTGGTACTGGCCGTGACCGTGGGCGGGCCGGTGGCGGCGCTGCCGCCGCCGAACGTCGACACCGTGATGGTGTTCTTCAAGCCGGGCACGACGCCCGCGCAGGTGTTCGCCGGCATCGACGCGGTCGACGGCCGCATCCTGTGGTCGGCGCCCAGCGGCGACGTGTGGGCGCTCGACGTGCGGGACAAATCGAAGACGGATTTACTCTACGGCCACGGCGCCTTCCTGGTCAGCAATTCGATGCTGGCAGCCGGCTGCCTGGCCTGGACCTCGGCCCGGGGCGGTTGATCGGTTGTAGGGTGGGCACTCGTGCCCACGCGGTCTCAGCGGTCGCGCAAAGAAGCTGCGATTCGACCAGTCAACCGTGCCAACAACACGCCGCAAACAGAAAAACCCGCCAGGACCGAAGTCGGGCGGGTTTCTTCCACTGTACTGCCAGCGCGGCGGGTCGCCGCGCGCCAACCGGTCTATTAGGCCGACAGGGCTTTCAGGGCAGCAGCCAGGCGGCTCTTGTGGCGAGCGGCCTTGTTCTTGTGGATGATCTTCTTGTCAGCAATGCTGTCGATGGTCGAAACCGACGACTGGAAGATGCTGGTTGCAGCGGCTTTGTCGCCAGCCTGGATGGCCTTGCGAACGGCCTTGATTGCGGTACGCAGGGTCGAACGCTGAGCGCTGTTGTGTGCGTTTTGCTTAACTGCTTGACGAGCGCGTTTGCGCGCTTGTGCGGTATTTGCCATGGAATTTCCTAAATCGGGGTCAAGTTGCGTTTGCAAACATTAGCGAGTCAAACTGGCCCATTCCAGTGCCTGCCAAAACATTGTGTCTGCTAACAGAATTCAGTACAGCCCACGATTATAGCGAAGGATTCCTTTACCGGCAATTCATTATTGATTATTTGGTGGCGGAGACACGCCGTGCGAAGTGTTGCACAGCTATAATCTCGCCCCATGAATCTGCTCAGAACCCTCGCTGCCATCTCCAGCATGACCATGGTGTCGCGCGTCACCGGCCTGCTGCGCGAAAGCCTCTTCGCCGCCGCCTTCGGCGCCTCGAATTTCACCGACGCCTTCAACATCGCCTTCCGCCTGCCGAATCTGCTGCGCCGCCTGTTTGCCGAAGGCGCGTTCTCGCAGGCCTTCGTACCCATCCTCACCGAGTACAAGACCAAGCACGGCCAGGAAGCCACCAAGACCCTGGTCGACCACGTGGCAACGGTGCTGATCTGGGCCACCATGCTGACCAGCATCGCCGGCATCCTCGCCGCGCCGGTCCTGATCTACTGGATCGGCGGCGGGCTGCAGCGCGAGCCGGCCGCCTTCGACGCCGCCGTCGTCATGACGCGGATGATGTTCCCCTACATCGCCTGCATGGCCTTCGTCGCGCTGGCCAGCGGCGTGCTCAATACCTGGCGCCAGTTCAAGATTCCGGCCTTTACCCCAGTGCTGCTGAACCTGTCCTTCATCTTCGCCGCCCTCGTGCTGGCCGATTACTTCGAGCAGCCGATCTATGCGATGGCCGTCGGCGTCTGCATCGGCGGCGTGCTGCAGGTGGCGCTCCAGCTCCCGCCGCTGCTCAAGCTCGGCATGCTGCCGCGCCTGTCGCTCAATCCGCTGGTCGGCCTGCGCGACAGCGGCGTGCGCCGCATGCTCGGCAAGATGGGCCCGGCCGTGTTCGCCGTGGCGGCGGCCCAGATCAGCCTGCTGATCAACACCACCATCGCCGCCAGCCTCGCCGCCGGTGCGGTCACGGCACTGCAGTACGCCGACCGCCTGATGGAACTGCCGACCGCCCTGCTCGGCGTGGCCCTGGGCACCATCCTGCTGCCCGGACTGGCGAAGGCGAACACCGAGGGCGATACCCGCGAATACTCTTCCCTGCTGGACTGGGGCCTGCGCCTGACCTTCCTGCTGGCAATCCCGGCGGCGGTCGGCATGGCGGCCCTGGCCGAGCCGATGATCGCGACCCTGTTCCACTACGGCGCCTTCGACAGCGCCGACGTTGCCGCCTCGACCATGCCCTTGATGGCCTACAGCGCCGGCCTGCTGGGCTTCATCCTGGTCAAGACCCTGGCGCCGGCCTTCTTCGCGCGCCAGGAAGTGCGCACGCCGGTGCGCATCGCGCTCGGCGTGCTGGTCGTGACGCAGCTGCTGAACATCGTCTTCGTATGGGGACTCGGGCTCGGCGTCGCCGGCCTGGCGCTGTCGATCGGCGTCGGCGCCTGCGTCAACGCCGCCCTCCTGTATTCCGGTCTGCGCCGCCGCGACATCTACGTGCCGCAGCCGGGTTGGACCGGCTTCTATTTCAAGCTGCTCGTCGCCGTGGCGGTGATGGGGGCCGTCGCCTGGTTCGGCCAGCTGCAATTCGACTGGATCGCGCTGCGCGCCCAGCCCTTCCTGCGCGCCGGCGTCCTGCTTGCCATCATCGTCGCCAGCGCCGCCAGCTATTTCGGCATGCTGATGGCGATGGGCTTCCGGCCGCGCGACTTCAAGCGCCGCGCCAAGTAATCACCGGCCCGATACAGTCCGTGCGCTGCCCGCGGCGGGCGGATCGGGCGGCGGGACCGGCGGCTCGGCCGGCTCCGGTTCGGGCCTGGGGTCCGGCTTCGCATCGGGCTCCGCCTCGGGTTGCGGTTCCGGCGCGGGCTCGGGCTCGGGCTGCGCCGGCGGTTCCGGCGGCTCGGCCGGCTCGGCGGGGGCGTTCGGCGGAGGCGGCGTCTCGATCGTGCCGGGCGGCGGCTTCACCGGCGCCGGCAGCGGCGGCGGCTGTCCCGGCAAGCGCGCCGCGGGCGCGGCGGACAGGCCCTGCCCCTGCGCCGTGAACTTCCACTCCGACAGGTGTTCCTTGTTCTCGAAATTCTGGAAGCGCGCGTCGAAGTTCGCGACCTTCAGGGGCTGGGCCTGGGACAGGCTGTACACGGCCAGCACCCCCACCTTGTCGCCCTGGTAGAGCACGCCCCACTCGTCCTTGCCGGTCACCGGATCGACGAAGATCTTGCGCAGGTGGCGCCGCGTGCCGGGAAAGCGCGGGTCCTTCAGCAGGTCCTGCAGGGTCGGCGGCGCGGTCGGAAAGCCGCGCGGCGTGGCGGCGGCATAGCTGCGCAGGGCCTCGCTGAAGGCCGCCCCGATTTCCAGCAGTTCGCGTTCGGCCGCCGCGCGGCGCAGCAGGCCGTCCACCTTCACGGTGGCGGCGCCCACCAGGCCGAGCATGGCCACGAACACGACCAGCCCGACATAGGTGAAGCCTGCCTCCGGCGGCCTGGCGCGCCTGCTTACCATTCGGCGTAGGGCCGGCCCGCGCGGTCGTTGCCGGGCGCGCCGCTGCGGATGTTGTAGACCGCGCCCGGCGTCCCCTCCTCTTCCGGCGGCACGATGACCCAGCTGCTGTCGCTCTCGGTGATCGGGTCGACCGGCAGGCGCGGCAGGTATTTTTTCTCGACCAGCTGTTCCAGCGAATCGGGATAGCGCCCCGTGTCCGCATAAAACTGGTCGATCACGGCACGCGTGTTGCGCAGGTTCTCAAGCAGGATGGTCTCTCTGGTCTTGTCCACGCTCGGGAAGAAACGCGGCACGGCCAGGGTCAGGAGCAGCGCGACGATGCCGAGCACCACCAGCAGCTCAATCAGCGTGAAACCACGCTTGCACTTCATCGAGGTCATCGCGTCACCACCGTTTGTAGGGAATGCCGTTCAGGCCGATGCGCTCGGACGTCGAATACACGTCGTAGACATCGTCGCCCTCCTTCGGCTCGTTTGCCTCGCTGGCGTAGCTGCGCTTGCCCCAGGTCTGGGCGTCGGTCGCATCCGCGTCCGTGTGGAAGGGGTCGCGCGGCAGGCGGCGCATGAAAAAGATCCTGGCCTTGGTCGGGCTGCGCATGTCGGGCACGCCCTCGACCAGCAGTTCGAGCCGGGGCGGATAGCCAGTGGCGCCCGCCGTTTTCTGGATGCGGCCTTCGTCGCTGGCCCGCTTGTACGCGTCGATCCCGGCGCGGATCTCGCGCAGCGACTGCCGCAATTCCCCTTCGCTCCTGCGCTGGACCACGGTTTGCGTGACCGGGATCACCAGGGTCGCCAGCAGGGCCAGGATGGCGAGGGTGACCAGCAGTTCGATCAGGGTGAACCCCCGCTTGCGGCCGCGTGCGGCGGGCGATGCAACCAGGCTCATCGCGCAGGCGGCAGCGGCGTGGTCGTCGGCGCGGGGATCGGCGTGACCTGCGCGCCCGGCGGCGCGGGCGCCGGTGGCGGCACCGGCACCGGCGGCGCACCGGCCGGCGACGGGGCCGGCACCACATACGGCATCTGCGCAGGCGGCACGTTCGGTGCGTTCGCCGGCGGGGTGTACGGGAGCGGCGGCGTGGTGCCGATCGGCTGCGACAGCGGCATGCCGCTCACCGGCGGCACCATACCCGAAACGGCCGGCTGGCCGAGCGGCGGCGCGACCGGCATGCCGCCCGGGGTTCCCTGGACCGGCATCGCCGCCGGACGCCCGTTTGGCTGACCGCCCGGCTGGACCGTCGGCTGGCGCACTGCCGTATCCGGACGGCGGCGGAAGCTGGCCTCGGTGCCGGCGCCGAATTCGGAGGCCCCGGCCGCCGGGCGCTGGATCGTGCGCACCAGGTGCGGCGTGATCGACAGCACGATCTCGGTCTTGTCGTTGCTGTCGCGGGTGCTGCCGAACAGGCGGCCGAGGATGGGCAGGCTGCCCACGCCGGGCACCTTGCTGCCGCTGGTGCGGTCTTCGGTGCTGATCAGGCCTGCCAGCACCTGGTTCTCGCCGTCCTTCAGCTGCAGCATCGTCTGCGCGGAGCGGGTGCCGATGCGGTAGGCGACCGAGCCGGAATTGGTCTGGATCGTGTCGATCAGGTTGCTCACTTCGAGCGAGATGCGGATGCCGACCTCGTTGTTCAGGTAAATGGTCGGCTCCACGTTGAGCGTCAGGCCGACGTCGACGTAATTGACCGACTCGGAAGCGAAGCCCCCTGCCCCCGGCGAGACGGTGGTGGTGATGTTCGGCACCTTGTCGCCGATCACGACCTTCGCCTTTTCCTTGTTGCGCACGCGGATGCGCGGGTTGGCCAGGGTGTTCGAATCGGTATCGAGCTTGTTCGCATTGAGGGTGGCACGCACGCCGGTCACGCCGATCAGGCCGCTGTTGATGCCGCGCAGCTCGTCGATCGTGATCGCGCCGCCGTCGCCGCCGATCAGCGGCGCGAAGCCCAGGCTCTGCGGCCAGCTCACGCCCAGGTCCATGATGCGCGAACGCTTGATCTCGAGCACCTCGACGTCGAGCATGACTTCCGGCTCCGGCACGTCCTGCAGGGCGACGAGCTGGGTCGCGAGCTTGATGGCTTCCGGGCTGTCGCGCAGGATCACCAGGTTGAGCTTCTCGTCGACCACCACGTCGCGCGATTTCAGGATGGTCTTGAAGGTGTTGGCGATGCTCTTGGCGTCGGCATTGGCGAGATAGAAGGTCTTGACCGTCATCTCCTGGTATTCCTTCAGCTTGGCCGCGCTGTTCGGGTAGATCAGGATCGTGTTGCCGTCCATGACCTGGCGCTCGAGCTGGTTCGTCACCAGCAGGAAGTGCACCGCCGCTTCCACCGTGCTGTTCTTCAGGAAGATCGAGGTGCGCGTGTCCGAGCGCACGTCCTTGTCGAAGACGAAGTTCAGGCCCGAGTGGCGCGCGATGATCTCGAAGACCTGGCGCAGCGGCGCTTCGCGGAATTCCAGGCTGATCGGCTTGCGGAAAGCGGCCGCCAGGGTCGCCTCCCCGGCCGGCACGGCGGCCTTGTCCTCGATCTCGGCCAGCAGCAGGCGCGCCTCCTCGTGCGCCGGGCGCTCGGTCAGGATGGCGCCCAGTTTCTGGCGGGCGGCGTCGAGCTCCTTCTTCTCGATGTCGGCGCGCGCCGCATCGAGCAGCGCGGCGTGGCGGCGCGCCGCCTCTATCTGGCGCATGCCGGCGCGGCCGCGCTCGTGGGCCGGGTCGACGTCGAGCACCTGGAGGTAGGCCGCGCGCGCGGCGTCGATGCGGCCGGCGGCCAGTTCGCGTTCGGCCTGCTCGATCAGGCGGGTCGCCGTGGCGTCGCGTGCGCGCAGCAGGGCCGCGCGGTACAGCGGGTTGCCGGGGTCCGCCGCGACCGCCTCGCGGTACTTGACCAGGCCCTCCCTCACCTGCTCCTGCGCGACCAGCGCATTGCCTTCTTGGTAGGCGCGCTGCGCCGTGCAGCCGGAGAGCAGCGCGACGGCGGCCAGGGCGCTTGCCAGGCCAGGATTCCGGAAACGAACCATTACTCGAATACTCCAATGTTTAGCTGCTGAACCTGGTTCAGCGGCAGGTAAGTCAGGGTCATGATGGGCGGCGCGATGCGGTCGACGCGCCAGGAACCTTCGAGAGTGGCGCCTTCGCTCGCCATGTGGGTACGGTCGCCGACCGCCAGGTAGACCTCCCACTTGCCGTCCTCGAGCGACTTGCCGATGAACGTGAACGGCAGCGGCGGCGCGCTCGGCGGCGGCGGTGGCGCGGGCTTCGGCGGCGGCGGTGGCGGCGGGGTCCAGTCCTGACGGCCGAACAGGGCATGCTCGTCCGCCCCGAAGCGGTCCTTGCCGTCGCCGATCAGCGTTTCGCGCGGCACCAGGGCTTTGATGTCGGGTTCGGCCGAAGGCGCGGCCGTCGTGCTGCGTGCCGGCGCGACCGGGGCCGGCACGGCGCCCGGACGCTCGACCGCCTCGGCCACCTCGACTTCGGGCGACCGGTCGCCGAAGGCCACCAGGGCGGCGGACACGGCCAGCGCCACGCCCATCGCGATATGGCGCGGCTTCATGGCAACCCTCCCCGCGCACCCGGCGCATCCTGGAGATACAAGGTCAGGCGCAGGCGCGCTTCGACCGCCGTTTCGCCGATGGTGTCGCGCTTGAAGCTGACGTCGTCGAGCGAGGCGAAGGGAAGCGCGCGCAAACCATCGAAGGCGAACTGCCAGACCTGGGCATAGCTGCCCTTGACCGGCAGGTTGACCTGGTAGGTGTACAGCCCGGCGTTGCGGTCATGGCCGCGCTTGTACTCGCCCTGGCGCAGCACCAGGCCGGTCTTTGCCGCCAGCTGGAACAGGGTCTTCATGGCCGGCTCGACGTCGCGTTGCGCGCCGAGCGCCGCGTGGAAGCTCGCCAGGCGCTCGGCGGCGCTGCTGACGGGAATCGGCGCGGCGACGACGGGCGGCGGCGTTGCCGCCTCGCGGCGCAACTGCTCGCGCTCCGCTTCCAGCCCTTCGCGCGCCGGCGCCAGCCACAGCAGCGTACCGAAGCCGGCGGCGAACAGGAGCAAGGCCGCCTGCGTCAGCGGGCTGACGCGGCGCGCCGCCAGGCGCAGCTGCAGCCAGGCTGTGCTTAACTTCGTCGCCAGGTTCCTGTTCTTCATGGCGCCCCCCATCCGGCGTCGACCTGGAAGCGCAGCGGCCGGTTCGGGTCCTGCTCTACCACTTCATGGCGCACCAGCGTGACGGCGCTGAAGGATTCCTCGCGCCCCAGGGCTTCCACGTAGGCGAGCATGTCGTCGCTGTTCTTCGCTTCGGCGCTGATGCGCAGCACGCGCTTGCGCGAATCGGGTTCGAGCGCCAGCAGCGCGACGCTGGCCGGCGTTGCGCCGCGCACGGCGTCGTGCAGCGCGCGCCAGGGCAGGTTGAGCTGCATGATGGCGGCATTGGTCGCAGCGGCCTGCGCTTCGCTGACGTTTGGTGCGCGCCGTGCCGCCAGTTGCGCCGCCTGCGTGGCCGCCACCGGAGCGGCGGCGCGCGCCTGCAGCGCCGCGCGCTGGGCGTCGACTTCCTCGGCCGCCTCGCGGTAGTCCAGTGCAGCCGACAGCGCCACCGCGCACACGGCCAGGCCGGCCAGCAGCGGCCCCCATGCGTGCGGCGCGCGGTACAGGCTGCGCTGCAGGCCAGGCGCCGCGAAATCGAGGTGGACGCGCTTCATGCCGGGCTCCCGGTACAGGCCAGGCGCACCGCCGCCGAGCGGGGCTGCGCCGCATCGGCCGCGTCGTCTTCGAGCAGCGTGCAGGCGAATTTCAGGCGCCCTTCATGGCTGTTCCAGCTGCGCGGCGCGGTCCCGCACAACTGCACCCGTTCCGGCCGCCCCACTCCGACGCGCAAGGCTTCGCGCGCCACGTGGCTTTCCAGCCAGTCGCGGTCGGCGCCCGGCGGCACCACGGCGCTGCGCAGCGCGGCCAGCAGCGGGCCGTCGTAGGCGGCCAGGGTCAGCACCTGCCCGTGCACGAGGCCGAACCAGGCGCCCGGCCGATGCAGCTTGCGCCAGCCGTTCATCGCGGCGACGAACTGCGGCACGATCTCGACCAGGTGGCAGCCCGCCTCGCGCGCCCAGCCCTGCAAGGCGCCCAGCAGCGCGGCGGGCAGCGCCGCGGCCAGGAAAGGCCGCGTGGCCTGCCAGTCGGCCGCAATCGTCCAGCCGGCGTGCGCTTCGCCGAACAGCGCCGCATGGCGCATGGCGGCGGCCGCCTGCAGGTCGGTCGGCGAGGCCGCGGCGGGCGGCGGCGCCACCTGCCACATGCGCGCCAGCTCGTCGGCCACGACCACCACGACCGGCCAGCCGGCGATCGCGACGTCGGCCAGCAGCGTACGCAGGCCGCGCGCCAGTTCTTCCGGCCGGGCGGCATCGTCGATGCGGGTTTCGGCCAGCACCGTGCTGTGCCGCTTGAAACGGCTCGTCTTCACCAGCGCCAGGCTGTCGTGGCCGACGCCGAGGCGCAATACCTGTCCGGGCCACCTACGCATGCTGGGTCACCCGCTTGATTTCCTCGAGGGTGGTGGCGCCGCGCCGCACCAGGTCGAGCGCCGCGAGGCGCAGGCTGCGCGTGCCGTTCGCGTGGGCGGCGGCCTTGATGCGGCGGATTGGCTGCTTGTCGACGATCAGCTCGCGGATCTCGTCGTTGAGGGTCAGGATTTCGGCGATCGAGCGGCGGCCCTTATAGCCGGTGCCGCGGCAGTCGCCGCAGCCCTTGCCGCGCATGAAGAGGTAATCCGCCACCGCCTCGCGTTCCAGCCTGGCCGAGGCCAGCTCGGCCTCGCTCGGGTCGTACTGCACCGCGCAGTGCGGGCAGTTCATGCGGATCAGGCGCTGGGCCCAGATGCCGTTCAGGGCCGACACGAAGGCGTAGGGATCGATGCCCATGTGGGTAAAGCGGCCGAACACGTCGAACACGTTGTTGGCGTGGACGGTGGTCAGCACCAGGTGGCCGGTCAGCGCCGACTGCACCGCGATCTCGGCGGTCTCGCGGTCGCGGATCTCGCCGACCATAATCTTGTCCGGGTCGTGGCGCAAAATCGACCGCAGGCCCTTCGCGAAGGTCAGCCCCTTCTTTTCGTTGACCGGGATCTGCAGGATGCCGGGCAGCTGGTACTCGACCGGGTCCTCAATGGTGATGATCTTTTCGCGGCCGTTGTGGATCTCGGTCAGCGCCGCATACAGCGTGGTCGTCTTGCCGGAACCGGTCGGCCCGGTCACCAGCAGCATGCCGTAGGCTTCCTGGGCCAGCATGCGCAGGGTCGCCAGCGAGGGCGCATCGAAACCGAGCGCTTCCAGCGTCAGGGCGCCATAGGCTTCGACCATCGCGCGCTTGTCGAGGATACGGATCACCGCGTCCTCGCCGTGGATGCTCGGCATGATCGACACGCGCAGGTCGATGTCGCGCCCGCCCGACTCGACCCGGAAGCTGCCGTCCTGCGGGATGCGGCGCTCGGCGATGTCGAGTTCGGCCAGCACCTTCAGGCGCGAGATGATGTGCTCGGCCAGCTCGATGCCGCCGACGGAAGTCGCATGATCGAGCACGCCGTCGACGCGGTATTTTACCGCCAGGCCGGTGGCCGTGCTCTCGAGGTGGATGTCGGAGGCGCCCGCCTTCAAGGCGTCGTACAGGGTCGAGTTGACCAGCTTGACGGCCGGGCTGCCCGCTTCCGACACCGAAGCAAAGGAGAGCACGGCGGCGGTCTTGCCGTCGCGCCCGCCTTTATTCCTGCCATCCCCGTTGCTGGGCGCGAGGGTATCGACCGCGCGCGCCGACGCTTCCTGGCGCGACAGGTAGGCCTGGATGTCCGACGCCAGCGCCAGGCGCAGGTGCAGCGGCGCGCGCGGCGTGGCGCGGGCCTGGGCCGACAGCCAGGTCTGCAAATCGAGGTCGAAGGGGTCGGCGATCACCCCGGTCAGCATGCCGGCCGGGTCGCGCAGGAGCACGCAGTGGCGCGCCATGCTGTGGGCCAGCGGCAGCAGGTCGAAGGCCGGCTCCTGGCTCAGCATCTCGGCGGTCTCCATGACGGAGAGGCCGAAGGGCTCGGCCAGCGCGGCCACCACCTGGCGCGGCTCCAGCCCGCTCAAAGCTTCGAGTTCGGCCACCAGCGCGCGCTGCGACAGGCGGCTTTGTGCGCGGGCGCGCGCCAGCAGCGCGCTATCGATCGTCGTACTCAAGACATCGCCTTTCAAGACATATCTCCGGCCAGGTCGAAGATCGGCATATACAGCAGCACTACGATGGCGCCGACCACCAGGCCGATGGCCGCCATCAGCAGCGGCTCGAAGGTGCGCGTGAAGCGGTCGATCCAGCGGCTGATCTCGCCATCGTAGAAGGCGGCCGACTGGGTCAGCATCGGACCCATGTCGCCGGTGCGCTCGCCGACACGCAGCATGCGCAGCGAAATCGGCGTGCTCAAGCCGTGCGCCTCGAAGGCGGTCGACAGCGGCTGGCCCGATTCGATGGCGGCGCGCGCCCCGGCCAGCGACTGGCGCAGGGTGGTCGACACCATCGGCTGCACGGTCTCGATGGCGTTCACAATGGTGATGCCGCCTTCGGTCAGCATGCCGAGCGTGAGGTAGAGGCGCGACAGTTCATAGATGCGGGCGCGTTCGCCGATGCCGGGCAGGCGCGAAAGTAAGCGCGTGATGCCGCCGCTCCGGATCGCGCGCCGGACACCCGTTACCAGCAGCGCCACCAGCGCCGCCAGGCAGAGCAGGATCGCCATGCCGTGGCCGGCCGCGAACTGGCCCCATTCGAGCATCAGCTTGCTCATCCACGGCAGGTCGCGCCCCGCCCCCTGGTAGACCTCGGCGAAGCGCGGCACCACATAGCCGATGAGAAAAGCGCTCACGCCGCCGCCCACGCAGAGCAGGATGACCGGGTAGATCGAGGCGCTGACGATCTTCGCGCGCACGGTGTCGATGCGCTGCTGGTAGTCGATATAGCGCGACAGCGCGCGCGGCAGGTCGCTGGTGCCTTCCGCGGCGCGCACGATGCCGACATACAGCGGCGGGAACATGGCCGGCTGGCCCGCCAGCACGCTGGAAAAGCGCTGGCCTTCGCGCAGGCCGGCCAGCAGGCGCTCGAGCACGACCCGCGCGGCCGGATTGGCTTCCTTCTCCAGCAGGGCCTCGAGGCCTTCGACAATACCGAGGCCCGCGTTGAGCAGGGCCAGCAGCTCCTGGCTGAACAGGACGAGCGAGAGTTTGGGACCGCGCCGCGCCGCCAGGCGTGCACCTGCGGCAGGCTCCACGGCGCTGACGAACAGGCCGCGCGCCTCGGCCTGGCGGCGGGCATCGGCTTCATCGAGAGCGTCGATGAGGACGCTCGCGATCGACAGATCGGGCGCGAGGGTGCGAACTGCAAACTGCATGAAGACGTGCCCGGATGTATGGGGTGGAGTTACTGGGACGAGATGTCGGCGTTGTCGCCGGTGCCGCCGGGCTGGCCATCCTTGCCGAGAGAAACGATCTCGTATTCTCCCTTGCTGCCGGGCGAGCGGTATTGATACGGCTGGCCCCACGGGTCGGGCGGCACGCCCTTCTTCAGGTAGGGACCATTCCATTTGGTGCCGGCGCTCGCCGGCGCGGTCATCAGCGCCGCCAGGCCCTCCTCGGCGGTCGGATAGCGGCCGACGTCCAGGCGATAGGTGTCGAGCGACTTTTCGAAGGCTTCCATCTGCGCCCTGGCGATCGTCACTTCGGACTTGCCGAGCTGGGAGAAATACTTGGGGCCGACGTAGGCGGCGAGCAGGCCGATGATAACGATCACGACCAGCAGCTCGAGCAGCGTGAAGCCGGCCGCGCGCAGGCGAATGGCCTTGCACGTGCGCAAGGTCTTGTAGGTTACAACATGCATCCGGATACTCCTGAGTTGACCGCTTGATCAAAGCTTGTCCAGCGTAACACGGTCATATAGTCGCGGCAACTACTGCCGCGCTCGCGTGTGCGGGTCGACCGGCTCGCGTGGCGCCGGCGGCCTGCTGCGCTAACCGGCGTTTACTGGGTCGCCAGTGCGTCCGTCAGCTGACAGGTTCCGGCCCGGCAGGCCACGGCCGGCGGCGCGATGGCGATGCAGGTCGAGATCCGTCCCGATGCCTCGTTGCTCGCCTGCTGCTCGGCCTTGTAGCGATCGGCCAGCGCCTGCAGCTGCGCCGCGTCGGTGCTCGCGCTCGACCAGGCCAGGTAGCTGGACGGGCCGCCGCAAGGACGGGCGCCGATCGGCACGATGCGGCACTGGTTGTCGCTGCTGCATGCGGCCGTGCCGATCAGCGAGCGGATCTGGCCGAGCGTGTCCGGTCGCGTCGCAGCGACCGGCGCAGCCGGTTTGGACGGCTGGCCCGCAACGGCGCCCGGGGGATCGCCGGCACGCGTCGTACAGGCCGCGCAGGCGAGCATGAAGAGAATGGCAAGTTTTTTCATGAGCGCATCATACCCTGCCCCGGGCGCAGGTCAAGCGTGCGCACGCTCGCCTTGTGCAGGATCGGTCGCGCCGTGCCGCAGGGAGTGGCCAGCGCTACGGACAGACCCGGTTCGCACGGTGTGGCCTGCACGCGACGGGATGATTTGTTTCTCTTCAGAATCGTAAGTTTCTCTAGAAACATTTCCTAGAAACACTACCTATCGTCGCTCATCTTCGTGCAAAAGATGTTCATGATCTTTTAATTTGTAAGATAAATCTCACAAAGCAATTGATTTGCAGAAAATTTCCCGCCTACAATAGAGCCATCACTGACCAGCTCGCTTTTTCTGCCATGAACGCCACCTCTTTCCGCACCCTGTTGAGCCTCCCCCTGATCGCCCTGCTGCTGACCGCATGCGGTGGCGAAGCCGGCCCGGTCGCCGACGGTACCCCGGTCCAGACTGCAGCCGTGATCCGTGTGGTCGACCTTTCGACCGATCCGGCGGCCAGCGGCAAGACCCCGGCGCCCGACTGCGCTCCGGAAGGCTGCCAGGGCCTGCGCATCATCGACGCCAATGCCGAAGCCTTCCGCATCGACGCCATGCGCCGCGCCGCACAGGGCAGCTGATTCCCGCGGCGCCTTGCGCGCCGGCTCCCATTCATCATAAAAAAAAGGCACATCCGGCCGAAGCCGGATGTGCCTTTTCCATTTCCCTATCCCGTCTGTCTTCTGCTTAGAAGGTACCGGTGTACAGCTTCGGCGCGTACTCGATCACGCCTTTCGATGGGCTGGTGAAGCTGACCTCGACGATGGCCGTCGCGCCCGGTGCCAGCGAGACGCTCGGCAGCGTGACGTAAGGCGAACCGCCCTGCTCGCCGCTCATGTAGTCGAGCGTCACGCCGGTCGTCAAGCCTTCCATCACCAGGTGCAGCGGACCGTTCAGGGCTACGTTGCCGCGGTTGGTGATGCGCACGGTACCGGCGAACTTGCCGCTGAACTGGCCCCTGTCATGCTGGGGCACCAGGCCGGTACGCACGATCTTGGTCGATGCGGTCACGTCGGCGAAGGTCGCCGGCAGGTTCAGGCTGACCACCACCGGATCATGGTCCGACGCGCGGAAGGCATCGTTCGCGAACGGATCGGCCTGCGAACCGTTTTCGAGGTTGTAGTCGATCGCTTCCGGCTCGTCGGCGTTCGCATGCCATTCGGTCACGCCGGCCACTTGCGGCGACAGGCTGGCGCTTGCCAGCGCGTGGTCGAGGTAGCCGCTCTCGCCGTCGAACACGTACGAATACGGAATGCCGTGCGGACGCACGAAGCGTTCGATCTCGTTGACGTAGCCGGCCGCATTGAGCAGGCGGATCGGGTCTTCCATGCCGTAGGCGTTCATGTCGCCCACCACTAGCACGTCGGTGTCGCCGGCGGCGCCCACGACTTGCGGCAGGAAGTAGTCGCGCAGGCGTGCGGCCTGTTCCACGCGGCTGGCGTTCCAGCAGCCCTGGCCGTCGCCGCTGTCGCGGTCGCCGCCAGTCGAGCCGCCGCAGCCGCCCTTCGACTTCAGGTGGTTCACGACCAGCGAGAACTTGCCGCCGTTGGCCGCCTTGAAGGTCTGGGCGATCGGGGCGCGGTTGTTGACGCTGTCGCCGTCCGACAGCGCGGCGCCCACCAGTTTCACCACGTTCGGCTTGTAGATCATCGCCACGCGGATCGCGTCGGTGCCGGTCGCGGCAGGCTTGGGCACGACGGCATAGGTGCCGGCGCCCATCTTCGCATTGAGCTGTTCGACCAGGTAGGAGACGGCGATGTCGTCGTTGTTCTGGATCTCCATCAGGCCCACGACATCGGCGTTCACGCTCGAGAGCGAGGCGACGATCTTGTCGCGCTGGCGCTCGAATTCGGCCAGGTTGTCGGCGCCGCGGCAGTTCGATGCGCGCGGGGTGCCGCCGCCGATGGCGCAGCCCTGGCCGGTGCGGCCCCAGGCGTCGGCGCCGTTGGTGAAGGTGGTGAAGAAGTTCAGCACGTTGGCGCTGGCCACCCGGACGTTGCCGGGCGCGACCTGCGGAGCCGGGATGCGCTCGTTGGTGCGCGAGAAGGTCGGGGTCACGGTCGGCTGCAGCTTGAAGGCCGCGCCGCCGCCGCCCATCGCGCCGAAGTCCAGCACGCCGGTCAGGTCGGTGACGGTGTCGCCGGCGCGCACGGTGCCGTCCGCGAACAGGTAAGGAATCGTCGAAGGCGTGGTGAAGATGCCGTCGTCGAGCACGACGATGTTGGCGGCGTTGGCGGCTGCCAGGTCGCGCGCTTCCTGCGTGCCCGGGGCGTAGCGGTTGGTCGGGATTTCGCGACGGCCGGCGGACAAGGTCAGTTCGCCGCGCTCGCCCAGGTAGCCGTTGCCGTTGACCGTCAGCGGGGTGCTGAAGCGCACCAGCATCGCCTCGAAGCGCGCCAGGTCGGCATTCGGCATCTCGACATTGGTCGGCTCGATGCTGTAGCCGCTGCCCAGCTTCGCGACCTTGGTCACGTCCTTGAATTCGGTGTACGAACGGTTCGCGCCCGAAGGCGTGTACTCGACCACGGTGCCGGTCACCTTCACCAGGTCGCCCACGGCCAGGCCGGTGCTCGAACCGAACACGAAGATCGCGTCCGAGGTCGCCGGGTCGCCGTCGCCCTTGATGTCCTGGAGGAAGTAGCCACTGCCGACGGTCGCGGTGACCACGCCCTGGGTGGTCTGCACGGTGTTGTGGTAGGCGGTCTTGGGACCGGAGCCCTGGATCAGCGGGATGGCGAGCTGGCCGGCGACGCGCACGCTCACGGTGCAGCTGGCGTTCTGGCTGTCGTTGTTGCCGAAGCTGATCTTGATCGGGTAGCTGCCGGCGGCGACGCTGGCGTCGACCAGCAGGTTCGCGCTGGCGCTGGCGCCGGTCGCCGTGGCCGGCACGAAGTTGGCCAGGCTGATGCCGGGAACCGCGCCCGACTCGATGACGGCGCTGTTGACGATGCTGTCGCCGTCGCGCGCGGCCAGCGCTGCGCTGGCGCCGTCGCCCTGCTCGGCCTGCAGGCTGGCCGGGCACTCGGTGATGATTTGCTGAACGACCGGGCCCGAAGGGGCGCAGGCGTTAAGTGGCGAGCCCATGTGGCGCGGGCTGGCCGCCGACACGTTGCTGAAGTCTTTCGAATTGTCGTCGCTATCCGTGCAACCCAGAGCTGCCCGCTGCAATGCATGTGCGACCGACGTCGGCGCAGGCGCCGGCGCCGTCTCGACAACGTTGGCCGTCGCACCGTAGCCCACCACGTCGACAATGGCCTCGCCGGCTGGGGTTTTCATCGCCGTCGCGATGTTGGCCAGCGCTACCTTGCCGACTCCGGCAGCCAGCGAGGAACTCCAGGAGTGGTCGGTGTTCTGCAGGTCGGCTCCGGCCGTCCCCGCCTGACCTGCCGCCACCAGGAAGTACTGCCCCGGCTGCAACTCTTTCTCAGGCAATGCACCGGCTGCCCAGGTCGTACCCGTTGCCGACTGATACTGAAGGCTCATGCCCTTCAGATTCACCGGGGTGGCGCCGCGGTTGAATAGTTCAACGAAGTCGCGTTTCCAGGTAGTCGTTGCGCCAGTACCGCCGCCACCGGCATAGACCTGGCTGATGACGACGTCGGACGCGGCAAAGGCGTTTGCCGACAGGCCTGCCAAAAGTGCGGCCAGGATGGTCAGCCTACCGGCCGGAGTATTCGTTGCAACATGCATTTTCATGGGCTTCCTAAAGAAGAATGGGGGCGAAACATGTGTTGTCGGTGCTGATAGGCATTTTATTACCAGAAACAATTCTAGGAACAAAATTTGACAGGAGAATGACGAAGCACAGTACCGATCATCGCCGGATGAGGTACGGCGACAACACATTAATTCTGTACGGAAACTTAACGCACAGGCGTGCGCGGATTGCGGCGGAACGGTGCGGCCAGCGGCTCCCCGATGAACAGGCCCTGGGCCGGCCAGGCCACGCTTTTCCAATAGGCTTCGATCGCGCTATCCCCGTCCAGGTAATGCCGCAGCAGCACCGCCGGGTTCGGGAATTTCTGCCAGTGGTTGCAGGGTTCGCTGACGGTGCCGTAGCTGGCCGTGGCGCCGGCGGCGAGCCAGCGCAGGCTGCTCATCTGGGCGGTGCCGAGCAGGTCGCCGCCGTGCGAGGTGAGGTGGTCGGCCAGCGCGCCCGGCACGAAGCGCACGGTGTCGAGCGCCTCGACCTGCGCCTTGCCGAGCTGGTAGACGAGCACGTCGCCGGTATCGCGCAAGGCATCGGCGCGCAGCCGGTGCACCGTTACCCGCCCATCGGCCCGCTGCCCTGCCCGCGGAAAAAACGGGACGCGGACGTTGCGCGCCCCATCCAGGGTTTCCAGGTACCACGCATGCGCCTTCGGGATGTGAAAACCGCTGGCGACGCCGCGGTCGACCAGCGCGCGCGCCGCGCCCACCGTCTCGACCGGCAGCAGCATCGCCAGGCGCATGCCGTGCTCGGTCCAGGGACGGCGGCTGGTCGAGTTGAAGTAGCTGCTCGGCTCGCTGGGGCGGCAGGTGTCGAGGCACAGCGCGCCGTCGTAGCCGAGCGTGTAGGCGGCCGTGATGGCGTTGCAGCCGACCTGGTAGGGCGCGGTCCAGGCCATCAGCACCGCCTGCACCTCGGGCTTCAGGCGGCTGTCGATTTCCGCTTTCAGCAGGCGGAACCGGGCCGGGTCGAGCGCACGCGGCCGGCCCGGGATGCGCACCCGCACGACGTTGGCGGCCGGGATGCCGCGTCGCCGTTGGTAGTACTGGCCGACCGCGACGCTGTCCGGGTCGTCCTCGTTGATGACCAGGGCCAGGTGGCGCGCCTGAAGTGGTCCGTCGGGCGGCCCGTCGGGCGCGCCGGCAAGGGCGGCGTCAGCCGGCGCCGCGCGCGGCGCGAGCATGGATGCAAGGACCAGCGCGAGCGCGCAGGCGCGCACCCATGCCGGGAAGTGGAAACGCAGCCGCCGCGCCATGGCGGGCGCGTCAGGCCGGTCCCGCCGCTACTTCGGCTACAGGCTTGGGCACTGCACGCGCGCGCAGCCGCCGTCGCCGCGCCAGCGCCACCAGGCCCAGCCCTCCGGCCAGCATCGCCGCCGCGCCCGGCTCGGGGATCGGCGAGATCGCATACAGTTCGAGCGCGTCGATGTCGAAGAATTGCCCGCCGACCGAGGCGTCGATGATGCTCTGCCCTTCCCCGCTCGGGTCGCCGTAACTGAGGCGCCAGGACAGCGCGGTGTCGAGCCGGTCGTTGACCAGCAGGTCGGGCCCGGCGCCGAAGGTCGGCCCCTGGTCGAGCGCATTGAAGGTCTGGTAGGCGCCCTGGCTGGGCAGCTCGAAGCTGCTCGGCACCTGGCGATAGACCGCCTGTTCCGTGTAGTTGAAGATGAAGGCGGTGCGCCGGAAATCGCGCTCCGTGATATGCCAGCCATCGTCGGACGACCAGCTCTGCGGATTGTAGCCGCCGATCAGCCAGGCGTTGCCAGCGCGGTCGGACACGCGCAGCAGCGTGAAGGTCGGGCCGCGCTCGTCGGCGGCGGCGTGGAAGTCGACCGAATCGTCGCCGGGCTGGCGTGTGTAGAGATTCGAGAAAATCTGGTCGCCGGCGCCGAGCCAGCGTTCGAGCTGCCCCTCCAGCGCGGGGTCGAGCGGCGGCGCGCCGGTCTGGGCGCTGGCGGGCGTCAGGACCTGCGGTGCGGCAAGGGCCAGCGCAAGCGCGCCGGCGGCAAGGAGCGTCTTCATGTTCACCTCCGGGACGGGGTTCACCGACGGCCCATTGTATGCCGCGTGCGCAGGGGGCCACACACTGTTGACTTGGCGATCTTGCCTTGTCGGCAGGCCGATTCTGCGGCGGCGACGGACGAAAAAAAACGGGCGTCGCCGCCCGTTCTCATACGTCCAGGAGAGCGCCCTTGCAGGCGCCCGGCCTTGAAATCAGGAACGCTTGTAGATGTCCTCGAAGCGCACGATGTCGTCCTCGCCGAGGTAGCTGCCCGACTGCACTTCGATGATGTGCAGCGGCAGTTTGCCCGGGTTCTCGAGGCGGTGGTTCATGCCGATCGGGATGTAGGTCGATTCGTTTTCCGACAGCAGGCTGATCTTGTCGCCGCAGGTGACGCGCGCGGTGCCCGACACGACCACCCAGTGCTCGGCACGGTGGTGGTGCATCTGAAGCGAGAGCTTCTCGCCCGGCTTGACAGTGATGCGCTTGACCTGGAAGCGGTCGCCGGCGTCGATGCCCTCGTAGTGGCCCCATGGGCGGTAGACGCGCGTGTGGTGCAGGTGCTCGGTACGCTCCTTCGACTTCAGGTGCTCGACCACCTGCTTGACGCGCTGGACCGCGCTCTTGTGGGCCACCAGCACGGCATCCTGGGTTTCGACCACGACGATGTCCTCGACACCGACCACCGCGACGATGCGGCTTTCGGCGCGCACCAGCGAGTTCTTGACGCCGTCGAGGTAGACGTCGCCACGCTGGGCGTTGCCGTTCTCGTCGTGCTGCTGCACTTCCCACAGGGCCGACCACGAGCCGACGTCGCTCCAGCCGATGTCGGCCGGCACCACGACGGCGTCGCCCGTGTGCTCCATCACCGCATAGTCGATCGAGTCCGACGGGCAGGCCGAGAAGGCCGTTTCGTCGAGGCGGCAGAAGTCGAGGTCGCGGTAACCGGTGCCGACGGCCTTCTCGGCCGCGGCGGCGATCTCCGGCGCGAACTTGGCCAGTTCGGCCAGGTAGCGCTCGGCGGCGAACATGAACATGCCGCTGTTCCAGTAGTAGCCGCCGTCGGCGACGAAGGCTTCGGCAGTGGCCAGGTCCGGCTTCTCGACGAAGCGTTCGACCTTGAAGCAGTCGTCGCAGCCGGGCAAGGCGGAGCCGCGGCGGATATAGCCGTAACCCGTTTCCGGGCTCTGGGGCACGATGCCGAAGGTGGCCAGGCTGCCGCCCGCGACCTGGGTGGCGGCGCGGGTGACGGCGTCGCGGAAGGCTTGCGTGTCGGTGATGACGTGGTCGGCCGGCAGCACCAGCATGACCGCTTCCGGATCGATGGACTTCAGGTAATGCGCGGCCGCGGCCACCGCCGGAGCGGTATTGCGGCCGACAGGCTCGAGCAGGATCCCCAGGGGCGTGATCCCGGCCGCGCGCAGCTGCTCGGCCACCATGAAGCGGTGGTCGTTGCCGCACACGACGAGCGGCGCCATCAGGCCAGGCAGGCCGGCCACGCGCAGGGCGGTGTCCTGCAGCATGGTCTTCTCGCCCACGATCGGCAGAAGCTGCTTGGGCAGCACGGCCCGCGACAGCGGCCACAGACGGGTGCCGGCGCCGCCGGAGAGGATCACTGGATAAATTTTCATGCGCTTGCTTTCTATTGGTTGTTACTCTTCTGGCTTGCGATTTCCTTGCGGCTGCTGCGGCGGCGGTCGCGCGCGTTCAGCCATTCCTCGGAACTGTAGTCGGAAGCGTGTTTCATCTCTCCGGAACGATCGACACTGTAGTCTTTGAAGACGATCATTTCATTCAATGTTACGTCGTGCAACACACGAGTATATTCAAATAACACGCTGCGCACAATTTCGGCGCCTTCGCAAATATGGCTGCCGTGGCCGATCCAGGTCGGTCCGACGATGTGCACGCCCGCTTCGATGCGTACGCCCGAGCCGATGTAAACCGGACCCTCGATCTTCGTGCCGTTCCAGTCGATGCTGGTGTTCAGGCCGACCCACAGGCCCGGCTCGATCTGGGTGCCCGGCACGTCCATGTGGTTGACCTCGCCCGTGAGGACGGTCTGCAGCACTTCCCAGTAGTCCGACATGGTGCCGATGTCGAGCCAGTTGAACGGGCGGCCCTGGGCATAGAACGGCAGGCCGCGCTCGGCCAGCAGCGGGAACAGTTCGGAGCCGATGTCGAAGGGCACGCCCGACGGGATCAGGTCGACCACTTCCGGCTCGAAGATGTAGATGCCGGTGCTGATGAAGTTCGACTTCGCTTCTTCCTGGCTCGGCTTTTCCTGGAACTCGGTGATGCGCCCTTCCTTGTCGGTGACGACGACGCCGTACGAGGATACTTTGTCCCACGGCACTTCCTTCGTGATGACGGTAGCCATCGCGCCCTTGCGGCGGTGCTCGAGCAGCGCCGCCTTCAGGTCGAGGTCGATCAGGGCGTCGCCGCACAGCACGATCGTGGTGTCATCGAAAAAGCCGCCGAATTCCTGGATCTTCTTCATGCCGCCGGCCGAGCCGATCGGCTCCGGCACGATGGTGCCGTCGTCGGTCGTGTAGCCCTCGAAGGAGTAGCCGATCTGGACGCCGAACTGCTCGCCCTCGCCGAAGTATTCCTCGATTTTTTCGTGCAGCCAGCTGACGTTGACCATGATTTCGGTCACGCCGTGCTTCTTCAGGTGCTCGACCAGGTAAGCCATGACCGGCTTGCCCAGCAGGGGAATCATCGGTTTCGGGAGGTCGTACGTGAGCGGGCGAACGCGCGTGCCCTTGCCTGCCGCGAGAATCATTGCTTTCATTGTGCGTCCTTCTACGAATATGTTTTGTAGTGGCTTTGTCTGTGCTTTGTATGCGTTTGTGCGCTGGTGGCGCTCAGTGGTTCGACGTCTGGTAGCGCCAGGTGTCGGCGCACATCTGGGCGACGTCGCGCGTGGCGACCCAGCCGAGCTCGTCGCGTGCTTTCGCCGGATCGGCATAGCACTTGGCGATGTCGCCCGGACGGCGGTCGACGATCTGGTAGGGGATCGGACGGCCGCAAGCCGCTTCGAAGGCGCGCACCATTTCCAGCACGCTGTTGCCGCGACCGGTGCCGAGGTTGTAGGTGACAAGGCCAGGCCCCTGGGCCAGCTTGTCCAGGGTCTTGACGTGGCCGATCGACAGGTCCACCACGTGGATGTAGTCGCGCATGCCGGTGCCGTCCGGGGTCGGGTAGTCGCCGCCGAAGACCGACAGCTTGTCGCGCTGGCCGGTGGCGACCTGGGCGATGTAGGGCACCAGGTTGTTCGGGATGCCGGACGGCGATTCGCCGATCAGGCCGCTCTCGTGGGCACCCACCGGGTTGAAGTAGCGCAGCAGCGCGATGCGCCAGTCCGGCTCGGCCTTGATCAGGTCGCGCAGGATGTCTTCGATCATCAGCTTGCTGCGGCCGTAGGGATTGGTGGCCGACAGCGGGAAGTCTTCCAGGATCGGCACCGAAGCCGGGTCGCCGTAGACGGTGGCCGAGGAGCTGAACACGAGGGTCTTGCAGCCGAACTTGGCCATGGTCTCGAACAGCACCACGCTGCCGGAGACGTTGTTGTCGTAGTAGCGCAGCGGCTGCGCCACCGATTCGCCGACCGCCTTCAGGCCCGCGAAGTGGATGACCGCTTCCGGCTTGTGGGCGGCAAAGGCCGCTTCCATGGCCGCGCGGTCGCGGATGTCGGCTTCGACCAGTTCGAAGGTCTTGCCGGTGATTTGTTGAACGCGCTCCTGCACCGAGCGCTGGGCGTTGGAGAGATTGTCGACCACGACCACGTCGTACCCGGCATGCTGCAACTCGACGACGGTGTGGGAGCCAATATAGCCCACGCCGCCCGTAACCAGAATCTTCATTGTCGTTACTCTCTATTAAGCTGTTGTTGCGCACCTGTATCGGCGCTCCAGAACGGCGCACGGCGCCATCCCCCTCTTGTCTTTCGGTGACGGTTCTGCGACCGCGTTTTCCCTATGTTTTCTCTGCCCTGCCGGAACACGCTGGCTCCGTCGCGGGCGGCTTCATTACTTGTCGGACGCTTCCTTGCGGCCGCGCAGCGCTTCCTTCATGAACAGCCAGACGAAGGCCATGTCATCGATGAAATAACGCCGGAACATGCGGCGCGGCTCTTGCAGGAAACGGTAAAACCATTCCAGGCCGGCCCGCTGCATCCAGGGCGGGGCACGCTTGACGCGGCCGATCGCCACGTCGAAGGTGCCGCCCACCCCCATCGCGAACGGGATGCGCATCTGCGCCTGCCAGCGGCCGAGGAACTGTTCCTTCTTCGGCGAACTGATGGCCACGAACAGCACATCGGCGCCGCTGGCCCGCACCTGCTCGGCCACCGCCGCCTCTTCGCTCTCCCCTTGCCAATAGCCGTCGCGCCAGCCGGCCACGACCAGGCCCGGATAGCGCCGGCGATAGGTATCGGCGACCAGCGACACGACTTCTTCGCGCGCGCCCAGCAGGAACACGCGCCAGCCGACCTCGCTCGCGCGGCGCATCAGCGCCTCGAACAGGTCGACGCCCGCCACCCTTTCCTTCAGCGGCCGGCCCAGCAGGCGCGCGGCCCACACGACCGGCATGCCGTCGACGTTCACCAGCGCGCACTCGTTGATGATGCGGCGCAGGCCGGGATCGCGGCTGGCCTTGACCAGCTTGTCCACGTTCACCACCACATGCTGGTGGGGCTGGCCGGAACGGATGAACTCGCCTATTCGAACAAGCGTTTCCTCCATCGACAAATTATCGATCCGGCAGCCCATCAGCATGATGGAGTCGGGCATCAGTGTCCCCGGGTCAGTTCCCGCGTCAAGACGTCCACGATGCGCTCGGCAGCCTTGCCGTCCCACAGCTGCGGGCGGCGGCCCTGCTTGCCTTCGCCGCGCAGGACCTTGCGTGCTTCTTCGATGATCTTCGCCGGATCGGTGCCGGCCAGCACGTTCGAGCCCTCTTCCACCGTCACCGGGCGCTCGGTGTTTTCGCGGATGGTGACGCAAGGCACGCCCAGCGCCGTGGTTTCTTCCTGCAGGCCGCCGCTGTCGGTCAGCACCACGGCAGCGTCCTTCCACAGGTTGAGGAAGGCCATGTAGGCCTGCGGGCCGGCCAGGGTCACGTTCGGGCCGAGGTCGATGCCGAACTTCTCGATGTTGGCGCGGGTGCGCGGGTGCACCGGGAAGATCAGCGGCAATTCGTTGGCGATCTCCTTGAGGGCGCCGGCGATGCGGGCGAACATGACCGGATCGTCGACATTGCTCGGACGGTGCATGGTGACGACGCCGTATTTGCCTCCGCCCTGGCCGCCCTTCTGCTGGGCCGCGGCCTTGAAGGCGGCGGTTTCGAAGCCCGAGGTATCGGCGCGGGTGAGCTTGTCGGCCTGGAACAGGACGTTGTCGACCATCACGTGGCCGACGTAGTGCACGGCCGAATCCGCCTTGCCTTCGCGGCGCAGGTGCTCGACGGCGGCCGGCTCGGTGGCGAAGAACCAGTCCGAGATGCTGTCGGTGACGAGGCGGTTGATTTCCTCCGGCATCGACATGTCGCCGCTGCGCAGGCCGGCTTCGACGTGGGCGACCGGGATGTCGAGCTTCTTGGCGACGATCGAGCAGGCCAGCGTGGAGTTGACGTCGCCGACTACGAGGACGGCGGCCGGACGCTCGGCCATGCACAGCTCTTCGAAGCCGACCATGATCTTCGCGGTTTGCTGGGCGTGGCTGCCGCCGCCGGCGGCCATGAACACGTCAGGCTGGGGAATGCCGAGTTCTTCGAAGAAGACGTCGTTCATTTCGCGGTCGTAGTGCTGACCGGTGTGGATGATCTTGAAGGACAGTGCCTGCTGGGCCTGCAGCGCACGGACGATCGGCGCAATCTTCATGAAATTGGGCCTTGCGCCCGCGACCAGATAAATAAGCATGTGTTTGGACTTCCCTGCAACTATAGTAATTATGAAAAAATGTTAATAGTTAAAAAAACGTTATTGTAAACCTGCACTCGACCGGAACGGCGGACGATACGGTGGAGAGCCGCAACACGTCGCTCGGCTGCTTCGATTCGTAGCAGCGCGAGTACCAGCCCAGCGGCGGATTTTCGGCGCCGCGCACCAGTTCCAGCTTGAGGTCGGCGCCGGTGGCGTGCATCTGCAGCGCGAAGCGCTTGCCCCGCACGTGCAGGCCCGAACTGGTCAGGCGCACGTTCAGTTCAGGCGCGAAATGCCAGAACAGTTCGATCGGGTGCGCCTTCTTGGCGGCTACCTCGTCGCGCACCACCAAAGTCGAGGTGGCCGCATCGAAGCGCACGCTGCGCAGGTGGCGCACCGGGTCCGACAGGCGCGTGTAGCCGTCGTGCGAACCGCGGAAATCGAATTCGTGAGGCGAGGCCGGCATGCGCTCGATGGTAGCGCGCGCCTTGCGCAGCCACATGAAGCGCCCGCCCGAGACCGACTGGTCGCGCCCGTCCACCCGCACCGTGTTGTGGGCCGAGGTGCCGCGGAAATAATCGCGCCACTTCTGGTCCTGCCAGTAGGAGTAGGTTCCGGGGTCGACCAGCACCTCTTCGCCGGCCACCGAGAGCGTCAGCGCCAGCGCGTCGGCATGGCCGTGGGCGGCGATCCCGAGGTAGCCGAGCGGGCCGCAGTCGAGCATGCCCTTGATCTCGTTCTGCTCGCCGAAGTGCGAGCCGAACAGCAGATAGCCGCCGTCCGGGAAGGCCCAGCCGGTATCCGGTTCGTGGGTGTCGGCGTCGGGCCGGCGCCCGGGCAGCGCGTGCAGCAGCCAGCGCACGCCGGGGTGCAGGGCCGAATGCGCACCGATGGGCGCGCCGGCATGGACACCGGTGTGGGCGGCGAACACCGTGTCGCCCAGCGCCAGCAGCTGGGCCGCGCGGTCGCTGCCGGCGGCATCGAGCCGGAACACGCTGCCGTCGTCGCTGTCGCCCACGTTCGGCACATGGCCGCCGACGTCGCGCACCGAGCGCAGGAAGCGCAGCGCGCGCTGCAGCACGCTCCAGTAGGTGCGCGAGAACGGGACGTCGACGGTCTGCCCGACCAGGCCGGCCACGAACAGGAATTCGGCCGAGAACACGTGGTAGCCGAAGGCTTGCTCGCGGTTCACGCCGTCGAGCGAATACTGCAGGCGCGCCTGCTGCTCGAGCTCGCGTCGCGCCTGCTCCATCCAGCCGCTCGAGGCTTTCCAGCAGGGCCAGACCGAAGCGGCCACGAACAGGCCGCTGAGCTCGCCGATCAGGTGGTTGTTGGCCGACGAATGGCGCGACAGGTTGTTCGCGATCGTGCGGCAGTGGGCGTGGATGCTGTCGAGCCAGTCGGCGCGCAGGCGCTGGCCGGATTCGCCGGCGAACAGGCTGCTCGCCTCGCCGCCCACCAGTTGCCACAGCAGCGCCCAGTTGATCAGGCGGATGCCGAGTTCCATCGGGCTGGTCCAGTTGGGGCCGACCAGCGGCGGGCACTGGTCGAGCCAGCTGCGCAGCTGCTGTTCGAGTGCGTGCAGCCAGCGCACGTCGCCGCTCACGCTCCAGGCCTGGGCCAGGCGCACGAGGTGCAGGTGGCGGTTCAGTTCCCAGACATGCTTGATGTCGCCGACCAGCTCCCGCTTGTCGATCGCGATGTCGCCCGAAAAGATGGAAGGGCCGGTGATGCCGCTGTCGGGATCGCGGTTCCAGACGGTGGGCACGCCGACGTCGAAGCTGCGGTCCGCGAACAGGACCACGTGGCCGGCGCAGATGCGGTCGGCCTCGGCCAGCAGCGCCTCGACCTGGCTCGGGGCCAGCTGCGGCGCGCCCTGGATGCGGAAGTGGCGTGCGCGCGGCAGCGGTTCGGGCGCGGTCCGCCCGGCGGCGCCGCGGACGACGCTGCGGGCCATCCTTGTCCGCGCTGCCTGGCGCACCCGGTAGCCGATCTCGGCCACCGACATGCAGCGCAGGCGGTTGACCCACCACACCATGCGTACTGTTGCGTTCATCTCGTCCCCGCCATCTCGTTATAGATTGCCGCCAACCGGCCGCATACCGCGTCTGTCGAATACCGCTGTTCCACCGTCATGCGCGCCCTGCTCCCCAGCCGTGCGCCCAGGGCCGGGTCGTCCAGCACCCGCGCCAGGGCCGCGGCCAGCGCCGGCGTGTCGCGCGGCGGCACCAGCAGGCCGTTGTCGCCGTCGCGCACGGCGTCCGGAATGGCGCCGACGCTGCTGGCGACGACCGCGCGCCCGGCGCCCATCGCCTCCAGCAGCGACATCGGCAGCCCTTCGGCATGCGAGGGCAGGCAGAATACGGCGGCGCGCGCCAGCTCCGCGTCGCGTCCTGCCGCGTCCAGCCAGCCGGGCAGCTCGACGCACGCGCCGAGGCCGCGCGCCGCGGCCTGTTCGCGCCAGGGCGCCAGGTCGCCGCTGCCGGCCAGCACGAGGCGCAGCTGCGGAAAGCGCGGCGCCAGCAGCGCAAGGGCATCGAGCAGTTCGGCCACGCCCTTGGCCGCTTCGACGCGGCCGAGGAAGAGGATGCGCCCTGGCTCGAATCGGTTGGCTGCCTGCTTCGGGAGCGGCACCGCATTCGGGACCACGGTCACGCGCGCGCGCGGAGCATAGCTGCGTACGAAGTTCGCCCAGCCGTCGGACAGGGCAATGACGAGTGAACTGCGCTCGAGGGTGTGGCGGATCCAGCGCCGCATCAGGGCGCCGGAGCGGACGGCGGCAAACTGGCGAAAGCCGCCGCCGTGCAAATGAAAAATGGTCTGGCAGCCGCTCGCGCGGGCCAGCAGCAGCAGAAGCGACTTGCGCACGAAGCTGGCGCCCGAGGAGGCATGGGCATGGACGATCGCGGGCCGCTCGAACAGGCAGGCGCGGGCGGCGTGCCAGAAGCCGCTGGCGGCGGCGCCGAGTTTCGCCAGCAGGCCGCCTTCGCGGTGGGTGCTGACGTAGCGCACGGCGGCGCGTTCGAACAGGCCGCCTGCCTGCAGGACCGATACCAGTGCCGCCACCCCGCCGCGCCCGTCGGGCGCAGTGCCAAGCATCAGGATGCGCGGCGCGCGCGCTGTCATGCACGCACTCCGGCGTTCGGGGGGACTGCGAGATCGATGGCGGGCGAAGGTTTCACGATTCTTGATAAAGGCACAATATTTCGATCATACATCAAGTGTTACCCGATCCGCGCACGGTTCAGGTGTCGATGGCAATGAATTCGAATTTCCCGTTTAGCCCACGGGCAATGGCTGCCACCGGTTCGACGCGCACCGCCACATTCGGCACGCGCAAGCGGAAGGCCGCCAGCAGGGCCGCTTCGTCGGCGGCGCCGAATCCCGGCGTGGTGACGACCCGCAGGCTGAAACTGCCGTCGCTGCGATACAACACCTGGCCTTCGAGCAGGTGGGCGTCGAGCCCCTGGAACACGCGGTCCAGACGCGTGACGATGCGCCCGTCCGGCAGGGTGAGGCTGCGCTCCTGGCGCCCGACGACCGCTTCCACGGTCGGGAACACGCGCCCGCAGGCGCAGGGCCGGCCCGCCCCGGGCAGCACCCGGTCGCCGGTGCGGTAGCGCTGCAGGGGCATGGCCGGGTTGTTCAGCGTTGTGCCGACCAGCTCGCACAGGCCGTCCTCGCCTTCGAGCAGCTCGACGCCGCCGTAATCGGTCAGCACATGGTAGTTGCCGCGCTCGCAGGTGCCGATGGCCGCGACCCGCTCGGCCTGGCCGTACCAGTCGAAGACGCGCACCCCGAAGCTGCGTTCGACCGCGGCGCGCACCTGCGGCTCCAGGGTTTCCGAGGAGGTGAGCACGCCGCGCAGGGAGGAGCCGCTGTAGCGCCGCCCGCCCCGCTCCAGCCAGGCCGCCAGCAGCGCGATCGAGGAGGGATAGGCGTGGATCAGCACCGGATCGTGGCGCTCGAGCGCCGCGATGTAGGCGCCGATGGTGGCGTTCGACAAGTGATAGGAGGACATCATGAGCACCCGCCCGAACCAGTCGTGGCACCAGTAGCGCCCGTCCGGGGGCTCGGCCGGGCAGACGATGTCGCCGCGGATCCAGGCGCGCTTCTGGCCGGGACGCCAGCCGGTCCAGTGCAGCTGGCGCTGCAGGAAGGCCTCCTCGCGGATCACGGCGCCCAGGCTTTGCACCAGGCTCAGGGGGCTGCCGGAGGTGCCGCTGGTACGGATCGTGTTGCGCAGCAAGGTTGCCGGCGTGCGTGGCCGCACGAAGCGTTCCGAGCGCCGGCGCAGTTCGCTTTTCGTGAGCAGCCGGGCCGAGGGATCGAGGCGGCGCAGGCGCGTGCCCTCGAGGTCGAAGGCGATGCCGAGGCGGCGCGCGCGGCGCTCGATCAGTGCGGCCAGGCGTTGCGGCGAGCGTTCGACGGCGAGCAGGCGCGGGGTGACCAGCAGGCGCGCCGGGAGGCCGCGCAGCGCCGTGCGCACGATCGAACGCAGGGTGAACTTCAGGCTCCAGGTCAGCATGGCGGCGAAGGAGGCGAAGGAGGTGAAGGGGGCGCGACGGACGCCAGGGTGGCGCTGGACGCAGGCGGCAGGATGCGGCTGTAGGCCAGGGCCACGTCGCGCGCCAGGATCTCGTAGCTGCGGTGCGCGCGCACCCAGGCCGGGCCGCGTGCGGCGCAGGCAGCGGCCAGGGCCGGGTCGCCGATGAGGCGCAGGGCGGCGGCGGCAAAGGCGTCGGCCTGCATCGGCACGCACAGGCCGGCCCCGCTTTCCGCGATGACGAGGGCCTGGTCGGGAATGTCGTTGGCCACGCCAGGGATGCCGAGCGCCAGGTATTCGACCAGCTTGGTCGGCGAGGACACGTCGAACAGCACGCCGCGCGGGATCGGCGACAGCCCGACTTCGGCGCGCACCGCATAGCCCAGCGCCAGCCGCTGCGGCAGCCAGCCGGTCAGCAGGACGTGCTCCTGCAGGCCGCGCGCGGCGATCGCGGCGCGCATCCAGGCCATTTCGTCGCTGGAGGGCGCGTCGCCGGCGATCACGAGCAGGCTCGTGGGCAGCTGCGCGCGCAGGCGCTCGGCGACGTCGAGCAGGAAGTCGGAGCGGCGCGACTGGGCCACGCGCCCGAGATACAGCACGACGCGTCGGCCGTCGAGACGCGGGTCGGTGCTCGGATTGATGCCGCCGCGGTCAAACAGGGCGGCGTCCACGCCCATCGGCACGGCGGTCATGCGCGCGGGCGCGATGCCCTGCCCCGCCAGCCAGTCGCGCATGGCCGCGCTCTGCACGAAGACGTGGTCGGCGCCCGGCAGCACTAGCCGGTAGGCGGCGCAGCGCGCGGCCCGGGCGCGCACCGCGTGTGCCAGCCAAAGTGCTCCCCTGCCCCGCCCTGCCAGAGCGTCGCGCCGCGCCTCGTAACCCTCGACGATCGGGAACGACATCCAGTAGACGAAGGGCACGCGCAGCAGGCGCGCGGCCAGCCAGGCGAACATTGCGCTGGCGATCTTGTCGCGCACCTGGATGCAGTCGGGACGGGCGCGGCGCAGCGCGCGCAGCAGGCCGAGGGCGTCCCAGAGCGGCGAGAGCAGGCTGGCGAACCGGCTGCGCAGGCTGCCGACGAGGTGCATGCCGCCCGCCTGCCAGGCCGCATTCGGGGAATCTTGGGCTTCCGGAGCGTCCGCTCGCTGCCCGACCAGCTCGGCATGGATGCCATGGCGCGGCAGCTCGCGGCCGAACAGCGTCAGCACGTCGGCGCGCAGCGGCGGCAGCGGATCGCGGACGATGAAGGCAATTGAAAGCGGCCTGGTGTGCATGGAAGCCCTGTCGAGGTAGCGCTGTCGATACTAGCGCAGGCGCCCTGCCGGAAGCCCTCCCCGGGCGCAAGCGCGCGCCCCGCCCGATTGAGGACGATCAAGAGAGGGAGGCCGGGACTCGCTCTCCAGCAGCCGGCCGGCCCGCCCTGCTGCCGCGCACCCGGCCATAAAAAACGCCCCCGGGGCACGCGGCCGCGGGGACGTGGGAATGGCGCCAGGCCTGTGCGGGACCGGCCCCGCCCTGGGTCAGTTCAGCGTGACGCTCTGCCCCGCGACGGTGACGGTGCGCACCGTGCCCGAGGTCGAGACCTGCACCGCCGGCAGCTTGCAGCCGACGTCGAGCAGGACCAGGAACTCGGCGGTCGACTTGCCGTCGTTCGGCAGGTAGAAGGCGCCGTGGTCCTCGACCACGTTGGTCTTCGCGCCCGGGCCGATCCACTTGGCGAAAGTGGCGTTGCTGTTGAGCGAGCGGATGCAGACCGACTGGCCGTTGATCGCGATCTTGACCGCGCTCGGGCTTTCCACCGCGATCGCCACCGGGGCGTGCAGGTTCCACTCGTAGGTGTGCGGCACGGCTGCCGACAGGCGGTCGCGCACCAGGATCGCATTGCCGGCATTGCGCAGGTGCCAGACCTGGCGCCGCGCCATCGTCAGCTGCCCGCCATAGGCGGCGGTGGCGTCGCCTTCGGCAAAGTCATAGCTGGGCTGGGCGGCGTAGCCGATGATCTTGCCGTTGCGCTGCAGCTGCTCGCGGTAGCCGGTCACCAGTTGGCCCTTGCCGCCGTCGAAGGTGACCGCATTCTGCGAGCGGGTCTGGTGGTACCAGTCGGTCCAGTAAGGCGAGCCGTACCAGTCGTACCAGCCGGCCTTGACGAGCAGCGGCTGGCCGGCCACCGACAGCAGCAGGCCGTTCTGGTCGCCATGGCTGTGGTTGAACGAGCCGTAGGGGCTGGACTTGAAGTAGAGCGAGCTGCGCGAGGTCAGGCCGATATCGCTGTGCATCGACACCCAGCCGGTGCTCGGGTAGTAGGCGGTGCTCGAGGGCGGCGACAGGACCTTGGTATCGGCCACCGGCATCGGGTACGGCGCCTGCAGCAGCGAGAGCGTGTCTTCGGTGCCGCCCAGGTTTTTCACGTACCAGGCGGCGCGCGGCGACACCATGCGCGAACCGAAGGCATGGAACACGCGGGTGTCGGGCTTGGTCTCGGAACCGTCGCCGAAGGCATGCACCTTCGAGCCCGGCGGCGTGAACTGGGTGGCGAAGTCGAGGAAACCGAGCGCCCAGGGCTTGGCGTAGAAGTTCACGCCGGTGGTTTGCACGAGCGGGTCCCACAGCTGCACCAGGTAGCCGGCCGCGTACTCGGCGTAGGCGGTGCCGTTGGCAAAGCCGCCTTCCGGGCCGGCCCATGGCGACGGCGCGTTGGCGTAGGCGCGGAACGAGAAATCGAACCACTTCTGCGCTTCCGGGATGTCGCCCAGCGACAGCGAGGAAATCAGCACCAGGAATACGAGGCTGGTGTTGCCGTGAGAGTCGAACGGGTACTGGTCGAGGCGGCCGTTGTCGCCGGCCAGGTTGCGGTAGATCTCTTCGGTGCGCATGCGCACGGTCTCGAGCCACTTCGCCTTGCGCGCGCTGTCGAGGTCGCCGGCGAGTGTGTCGACCGCCTTGATCAGCGATACCGAGATCTGGCGCGTGGCCTGGTCCTGGTTGACGTAGCTGGTCGGGCCGCTGGTATTGAGGGCGGCGAGCTGGTCGCCCTTGCGCAGCGCCTCGGTCAGGAACATCGGGTCGCGCTTCATGCGCCACATCACGCTGGCCGCTTCCAGCTGGCGGCTGGCCTCGTTGATGCGCTGGCGGATGTCGGTCTGCTGGGCGGCCATGGCAGCCGTCAGCGGGGTCGTGATGATGATCGGCCAGCGGCTGTCGGAGAGGGCCGGCAGCGCATTGATCTGCAGCTTGATCTCGTTCGTCATGCGGCTGACGTAGGGATCGAGCTGCGCCTTCTTCTCGGCGCTCCAGCCCGAATACAGGTTGAACGAAGGCGGCAGCGCGCGCGGGCGCGGCTTGGCGCTGATGCGCGAGCGCAGCGTGACGTTGTCGGGCACTTCGAACACGGTCGAGCGCGTCGTCACGGAGAAGGTGCGCGGGGTCGACCAGTCGCTGCTGCCGGTCGGGCGCACGCGCCAGCTGTAATTGCCCAGCGCGAGGGCCTTGGTCGGCAGGTACCAGTTGCGCTCGACGACGGCCAGCGTTGGGGCGCCGCCCGCGGGGGTGATTTCGATGTCATAGGAGGCCGGTCCCGTCGGGTGGCGCGCCCAGGTAATGCCGGGCGGGTTCTGCGCCTGGACGGCACCGCCTGCCGGGCCCGGCTGGACGATCAGCGGGTCGGTCGCTTGTGCCCAGTCGGCACGCGCGTTCAGCGACAAAACGCATAGCGATGCCAGGGCGAGGGCCTGGACCAGGCCCTGTCGGTTGAATTTCATGAATGAGGCTCCGAACGATGGATGACTTTCCAGGCAGGCCGGCCAGAAAGGCAGGCCTGCGATGCTGCGCGAAGCGGCGTATTGACTGCTGACGTTACTGTTCACGCCGCTTGAACGAAATGATGTTACCGCACTAAGAAATTGAACAGCGGCAACTTTTTTCCGTTAATCATCCTTTTTTTGTATTGCATCGCAGAAATCCAACGTCCGATTGTCAAGCTTGTCGGATCATCATTTTCAGACATATAACTGCTGTGTTTTGTTCGCAAACTGCTTGTGCCGCCGGGCCACAAACATGTCCGCGCGCGACCTGTCCTGCCCGGGAGCGCCTGGCGCGGCTTTCGGCGGCTGCGGGCGCGCGCAAGGCGCAGCGTCGACGACAGACTGTCTGTACGGCGGGACGCTGCAAGCCAGCCATGAAGGTTTCGTCAGGCGCTCCGAGCCGGGTCCGCGGCGCGCAGCGCCCGCATGCGTTTCAGGTAGCGCAGGCAATACACGGCGAAGGCCAGCGGCGCCTGCCGCGCATGGCGCCGCCGCACCGCGAATTCCTCCTGGCGCGCCTTGATCTTGTTGGCCGAGGACACGCTGCCGGGATGTTCGCGAAAGACCGTCAGCGTACGCTCGAGCAGCGCCGGCGGCGTCGCGGCGGCCAGGCGCAGCCACAGGTCGATGTCCATCGCGTAGCGCAGCGAGGTATCGAAGGCGCCGACGCGCGCGAACCACTCGCGACGCACGAAGACGGCCGGATGCGGGATGGTCGCGTGGCCGGCCGCATAGGCGCGGTAGCTGAACGGGCGCATCGGATACGGCGGCGCCAGGCGCCCGTCGCGCAAGACCTGGATGTTGCCGACCACCCAGGCCGCGCCGCTCTCGGCGAAACGGCGGGCGACCTGCTCCAGCACGTCGGGCGCGGCATAGTAATCGTCGGCGTGCAGGTGGGCGACGACGGCGCCGCGCGCAGCCTCGATGCCGGCGTTCATGGCCCGGCTGATGCCGCCCTGGACGCCGTGCAGCACGCGCTTGTCGCCGGGACAGGCTGCCAGCATGGCCAGCGTGGCGTCGCTCGAACCGCCATCGACGAAGATGTGCTCGAAGTCCTGGCAGGTCTGGGCCCGCAGCGAGGCGAGCGTGTCGCCGAGGGTCGCGGCACTGTTCCAGGTGCAGGTGACGATCGAAAACTCAGGGCTGGCAGGCATAGAAGTCCAGTATTTGTGGCAGGGCCTGGCGCACGTCCATTCCCGGCTGTTGCGGCGGCGCCGCAGGCCGTGGCGGCGCCGCCAGTTCGGCAAGCAGGTGCTCGACCAGGCCGTCCATGCCGGGCGCCAGGCGCAGCTGGCCGGGCCAGGCGGCATAGGCGGCGAGCTCCGGGTTGCCGCCGCGCGCCAGGGCGACGCAGGGGCGGCCGAGCGCCAGCGCTTCCAGGATCGTGGTGCCGCAGGGCTCTTCCCACACCGAAGGCACGACGCAGGCATGGCTGGTGGCGGTCAGCGCGGCCACCTCGGGGTTGGCCCGCCAGCCGAGAAACCGCACCTGTTCGCCGGCGAAGCGCGCCTCGAGCGCGGCCCGGGCCGGACCGTCGCCCACCACCAGCACCCGGGCCCCGGGCGGCAGGCGCCGCTCGGCGGCGGCGAGGAATTCGCCGAAGCCCTTGCCGGTGTCGATGCGGCCGGCGACGAGCACCTGCCCCGCGCGCGGCGGACCTGCCTGCGCCGCCTGGGCCGCGAGCTTGCCGTAGTCGATGAAGTTGTGGATCACGCGCGAGCGCGAGAGGTCCGCGTCCGGCAGGGTGCGCAGGAACTGGCGGCGCAGGAAATCCGACACGAAGATCGTCTTGTGGCGGGCAAAGGCGCGCGCGGTATCCGTGCGGTAGCTTGATACCGCCCGCGCCGACAGGAACGTGCGCAGCGGCCCCGGGCTGGGGTGGGCGCAGCCGGCGCAGGCGCGCGCATCGCGCCGCTCGCACACGGCCCCATCGCGAAAGCGCAGGTGGATCACGCACTCGCTGCCCTGGTCATGGCGGGTCTGGACGAAATTCATGCCCGGGTCGAGATACAGGCCGACCATCGGCAGGTGGCCGTGGTAATGGACGACATCGGCCTCGCCGGCATGGCGCCGGATGGCGCGCGCGACCTTGCGGGCGAAATAGGGCCGCTTGAGCGGGTTGAAGGCGCCCAGCTGCGCCTCCTTCCAGCCCGGGCGTGCATAGTCGAAACCGGGGATGAAGCGGCCGGCGAAGCCGATCCGGGCGGCGCAAGCGGCCGCATCGCATCCACCGCGGTCGCTGCGCCCGAGGATGGCGACTTCGTGGCCGGCGGCTAGCAAGGCATTGCCGAGCGTGACGACGTGCCTGGCGAGGCCGCCGAGCTGCTCGCCCGGCAAATCTTCCGATACCAGCAGGATGCGCACGCTAGCCTCCTCCCGGGGTCCGGAACTGCGCCCTCACCTGCGCCCGGAACTGCGCCCAGGCCCAGCGGCGGTCGTCGTGCTCGACGACGAAGGCCATGCCCAGCACGGCGAGCAGGCCGGCCGTCGCCCCCAGGGCCAGCGCGAAGCCGAGCGCGTCCCGGGCGCAGCACTCGCGGGCCAGGCCGGCCGCCAGGGCGGCGCATGCCGCAGCACCGAAACCCGGCAGGTAGCCCTGCGCGCACAGCCGGGCCAGCCGGGTCGGCACCGTGCGCCCGTGCACGACGAGGAGAAAGGCCGAGGTGAAGACGACGGATGCGATCAGGTGGCCCCAGGCGGCGCCATCGATGCCCCAGCCGGCCACGCCGAGGTAGACGATCGCCAGCCCGACGAGGGCGCGCCCCACCGCGAACAGCCCGGACAGGCGCGGGTGTCCCATGCCGTCGTTCACCAGCGACGGCAGGCTGGTGAGCGAATCGACGAACTGCGACAGCGCCATCAGCGCCAGCACGGTGGCGCCGCCGTGCGCAAAGGCGGCCCCCATCCACCAGGTCAGGAGCGCATGGGCGAACACGGCCAGCAGCACCAGCATGCTCGCGTTCAGGTAGACCACATAGCGGGTCGCCTTCAGGTAGGCGCGCTCCAGGTGTTCCATGTGCGCTGGCTCGCCGCCGGCGGCCAGCGCGCTGGTGGCGGGAAAGAACACGCCGGACAGGCGGAAGGTCAGGCCGAGCACGCGGTTGGCCAGGGTCGCCGCCACCGTGAAATAGGCCAGCCCGGTGACGCCCACCAGCGCGCCGATGATCAGCTTGTCGCCATGCGCATACGAGAGGGTCGCGAAGCGCGACAGGAAGGAATAGGCCGAAAAGCCGAGGATGTTGCCGCGCAGGCCAGGCCCCGGCCAGCGCCAGTCCAGGCCGGGAAGCAGCCGCCCTACCCCGCGCCACAGCACCAGGCAATGCGCGGCGCTGGCCGCGACCCGCAGCAGGATCACCTCGAACAGCCCGCCGCCAAGCAGCAGCACCGCCACCGTCAGCAGCGGCACCAGCGTGCCGAACACGATCTCGAGGCGGCTGGACACGTCGAAACGCATCAGGGCCTGGGGGACGCTGTGCAGGTAGCTCTGCAACTGGCCGAAGAAGAAGCCGAGCGCGGCCAGGCGCAGGCAGGCGTCCGCCTCGGCGACCAGGCCGGCCGGCACCGTGAACACGCGGGTGACCAGCAGGTCGGCGCCGGCAAACAGGCCGATCGCCCCGCACAGGCCGATCAGGGCGTAGACCGCGAGGCCGAAGCACAGCGTCTCGGCCACCCGGTCGTGCTCGCCGCGCACATGCTGGGCGGAGATGAACTTGACCGACCCGGCGGTGACGTTGATGTCGATGATGGCGAAGTAGCCGACGATGGCGGTGACCAGCGAGTACACGCCGTAGCCGGCATCGCCCAGGCTGGAGACGATCAGCGGCACCGTGGCCAGCGCCACCAGGGCCGGCACCGCTGCGCCGAGCAGGTTGGACCAGGCGTTATGGAAGAGGCGCAGGTTCATCGGGCAAGGCTCGCAGTTGCCGGGGCACGCGTCGGCGGCGTGGATGGCATGGGCGGTGGCTGCGGCATGGACGGCGCACGGCGGGATGGGTGCGGGCAGGATTGCGCATGGCCCTGCCCTGCTCAGGCAGGCGCCACGTCCGGCCGCAGGCGCAGGCGCACCGCTCCCCGGCGTACGGCCGGCACGCCGCTGGCGGCCAGCGCCACATACGGCAGGGCCAGGGCGATGGCCAGCATCTGCGTCGTCCGCACTTGCGGAAATGGCGTGCCGATCAGCACGTCCGGCACCATGAAGGCCAGCGCCGCCACCCCGGCCGTCCCCAGGCCCAGCAGATCGGGCGGCAGACTGCGCAGCGCGCGCCGCGCGACCAGCACGAAGGCGCAGATCGTGCCGGCGAACAGGACCAGTCCGGGCAAGCCGCTCTTGAGCACCACATGCAGCACGCCGCTGTGCAGGAACAGCCCGCCGTCCGGATTGGACTGCCACGAAATGTGCTGGTAGCCGGTATAGCGTCCCCAGGCGCCGATGCCGGTGAACGGACGGGACAGGATGTCGGCCAGCGCCAGCTTCAGTTCCAGCACCCGCTCGCTTTCCGGACCGAAGCGGCGCGACTGCATGTCGTAGAGCAGGCCCTTCATGCCGCCCTGCCCCGGCGTTTCCCCTAGCCGGCGCAGGGCCGCGTATCCGAGCGCCGCACCGGCCAGCGGCAGCGCCGCCAGCGTCAGCTGCAGGCGCCCGCGCAGCGGGAAGCGCCACAGCACGACGGCGCAGCCGAACACGAAGCCGATCCAGGCGCTGCGCCGGTAGGACAGCACGATGCAGGCGGCGCTGGCCCCGAGCGCCAGCCAGGCGAGGATGCGCCAGCCGCGGGTGTGGTCCTGGCGCTCGCCGAACAGGCTGACTGCTGCGATGGCGGCCGCCATCATGCACAGCAGGCTGTCGTTGATATCGAAAAAGGTCAGGCGGATACCGATTGCGTTCATGTTCGCGTACACATTGTTCGGATCGCCTCCAAACGCGGCCCAGCGTCCCAGGCCGAACAGGGCGCGCGCCAGCCCGGCCAGCATGATGAAGCGCGCCAGCTCGACGGCTTCGCCATGGGTGCGGAAGGACAGCAGCATCAGCGATACCAGCGGTCCCATCCAGACAATGTTCGAAAAGCCCGACGGCGCCAGCGCATCCTTCAGGGGCACCCCGGCCACCAGGGCGGCGCCGGCGTGACAAACCAGCAGCACGGCCCAGCCCCAGAACCAGGGGACCAGGTTGCATTCGGCGACGCCGCTGCGACGAAAGCCGGCCGCCACGCGGGCGCAGCACCAGGCGCCCAGCACGTACCAGAGCACCACCGGGAAGAACAGCAGTCCGGACCCGCGGCTGTACACGCCGGGCGTGGCGAACACGGACAGGCTGCCGTAGCTCGTCGAATTCATCCAGAAGAAGACGCACAGGTAGGGGTAGACGAGCAGGCGCGGCCACACCAGCCCGAGACCGACGCCGGCCACCGCAAGCAGCGCCAGCAGCGCGGCGGCCAGGAAGGGCAGCGAGGTGAAGAAATAGCCGAGCAAGGCGTCGGTCATGGCTGTGAAGCGGGCTGTGAGGCCGGCGGTGAAGCGGGCTGTGAGGTCGACTGTGAGGTCGGCTGCGAAGCGGGCTGTACCGCGGCTTGTGCGCCTGGCGTGGCAGGCACGGAGTCGGCGGGCCTGGCGCCGATGAGGCGTTTGCGGTCGGGCGGGGCGAGCGCGGCAAGCAGCTCGGCGGCGAAGCGGTCGTGCAGGCGCCACGCGGCCGGCTCGTCGCTCGTGATGTTCGAAATGCGCACCAGCATCCCATCCGGAATCTGGCCCGACAGTCCATAGGCGAGCCGGCGCAGCTTTTGCTCGATGCCGGAGCGGGTGGCGTGCTCGCCGATCGTGATCCAGTAGGTGATCGGCTCGTTGCGCTCGCCCTGGCTGGCGACCAGGCGCTGGACCGGCAGCGCGCCGAAGCGGGTCCGCAGTTCGCCGCTGCCCTCGCCCGCCACCTGGAAGCCCTGGGCGACATAGCAGACCTCGGGCAGGTGCAATTGCAGCGCACGGCTCTGGTCGCCCCCGTAGGCGATCGACAGCATGACGCGCCGGCCCGCCCCGTCGACATAGGTGCGCGACAGGGTCTGGTCGTAGATCCGCTCGAGTGCGCCCTGCTGCTCGGGATTGGGCGTCAGCGGCACGATGGTCGGGTCGATCCGCCAGGAGCCGAAGCGCGCCGGGATCATCGCCTCCAGGCTGAACCCGGCTTGCGCCGCCATGGGCTTGGGCGAAGGCGTCAGGGCTACCGTGAGGGCAGAGGTGCCGGCCATGGCAAGGCCCAGCACCAGGCTGGCGCCGAAGCGGCGGTTCATGCGCCCTCCCCCTTTGCCGCGCGCTGCTCGCGCACCGCTCCCCGCTGCAGCGTGCGCCGGCGTGCCGCCCATTGCAGGCTGGAATCGACCGCCAGGATCAGGGCGAGCGCCGTCAGGAACAGCACCATCCCGGCAAAGCCGTGGAGGAAACCCTGGCCGGCGGCGTCGCCCAGGTAATAGGTCACGAGCGTGAGCACGATGACGCGGATGACGTTGGCGCAAAACGAAATCGGAATGATCAGCAGCGCCAGCCCGACGTTGCGAAACGCCGAAGGGTGGCGCATCAGGTTCAGGTAGAACAGGCCCAGCGCCTCGAGGGTGAGCAGGGTCTGGAGGCCCGCGCAGGCGTCCGCCACGAGCAGCTGGTACTGGCCGATCTGCAGCACCACGCCGGAACGCCCGATCGGATAACCGGCCGCGAACAGCAGCTGCTCGGTGGCCCAGGACACGGCCATTTTCATGGGCATGGTAACGGCCGCGACGAGTTCGCTGGGCAGCGGGACCATGAACAGCATGAAGAAGAACGGGAACCACAGCACGCGCAGGGCCCGCGCTCCGCGCTTGACCAGCACCACCGCGGCCAGGACGACCAGGATGGCGCCGATCTCGAACATCAGGATGTGCTGCGTGCGCCCGAGCAGGTGCAGCGCCAGCCCGAGCACCAGCACGACCCAGCCGGGGGCGGAGGAACTGGAGGTGCCGGACGTGGCGGGAGGCAGCAGCGCGAGCTCGGGCCATTTGCGGTACATGAGCCAGAGGGCGAGCGCGAAGATCATCGGCCCGTGCCCCTGCTCCTCGCCGATCCAGGCGCCGGTGAACAGGTCGGCAAAGGTGGGAACGAACAACACCGCCAGCCCGAGCCAGACCGGCCACCACTCGGGCCAGGCCGCCTGCACGTTCATGCGGCTCCGTTCGAGCACGCCGCCGGGGAAAGGCCGGGCGGAGGCCTCGCCGGCGGCGGCCGGCGCCGCCGCCCGGTCCGCCCTGCCGGGTGCGCCGGGAGCACGGTTGCGCGAGCGCGCCTCGCTCGTCATTCAAAACTCCACGACCACGGCGCCGACGACCTCGGCGCCGGTCTCGACGAACTGCTCCACCATCTGCGCGGCATCGTGCACCCGGGTGTGGTCCTTGCGCGCGACCAGCAGCACCCCGCCCGCCCGCGCGCTGGCCGCCAGCGCATCCGCGCCGGCGCCGAACGGCGCCAGGTCGTAGAGGACGACATCGTAACGGCTTTCGAGCAGCGTATGCAGGCTGCGGTAGGCCTCGCGGTTGAGCAGTTCCTGGGGGTTCGGCGGCAGGGTCCCCGCCGCCAGCACCGACAGGTCGGCAAAGCCGGGGATGCGCTCGATGGCGTCAAGGTCGGCGCGGCCGGCGAGCAGGTCCGACAGTCCCGGCCCCGGTTTCAGGCCGAACAGTTCCTGCTGGCGCCCGGTGCGCAGGTTGGCGTCCACCAGCAGGGTTTGCTCGCCGAGCTGGGACAGGACCACAGCAAGGTTGGCGGCGAACAGCGCGGCGCCGTCTCCGGGGTCGGCGCCGACAATCGCGAGCGAGCGCCGCCCGCGCGCGAACCAGCGCATCATCACCTGGCTGCGGATCGCGCGCAGTGCCTCGACCTGCGGCGAAAACGGCGCATACGCGGCCAGCAGGCGCTGCGAGAGGCCGGCCTCCCCCGGCTGCACGTAGGGATAGCCGAACTGGCGCGCCAGCACCTGCCGGATGTCGTCTTCGCTGACCAGCCCCAGGCGCAGGGCCGCCTCGCCATAGCGGATGCCGAGTTCCTTCTGCATGCGCAGCACGCGTTCGGCATGCTCGGCCGTGAGTTTGCCGGACTCGACCAGGAGCGCACCCATGCGGGTATCGAGCACATCGGCCGGCAGCGGTGAGAGGATCGGTGAGTTCATCGCCAGCTCCGTTCAGTTCAGGCGCAAGGGGCGGCGCGGCCCGATCAGTGCGCGCAGGCCGCCGCGCGGCTGCGGCGCCCCCCATTCGATGGTGCCGAGCACCGGGATGCCGAGCAGTTCCTGCAGGTCGCCGCCGGAGCGCACCGGACGGTGCAGGAGTTCGAGCAGCAGGGCCAGCCCGAGCCCGAGCACGGTGCCGAGCAGGATGGCCACCAGCGTATTGAGCAGCACGCGCGGACCGGACGGCTCGGCCGGCGCCACCGCCGGGTTGAGCACGGCGATGTCGGACTGTTCGGCCTGGGCCTCGATGCGGGTCTGCGAAAAGCGCCCGCTGGCGGCGTCGAAAGCGCGCTGCGCGCTGTCGAGGTCTTTCAGCAGCACGCCGAGTTCGTCGCGCGAACGGTTCAGCTCGAGAATGCGGGTCTTTTGCGCCGCCAGCGCGGCGCGCAGTTCGGCCTCGCGCTGGCGCAGCACCTGGGCGTTGCCGCCGACACTCCTCGACACCGTGCCGAGCGCGGCGTTGAGGTCGGCGCGCATCTTGTCGACCTCGGCCCGCGCCGCCTGGTACTGCGGGTGGTTGCTGCCGTAGCGGGCCGCGCTCTCGGCCAGCTTGGCCTCGCCCGCCGCCAGCGCCACGCGCAGGTTCTGGATCAGGGGGTTGTTCGCCACGTCGGGGGAATTGACGGATGCGCCGCCGGCCATGCGCTCGCGCGAGGTCGCCTCGAGCGCAGCGGCCTGTGCCGCCACCAGCTGGCTCGACAGGTCGGCCAGGCGCGCCAGCTCGACGTCCACCCGGTTGTTGTCGAGGCTGACGATGCCCTTCTCCTGCTGGTACTTCGACAGGCGTGCCTGCGCGGTCTCGACGTTGTCGCGCAACTGCTTCGTCTGTTCGTTGAAATAGGACGCTGCCTTCTTCATCGGTTCGGTCTTGAGCTGGACGCTGGCGTTCTGGTATTCCTCGGCAAACGCGTTCGCGACGGCGGCCGCGAACGCGGGGTCGGCGCCTTCGAAGCTGATCTCGACAACGCTCGACTCGCGCGCCGGCTTGATGTCGAGCTTGCGCAGCAGCAGCTCGGCCAGCCAGTCGCGCACCGTGCCCTTGCCGTCGGTCGCCTCCTGGAACTGTTCGATCACGACGGGATTGGTCGACAGGCGCAGGCGGTCGACCACGCGCAGTGCCACGTTCCTGCTGCTGATGATGTCGATCTGGGTCGCCATGTAGCCCGGCAGCAGCTGGCCCGGCATGGTCAGGCCCGTCAGCGGGTCGACGCCCTTGTAGTTCAGCAGGACCGACGCTGTCGCGGTATAGGACCTGCCCTGCACCAGGCTCCAGCCGAGCGCGAGCAGGACGGTGGCGAACAGCGTCGCCAGGATCAGCCGCCTGCGGGCGCGCAGCAGCATCAGGAATTGACGGAGGTTCATGGCGGCACCGGGCGGTCAGAACCAGCTTTCGCGCACGGTGATGACGTCGTCGACCAGCACCGGGTCGGTCGCCTTGGCCTCGAGCGTGACGGCGCGCCCGTCGGCGTTGCGGCGGGTGATGCGCATGCCGTTGTCGCTGCCGCGCGGGGTCAGGCCGCCGCCGGCCGAGATCGCCTGCTGGACCGTCATGCCGCGCTCGATGCGGAACGCTCCCGGCCGCTGCACCTCGCCGGTGACGTAGGCGCGCGGGGCCCGCTCGACGTAGATGATGTCGCCGCCGGCGACCTCGACGTCCTTGTCCAGCTCGCCCTTGCGCACCATGTCGACCACGTCGATCGTCTCGCGCACGGTCTTGCCGTCGCGGGTGCGCACCAGCGTGATGAGGTCGCTTCCTTCGGGGTTGACCCCGCCGGCCATCGCCAGCAGGTCGAGCGCCTTGCGCCGCCCTTCGACGGGGTAGCGCCCGGGCCGGTTCACCTGGCCCAGCACCGATACCTGCTGGCTCGCCAGCGTGGTGATGAGCATGTTGACCTCGGCCTTCTTGAGATAGCCGCCCTTTTCGAGCAGGCTGCCGATTTTCTTCTCCGCCTCCGCTACCGGCAGCCCGCCGACACTCACCTGGCCCAGCAGCGGGAAGGTAATCGTCCCGCTTTCGCTCACGCGGGTCTCGACCGACAGGTCGGGGCTGCCGTACACCGACAGGCGTACCACATCGCCCGGTCCGAGCAGTACTTCGGCGGCGCCGGCCATGCCCGCGCCCAGGGCCAATACAGCCGCGGCAATCCAGTGTGCAAATGCTTTCATGATTACTCCTGTTGACGTCGCTTGTATGCCTGTTTCCGTATGCTTACTTCAGGCCGGAGACACCACGCTCGACAGCGGCGCGCTCGGCGGCCGCGTCATCGGGACCCGGCTTGACGTTGCCGCCTCCTCCAGCATCGACGGCCGCAGGCGATGCAGTCCCACCCGCACCCGCGCCTGATGCAGCACCTGCGCCGGATGCACCCGCGCTTGCGCTGGACGTGGCTGCACCTGCGGCGGTCGCGCCGGGCCCGCCCGCGCGCGGCGTCGTCATGCTGGCCGGCGCCGCCCTGGCGCCCTGCGCCAGGTCCTGGTTCACGTATTCGATCTTTGCCGTCTTGCGCAGCCGCTCGACCTCGGCCGCCGCCACTTCCTTGTGCTTCTTGGTCGCCAGGAACTGCGTGATCTGGGGCGCCGCCACACTCAGGGGCAAGGGCGCATCGCTCACCTCGGCAATCGACAGCAGCATGGCGCGCTCGCCTTCCCTGACGCTGAACAGCTGCCCCTTTGCCATGGCCAGCAGTTTCTTCGACAACTCGGGGTTGAGGTCGGCAGTACTGCGCGTGACCTGGGCGCGGCCGTACTTGATGTCGTGCGCGTCGAGCCAGACGGCGACCTCCTCCAGCGAACGCGCGCTGTCGGCGGCGGCGCGCAGTTCGGGCGTCAGGTCGCCCGCCGCGATGACGAGCTGGTTCAGACTGAACTGCTTGCGCTTTTCGAAGAATTCCGGATGCTCCTTGTAATAGGCTTCGACCTCGGCCGGCGTCGGCCGGGCCACGTTGGCCAGCCGCTTCTGCATGTAGGCCTGGGCCACGATGAGCGCACGGGCGCGTTCAATCGCCCCGATGACTTTCGGGTCGCGGTCCAGCTTTTCCTGGAGCGCTGCATGCTCGAGCAGTTCACGGTCGATCAGTCCCTGCAGCAATTGCTTGCTGGCCTGTTCCTGACGCGCCGCAGGCACGCCCGCGCGCTGCAATTCCTCGTTCAGCTGCAGCACCGTGATTTCTTCGCCGTTGACGTTCACCAGCGCCTGCCCCGGTTTGGTGGGCGGCGCCTTGTCGCCGCAGCCGGCCAGCACGCATGCCGCCAGCAACACAAACAAGAACGTCCGCAAGTACGTCCGCAACGGCGTCCGCACGGACAACAGCCAAGCCGGCAAGGCCGGCAAGCTCGCTGCCCCGCGCAGTTCCGGCCTGTACCCGCCCGCCCCGCCCGATGTCCACACCATGTTCACCATACGTCTCCGATCATGAAAAGAAGCGACCCGCCCTGCGCCCTGGTTGCCGGCCTGCAGGCCGTCTTATGCTGTTGCGTCTGCGACCTGCCTTGCAAGAAACGCCGCGTAGGCCCGGTGCAGGCCTTCGCGCAGCGGCGTGCCGGCGCTCCAGCCGAGAGCGCGCAGTTTCGATACGTCGAGCAGCTTGCGCGGCGTGCCGTCCGGCTTGGTGGCATCGAAGACGATGCGGCCCGTGAAGCCGACGACTTCGCTCACGAGGTGCGCAAGTTCGTGGATGCTGACGTCGGTGCCGCTGCCGACGTTGATATGCGAGTGCATCGGATCGGTGACCGCCCGGTAGCGCTCCGGCGGAAGGTCCATCACGTGCACGCTGGCCGCGGCCATGTCGTCGACGTAGAGAAATTCGCGCATCGGCTTGCCGCTGCCCCAGATCACGACTTCGGCCGCGCCGTCGGCCTTGGCTTCGTGGAAGCGCCGTACGAGCGCCGGAATGACGTGGCTGTTCTGCGGGTGGTAGTTATCGCCGGGACCGTACAGGTTGGTCGGCATGACGCTACGAAAGTCGGTGCCGTACTGCCGGTTGTAGCTCTCGCACAGCTTGATGCCGGCGATCTTGGCCACCGCATACGGCTCGTTGGTCGGTTCCAGGGCGCCGTCCATCAGGTATTCCTCGCGGATCGGCTGCTGCGCGAGGCGCGGATAGATGCAGGAGGAACCGAGGAACAGGAGGCGCCCGACGCCGGCGCGCCAGGCCTCGTGCACGACGTTGGCCTGCACCATCAGGTTGTCGTAGATGAATTCCGCGGGATAGGTGTTGTTGGCGTGGATGCCGCCCACGCGGGCCGCGGCCAGGTAGACCTGGTCGATCCGTTCAGCGCGAAAGAAAGCGCGTACCGCGGCCTGGTCGGTGAGTTCGAGCTCGTCGTGGGTGCGGGTCACGATGTTCGTGTGGCCGCGGGCACGCAGCACACGCATGATCGCCGAACCGACCAGGCCGCGATGGCCGGCAACATAAATGCGGGGGTCTGGATTGTTCAACGGTTCACTCCCATTGTGTGAGGTGGAAACCATGCGGTGCCGCTCGTCGGTGCCGGGCTGGATGGCGCGGCGCGAGGCGATGTCGCCGTGACGTCGCTGTTCTGCCGCTGTGACGCCTGTGTTGCAGCGCTGCAGCGTTACCAAAATCGTTAAGCCAGCATCGACAACGCCGCTGCAAGCGTACCTGTCGCGCCTTTCCTGCCGCTTGACTCGCGTCGAGGGTTTTTGGGGAACTAAAAAGGCCGTATCAGGACAATGCTAGGCGCCGGCCTGCCCGCGCACGGCAGGCGACTGCATCGCGCGGAGGCGTTTAAGCCGGCGTTAAGCGGTTCGCTTCAAAACGCGTTCTCTCGCGTCAAAATGACGCGGATTGTCTTCAAAATGATCCACAGGTCCAGCCACACCGACCAGTTGCGCAGGTAGTCGAGGTCGAACTGGATGCGCGCTTCCATCTTGTCGAGGGTCGCGGTTTCGCCGCGCAGGCCGTTGACCTGGGCCCAGCCGGTGATGCCGGGCTTGACCTTGTGGCGCAGCATGTAGCCCTTGATCAGTTTTCGGTATTGCTCGTTATGGGCAACGGCATGCGGACGCGGCCCGACGATGCTCATGCTGCCCTGCAAGACGTTGACGAATTGCGGCAATTCGTCGAGGGAGGTGCGGCGCAGGAAGCGGCCGACCGGGGTCACGCGCGGATCGTCCCTGCGTGCCTGGACGATGGTGCCGCCGTCGTCGAGCACGCGCATCGAGCGGAATTTGTAGACCAGGATTTCCTCGCCATACAGGCCGTAGCGGCGCTGGCGAAACAGGACCGGCCCCGGCGAGGTGCATTTCACGGCCACCGCGATTGCCAGCATCAATGGCGCCAGCGCAACCAGGATCAGGCTGCCGAGCACGATGTCGCTGGCGCGCTTGATCATGCTGTTCAGGCCCATGAACGGTGTTTCGCAAATGGCGATGACCGGCATGCCGCCGACGTTGTCGAAGCGCGCCTGCATCAGGTCGAACACGTACACGTCGGGCAGGAAATATACCGAGGCGGTGGTGTCCTGCAGCTCGTCGATCAGTTGCCGGATGCGCGGCTGGGCGGAAATCGGCTGGCTGATGAAGATCAGCTTGATGTTGTGCGTACGGACGTACTGGCTCAGTTCCGCCATCTTGCCCAGCATCGGGTGACGCAGGCCGGGCGGATGGCGGCTGCCGGCGCGGTCGTCGAAAAACCCGTGCACCTGCATGAACAGGTTCGGGTGGCGCTCGCAGATGCCGGCGAACTTGACGCCGACCTCGTTGGCGCCGACCACGACCACGGAGCGCACTTCGCGGCTGCGGTCGGGCCGTCCGGCGGCGCGGCGCACGACGATGTGGCTGGCCAGCAGGGTGGCCGGCGTGGCGATGATCCAGGCCAGCAGCACGCGCTCGTCGTAGAAGTATTTGAGGCCGCTGGCCGAGCCGAGGAAGTACAGCACGCCGATGGTGACGCACCAGCCGAACACGATGTCGCGCGCGTAGGCCAGCATGCGCCCGCTGCGCCAGGTGCGGTAGGGGTCGATGTGCTGGTAGACGGCCGAGGAAATGAAGAAGGCGAGGATCATCAATACCAGCGAATAGCCGGAAAACGGCTCCTCGAAGGCCACCGAGGACACGTACAGTGCCCCCATGATGATCAAGGGATCAAGCACGCGCTGGAAAAACGAGATGATCGGGATGTCGTTGACCATCAATCGAAGGAATCAGAACTGTGCGCTGGCGTTGATCGCGACGGTGTTGGCCTTGAAGTTGCCGATCCCGAGCACGGGCGAACCGCCACGCCGCTGGTGTACGAAGCCGGCCGACAGCAGGATCTTGCGCCTGACGGCCCAACTCGCTTTCACGCTTGCCGTGCGCAGCGAGTCTTCCAGCCCGCCGGCGGCGTCGAAGCCGGCGCGCGGGTTGTAGTTGCGGCGCTCGTAGACCGCGTCGGCGTCGACCCGGACCTTGGCGCTCGCGTTCCAGGTGGCCCCGAGGCTGAGGCCCTTGTTGAGCGTGTAACTGACCACCGTGCTCTCGAGCGGGGCGAAATCGCGCCAGGCCGAGGCGCGGTAGACGAAGGCGCCGCGCGGCACATACAGCGCGGTAATGCGCCCGTTGGCGCCGCTCGTGCGGCCGCTGCCGAAGGATGGTTGGCTGCGCCGCGCGTAGCCCGCCAGTGCCTGCACCGTGAGGGCCCCTCCTGCCTTCCAGTCGACGCGCGCCTTCAGTTCGTCCTGGGTGAAGTCGTCGGTCAGCAGGGTTTGCAGGAAGGGGCGCCGGTTCGGATACTCGCCTTCGATGCGGCGCAGCACCAGGCCGACGGTGCTGCCGCTGCGCGCCAGGTAGCGCCCTTCCAGCTCGAACACGTCCTCGGTGCGGTCGTTGTACGACTGCACGGCCAGTTCGTAGTCAAAGCGCTCGCGCGACAAGGCCGTGCGCGCCTCCCAGCGCGGATGGAGCTTCCATGCGCCTTCGAAAAAGCCGCGGCGCTGCTCGCGCAGGTTGCGCTCGTTGCTTCGGAAGTCGGTGTACGGCGCCAGAGTTTGCACGTAGGTCGCGCCGAGCTGTCCATTGAAACGGTTGCCGAGCTGCCAGTGCCAGGTGGCCTGCACATCCTTGCCGTCGTAGTCGAGCTGGCGGAAATGGTCGAACTTCACCTTCGACAGCTTGGCCACCGCGAGCAGGCGCTGGCGCCGGTAGCTCTTGTCGTAGACGGCGCCGAATTCGGTCGTGATCCAGGAGTCGGCGCGGCGGTTGTCGAAGGCCGGCGCGTCCTCGGGGATGCGCAGCAGGTTGTCGTCGCGCGCCCAGCCGATGCGGCCGTACAGGTCGAGCTCGGTGCCGGGGATCGCGCAGGCCGGCATGGACACGACGGCGCCGACCAGGAGGGCGAACGGATGCAACCGAATTCTCGACATGGCGTTTGTCTTTCAAAGGCAATGCGCTGTTCAGAGGACGATACTGACCAAAAGCGGGATATCAAGCCTGCGCTACATCAATGCGTGCGGGCTGGCGCGAGGCGGCCACGGAGGCTGCGATGGCGCGCGCCGCTGCTTCATGAGTGGCTAGGGATGAGACTCGGGGCGATACGCCTGAGTTCCGTGAGGGGAGTTGATGTACCGGGGGAGGTGCGATCGAAGGGGTGCTAAGCTTGTTGCGGTGATGTGCGGGAGCCGGGAACAAAGGTGCGGCGTGTCATGTGCCGGTTGAACGCGTGGACGGCGCCGGCGCCCCACGAATGCGACCTGCAGGGTGGAGCCGTCCACCCTACGGGCCGTATCGATGAGAACGGCTCCGTGGACGATGCGACGCCATGGGTTCGTTGCCCGTGGCGCCGGAGGATTACCCTTCGCCGCGCGAGCGTGCCTCGATCCGTTCCCAGCGGTCGAGCAGTTCGAGCAGCTGCTCGTCGATCTCGGCGTAGCGTTCGTTGATGCGGCGCGCGTCGCCCGGGCTGTTCTTGTAGAAGTCGGGCGAATTGAGTTGCGCCGTGATGGCCGACTGCTCGTCCTCGAGCAGGGCGATCTGCTTCGGCAGTTCCTCGAGTTCGCGCTGTTCCTTGTAGCTGAGCTTGACCTTTTTCGGCGCCGCAGTGTCGGCCGGAGCGGCCTCGGCGGCCTTGGCCGGCGCCGGCTTGGCCGGGCTTGCCGCCGGCTGCGGCGCGCTTGCCTTGACGCGTTCCCAGTCGCTGTAGCCGCCGACGTATTCGCGCCACAGGCCCTGCCCTTCGGCGACGATCACCTGGGTCACGACGTTGTCGAGGAACATGCGGTCGTGGCTGACGAGGAAAACGGTGCCGGTGTATTCCTCGAGCAGCTCTTCCAGCAGCTCCAGGGTATCGATGTCGAGGTCGTTGGTCGGTTCGTCGAGCACCAGGCAGTTGGCCGGCTTGGCGAACAGGCGCGCCAGCAGCAGGCGGTTGCGCTCGCCGCCGGAGAGCGATTTCACGGGCGAACGGGCGCGTTCCGGCGCGAACAGGAAGTCGTTCAGGTAGGTCATCACGTGCTTGCGCTGGCCGTTGATCTCGACCCAGTCGCTGCCCGGCGCGATGGTGTCGGCCAGGCTGGCTTCCTCGTTGAGCTGGGAGCGCATCTGGTCGAAGTAGGCCACGTTCAGTTTCGTGCCCAGGCGCGTGGTGCCGCTGTCGGCCTTTTCCTCGCCGAGGATGATCTTCAGCAGCGTGGTCTTGCCGGCGCCGTTCGGGCCGATCAGGCCGACCTTGTCGCCGCGCAGGATGGTGCCCGTGAAGTTGCTGACGATGACTTTCTCGCCAAACGATTTGGACACGTTTTCCAGCTCGGCGACGATCTTGCCGGAACGTTCGCCGGTACCGACGTCGAGCTTGATCTGGCCTTGCGTATCCCGGCGCGCCTGGCGCTGCAGGCGCAAGGCTTCCAGGCGCCGCACGCGGCCCTCGTCGCGGGTGCGGCGCGCCTGCACGCCCTTGCGGATCCAGACTTCTTCCTGCGCCAGGAACTTGTCGAACTTCGCGTTCTCGACTTCCTCGTTGGCGAGCAGCTCGCGCTTGCGTTCCTGGTAGGTCGAGAAATTGCCGGGGAAGGACAAGAGCTTGCCGCGGTCGAGTTCGATGATGCGGGTGGCGACGTTGTCGAGGAAGCTGCGGTCGTGGGTGATGAACAGCACCGAGCCGCGGAATTCGCGCAGCAGGCCTTCGAGCCACATGATGGACTTGAAGTCGAGGTGGTTGGTCGGTTCGTCGAGCAGCAGCACGTCCGGCGCCGAGACCAGTGCCACGGCCAGTGCCACGCGCTTTTGCATCCCGCCCGACAGCGTGCCCATCTTTGCTTCGGCCGAAAGGCCAAGGCGGTCGAGGGTGGTATCGACCTTGTTGCCGAGGTTCCAGCCATCGGTGGCGTCGAGCTTGACCTGGATGACGTGCATGCGTTCCATCAGGGCATCGTCGTCGCCCTGGCCGAACTGCCCGGTCAGGGCCTCGTATTCGGCCAGCATGCCTTGCAGCTCGCCCATGCCGGCGGCCACCGCGTCGAACACGGTCGACTCGGGGTCGAAGGTTGGCTCCTGCTCGACATAGGCGATCTTGATGCCCTGCTGCATGACGAGCAGGCCGTCGTCGAGCTTGAAGCGGCCGGCAATGGTTTTCAGCAGCGAGGATTTGCCGGTACCGTTACGGCCGATCAGGCCGATGCGCTCGCCGGTTTCGAGGGAGAAGTCCGCGTGGTCGAGCAGCGCGACGTGACCGAACGCGAGTTGCGCGGACGAGAGGGAAATGACAGCCATAATCTGTGTGAACGAGCCGGCCGCGCATGCCTGGACGGGCTTGCGGCGCAGCGGGGATGTGAAAGAAGCGCCCATTGTACCGATTGCGGCACGCATACCAGCAACTAAGCTTCAACTAAGCTTCCAATTAACGCGCTTTCCTCGGCTATAATTGCAGTCGGTTCACGATACCGGCCTGCTCAGCGATACATGCAGGGTCCGCTCGCCGAACTGCAGGCCCGGCCTGCGTTACCGTGCCGCCACCGGCAGCACATGCGTCCTCCCCGTAGCACAATGGATAGTGCACATGCCTCCTAAGCGTGGGATACTGGTTCGATTCCAGTCGGGGGGACCAACCACTTGGTCATCCAGGACCCGGATGAGCGCAACGCTCCCCTTCCGCCTGCGTTACCCGCCCTTTCCGCACCCGTTGTCCACATTTCCCGTAAGTCACTGACAGTACGCGCCGCCGTGCGCTGCGGCTTGTCTTTCGCGCGCCGAAACTGCTGCCAACCAGCAGCATTGCCCGCCGATTGTGAATTTACTCTAAGCAAGATATAGTGTTCTTTTACGCAACATTATTTCCTAGACGGTAGCAAACCGCCAGGGATCGAACGACCTTCATTTTCCTCCTTACCGCCCAAGCCCACGTCCTGCCGCCGAACCGACGACTGTCGTCCCTTCGCTTCCACAGCCAGGCTTGCGCATCACCCGTACCAGCAACATGAGCAACCTCAGCGACATCCAGCACATCAGCGACACCCTCGACACCTGCGCGCCCACCGAGCGCGCACCGGCACCCGTCAATGGCTATCCCCTGCTGGGCCTGGCGCTGATCCTGGCGAGTGCCGCCCTCACCTGCGGCGGGGCTTATTATCTGCTGATGGGCTGAAATGCCCCGCGCCAGGCGGCCGTAGCGGAGCGCTGCGGGTTTTTCCTGGATGCATCGTGCCGTCCACGGCCGCGGGTCCGGTATATGATCGCCAAACCTGTGCTTGCCTGGAGAGTGCGATGTTCGAGTTCATTACCGGGTTCCTGGAAAAGAGCGGCTACCTCGGCGTCTTCGCGCTGATGGCCCTGGAAAACATTTTCCCGCCCATCCCGTCCGAGATGATCATGCCGTTTGCCGGCTTCGTCGTCGCCCGCGGCGACCTGAACCTGGTTGGTGTTTTGCTGGCCGGCACGGCCGGTTCGGTGGCGGGCGCCCTGCCCTGGTACTACGCGGCCAAGGTGTATGGCTGCGAGCGGCTCAAGCGGCTGGCCGAACGCCATGGGCGCTGGCTGACCATCGATCCCGAGGACATCGACCACGCGCTTGACACCTTCAAGCGCCACGGACGCATGACCGTGATGTTCGGGCGCCTGATTCCCGCCGTGCGCACCCTGATTTCGGTGCCGGCGGGCCTGGCGGACATGTCGCTCGGACGCTTCCTCCTGTATTCAGGCATCGGCTCGCTCGCCTGGACCGGCATCCTGATGGCGGCCGGCTTCCTGCTCGAAAACAAGTACACCGAGGTCGCGAAATACGTCGATCCGGTCTCGAAAACCATCTTCGGCGCCCTGCTCGCTTGGTACCTGTACCGCGTGATCACCTACCGTACGCCGGCGAAGACGGAGAAGCCCAGCGAACAGGAGGTGCGCTGACGCGCAGGCGCTAGTTGCCTGACGCCAGCAATCCGGCCTGGCGGGCCACGGCCTCGCGTGCCGCGGCCAGGGCATGTGCCGCCACTGCCGGACGCGGCGCCGCCTCCGCATGCGCCAGCCGGGCGGCGGCGCCATGCAGACCAAGGGTGGCGCAGCCGCCGCGCAGCCGGGCCAGGCGTTCGGCGGCCTGCCTGGCGTCGCCCTGCGCCAGCCATGCCGCGACCGCCGGGCCAGCGTCGAGCAGCTGGCGGTCGAGCGCGTCGAGGTAGAGCGCCAGGCGGCCCGCGTCGATGCCGAGCCGGCGCGCGCTGGCCGCCGGGTCTTCGTCCGCTTCGAGCGCCATCAGGTGCGGGCGCAGGCTGTCGATCCGGAAGGGTTTGAGCACGTAGCCGTCCGCCCCGAGGGCGCCCGCCTCCTCGATGGTCGCGCCGTCGTTGGCCGCCGAGACCAGCACGAAAGGCATGCCGGCCAGCCCGGGATGCGCCTTGACGCGCGCCAGCAGCTCGGTGCCCGACAGCCGCGGCATGCGCAGGTCGCAAAAGGTGATCGCGGGACGCAGCCCGTCCTCCAGCTGGCGCCAGGCGTCCAGGCCGTCCTCGGCCTCGAGGATCTCGTACTTGCCGCAGCTGTCGACCAGATGCATCAGCATCATGCGCGACACCACGTCGTCGTCCACCACCAGCACCTTCATCGCATTCCTTCAGGTTTCTGTGCTTCGTTTATTGCTCTGAAGAACATTATACGGAACTCCCGGTCTCAGGCGGGAAGCTGCTCGATGCTGGCGAGCAGGTTCTCCAGGCCCGGCAAGGCGTCCCTGACCTCGGCCAGGCGGCCGGCGTCGGCCGCTTCCTCGAGCCGGGCGCACAGCGCCACCAGTTCGGCGGCGCCGAGATGGCCGGCGCTGCCGCGCAAGCCGTGCAGGACGCGTCCCGCCGCCTCGGGGTCGCCTGCTTCGAGCGCGGCGCGCAGGTCGGCGCGGCGGCGCGGCAGGTCGGCGGCGAAGGCGGCGCGCAGATGCCTCTGGAAGGCGGCGCGGCCCGGCACGGGCAGCACGGGCGCAGCATGGACGGCGTCGTCCGGCGCCGTGATGCCGAACATGGCGTCGAGCTCGGCGGTGCTGGGCGGACGCGCCGTCATCCGGGGCAGTTCGATCCCGCGCTGCAGCTGGCGCTCGATCGCCCGGCTCAACTGGAAGTGCAGCGCCGCCTCGTCGATCGGCTTGGTCAGGAAAGCGTCCATGCCGCAGGCGAGATAGCGGTCGCGGTCCTCGTCGCTGGCATTCGCGGTGAGCGCAACGATCATCAGGTGCTGGTCGAGCACCGTGGCGTCGAGGGTGCCGCCGGCGCGGATCAGGCGGGTGGCAGTGGCGCCGTCGATTTCCGGCATGCGCCCGTCCATCAGGACGATGTCGTAGCGCGTGCGCGCGCAGGCCGCCACCGCCAGCGCGCCGTTGTCGACGATGTCGATCTCGTGCCCCATCTCCTCGACCATCATGCGGGCGATGATCTGGTTGGTGGCGAAGTCCTCGGCGCACAGCACGCGCAGGCGGTGCGTGTGCGGCGTGCGTGGCGCGTGCTCGACGGTCGGCGGCTCGACGCCGTCGAGCAGCGGCAGCACGAAACTGAAGGTGCTGCCCTCGCCCACGCGGCTTTCGACGCCGATCGAACCCTGCATCAGCTCGACCAGCTGGCGGCAGATGGCCAGCCCGAGCCCGGTGCCGCCGTAGCGGCGCGTGGTGGTGGCGTCGGCCTGCTCGAATTTCTGGAACAGGCGCGGCAGCGCGCTCGATTCGATACCGATTCCGGTGTCCTCCACCGAAAAACGTATCATGTGCGGCGAATCGGGGGTTCCCCCCTGCGCCTGGTCCTCGGGCCGGCGCTCGACCCTGAGCGTCACCATCCCCTGCGGCGTGAACTTGAAGGCGTTGCCGACCAGGTTGATCAGGACCTGGCGCAGGCGCGTCGGGTCGCCCACCACGAAGCGCGGCAGGTCGTCGTCGAGCTCGATCGCGAAACCGACGCTGTGGGCGGCGGCCTGCTCGGCGAACAGCCCGACCACGTTCTGGATCGCCGCGTCGAGTGCGAAGTCGATGTTTTCGATGCTCAGCTTGCCGGCCTCGATCTTCGAGAAGTCGAGCAGATCGTTGATGATCGCCAGCAGCGACTGGGCATTGGCCTGGCCGCGCACGATCTGCTCGCGGGTCCCCTCGCGCAGGCGCTCGTCGCGCAGCGCAAAGCCGAGCATGCCGATCACGCCGGCCAGCGGGGTGCGCATCTCGTGGCTCATGTTGGCCAGGAATTCGGATTTCTGGCGCGCCGCATCCTCGGCGCGCTGCTTGGCCAGGCGCAGGCGCTGCTCGTTCTCGTAGAGGGCGCGGTTGGCATCCGCCAGCTCGACCGTATTGCGCCGCACTTCGCGCTCGCGCTCGCGCAGCTCCTCGGTCTGGCGTTCCAGCAGGCGGTTCTGCAGCGCGATCTCCTCGGTGCGGGCGCCGACCTGGCGCTCGAGACGCGCCTTCTGGCGCGACAGGCCGCGCACGCGCAGCGCGTAGGCTGCATAGCACAGGCCCGCCACCAGCAGCAGCGCGCCGGTGCGGAACCACCAGGTGCCCCAGGCCGGCGGTTCGATCGTGATCGCCAGTTCGGCCGGGGTGTCGCTCCAGACGCCGTCCTTGTTGGCCGCACGCACCCGGAACACGTAGTGCCCCGGATCGAGGTTGGTATAGGTGGCGAAGCGCTTGCCGGCGTCGGCCTGGACCCAGCCCTGGTCGAAGCCTTCGAGCTGGTAGGCGAAGCGGTTGCGCTTGGGGGCGGCATAGTGCAGCGCCGAGAATTCGAGCGAGAACACCGAGTGCTCGCTCGACAGGGTGATGGCGCGCGCGCTTTCCACCGGCCCCGCCAGCAGCTGCGGATACGCGGTTTGCACCGGACGGTTGAAGACCTGGATGCCGGTGATGACGGCGCGCGGCGCCACGCCGTTGTCGCGCAGCGCGCGCGGGTCGAAGGCGGTGATGCCGTTGAAGCCGCCGAAGTACAGGGTGCCGTCCGAAGCGTGCAGGGCCGAGCCGTCGAAGTAGGCGCCGTCGATGGTGCCGTCCGCCCCGCTATAGCTGCGCCAGCGGTTGCGGGCCGGGTCGAAGCGCGACAGGCCGGTGGTGGTGCTGATCCAGATGATGCCGTCGCGGTCTTCCAGGATCGAGGCGACCGAGTCGTCGACCAGGCCGTCGCGCGTACTGTAGCGCACGAAGCTGACCGAGCCGTCGGCGGCCGTGATCATCTTGTTCAGGCCGGCGGCGGTGCCGACCCAGATGTTGCCGGCCCGGTCTTCCAGTAGCGCATGGATTTCGTCGTGGCTGAGGCTGCTCGGGTCGTAGGCGTCGTGGCGGAAGTGGCGGAAACGTTTATTCGTACGGTCGAGCAGGTCGAGGCCGTTGAACGAACCGACCCAGATCCGGCCGCGCCGGTCTTCCAGCACCGGGCGCACGATGTTGTCGGACAGGCTGAACTGCCGGCTGGGGTCGTGGGTGTAGGATTCCAGCGCGCGCGTGCGCGGCTCCAGGCGGTGCAGGCCGCCGCGGGTGGCGATCCAGACCGCGCCGTCGCGCCCGAGCGTCATCGCGCGCACGTTGTTCGCATTGATATTACGAGGCACCAGCACCTGGCGCGTGAAGCGCCCCGCCGCGACGTCGAAGCGGGTGATGCCGGTGCGCCCACCGATCCAGACGATGCCGTCGCGGTCGCGCACGACGGCGTTGACCGAGCCGTCGATCAGGCTGTTTGGATCGTTGGGGTCGTGGCGCCAGATGCGGTACGCGTTCTCTTTCGGCTGCGCCGGGTCGTACAGCTGCAGGGTGTTGGCCGAGGCCAGCCACAGGCGGCCGCTGCCGTCCTCGGCGATGCCGCGCACGCGGTTGTCGGCCGGCACACCGGGACCGTCGTGCTCGCGCACGATGCGCGCAAAGCCGCCGCTGCCGAGGTCGACGCGCGAGACGCCAGCATACCAGGTGCCGACCCAGAAGGTGCCGAGACGGTCGCGGTAGAGCGAGGTGATGTGGTCGTCCGCCAGGCTGTTGCGGTCGGTCGCAACCTTGCGGTGCGCTTCGAAGCGGCCCTGCTTCGCGTCCCAGCGGTAGGCGCCGTCGTCGTGGGCGCCGGCCCAGACCTGGCCGTGGCCGTCGTCGTAGAGCGTGGACATCCAGACCCGTGGAATCCCCTCCGCCGGGCCGAAGTAGCGCCGCTTGCCGGTATCGGGACCCGACAGCGGCATCCGTTCCAGGCCGTCGAGCAGGCCGATCCACAGGGTGTCGGCGGCATCGACCAGCAGCGCCTGCACCGGCGGCCGGCGGCCGGCGCCGCCACGATGGTGCTCGAAGTGCCCGGTCGCCGGGTCAAAACTGTCGAGGCCGCCCTCGTTGCCGATCCACAGGCGGCCGCGCTTGTCGAGGGCCAGCGTGAGGATCTCGTCGCTCGACAGGCTCTGCGGGTTGCCGGGAACGTGGTGCCAGGTCGTGAAGCGGCCCTGTGCGATGTCGAAATGCTGCAGGCCGTCGGCGGTGCCCACCCACAGGCCGTCCTTGCGGTCGTCGACGATGGCGCGCACGTGCAGGTTGCCGTTGCCGCGCCGGGCCGGCTCTTCCGGCAGGTAGTGACGGAAGCCCCCGGTTGCCGGGTCGTAGCGCGCCAGGCCGCCGTCGGTACCGATCCACAGGCGCCCTTTCGGGTCCAGGTGCAGCACCTTGACCCAGTTGTTCGGGAGCGTGGTCGGGTCGCCGACGACGTTGCGGAAATTGACGAAGCGGTAGCCGTCGAAGCGCGACAGCCCGTACTGGGTGCCGAACCACATGAAGCCGTCGGGGTCCTGGACCATCGAAAACACCGACTCCTGGGCCATGCCGTCCTCGACGCTGAGGTGCTCGAAACGCAGGGTCGGCGCCGGTGCGGCCGCGGCCGGCGCGGCAAGGCAGCCGGCCAGCGCCAGCAGCAGGGCGAACAGCAGTGTCTTCATGGGGCAGGCAGGGCCGGTAGGGATACGGCGAAGCCCTGCCCCTGCGCTGGCCGCGCGGGCAATAAAACAGGCCGGAAGCGGCATGCACCACTTCCGGCCAGCGTCGATCCGGGGTTTCGTTTGCTGTCCACACCATAAGGTTAGCAAACAAAATCGACCAAGAGGGGATTTATTGCCTTTCGGCTAGCCTCAGTCGCCTTTTGCAACCCCTTCGCGTCGCGGATCCGCACCACCGAACCACCATGGCTCGCCGTGGATGGGCAGGCGCATGATGCCGTGCAGCCCGGAATTCTGCTCGCTCTGGCGCACCGCATGGCCGCGCGCCTTCAGGGCGTCGACGGTCGCCTGCGGGAAGCGCGCCGCTTCCAGCTCGGTCGGCCCGTTGCGGCTGCCAAAGTTCGGCAGGGAAATCGCCTGCTGCACGTTCAGGCCCCAGTCGAGCGTGCCGACCAGGACTTTTGCAACGTAATTGATGATGGCCGGGCCGCCCGGGGAACCGACCGCCAGCACCAGCTTGCCGCTCTGCTTGTCGAACACGACGGTCGGCGACATGGCGCTGCGCGGGCGCTTACCCGGCTCGACCCGGTTCGCGATCGGCCCGTTGGCGTCGCGCGAATCGAAGGAGAAGTCGGTCAACTGGTTGTTCAGGATGAAGCCGCCGACCATCTGGCGCGACCCGAAGGCGTCTTCGACCGTGGTCGTCATCGACAGGCCGGCGCCATGGCCGTCGACCACCACCAGGTGCGAGGTCGACGGGGTTTCGATGGCGTTGTCCTTGCCCCAGGCGACTTCCATGCCGGGCGGCGTGCCGGCCGGCGCTTCGCCCATCGAGCGTTCCTTGATCAGGCCGGCGCGCTGCGCGAGATAAGCCTTGTCGATCAGGCTGGGCACGCCGCGGCCGGGCAGCGGCACGAAATCGGTATCGGCCGCGTAGCGATTGCGGTCGGCATAGGCGAGGCGCCCGACTTCGGAGAACAGGTGCACGGCATCCACGCCCGGCACGCCGTCGGCTGGGGCCAGCCTGGCCATGTCGCGGTTCTCGAACATGCCCAGCATCTGGGCCACCGCGATGCCGCCCGAGGATGGCGGCGGCATGCCGCACACGGTATAGACGCGGTAGTCGCTGCACACAGGCTCGCGCAGCTTGGGGCGGTAATTCGCGATGTCGGTACTGGTCAGCAGGCCGGGGTTGGTCGGGTGCGACTTGACCTTGGCGGCGATGTCGCGCGCGATGTGGCCTTTGTAGAAGGCGTCGGCGCCGCCGTGCGCGATCTCGCGCAGGGTTTTCGCCAGCGCAGGATTTTTGAGGACATGGCCGACCGGCCAGGGCTTGCCGTCCTTGTCGTAGAAATAGCTGGCCGCCGTGGGGTCCTTGCGGATGTGGGCGTCCCAGGTCAGCAGGCCGTTCAGGCGCGCGCTGACGGGGAAGCCGCGCTCGGACATGCGGATCGCCGGCTCGAACAGCGTCTTCCATGGCAGCTTGCCGTGTTGCTTGTGCGCCAGCTCGAGCATGCGCAGCACGCCGGGCGCGCCCACCGAACGCCCGCCGACGACGCCGGCCGTGCGCGAGAGCGGCGTGCCGTCCGGGTTCTGGAACAGGTGTTCGTTGGCGGCCATCGGCGCCGTCTCGCGGCCGTCGAAAGCCTGCACCTTCTTGCCGTCGTAGTGCATGAGGAAGGCGCCGCCGCCGATGCCGGAGCTTTGCGGCTCGACCAGGGTCAGCATCAGCTGGGTGGCGATCGCCGCATCGATGGCGCTGCCGCCCTTCTTCAACATCTGGTAGCCAGCCTCGACGGCGAGCGGATTGGCGGCGGCCACCATGTACTTGCGGGCGGCCCAGCCGCTTTTTTCGGCGTAGCCGGTGGCGATTTCGGGGGCGCGCTGGGCGACCTCCTGGACCAGGGCCGGCGCGGCGCCCGCGAGCAGCAGCGCAGTGGCGCAGGCAAGCATCTTCAATTTGATCATCGGGTCTCCAAAAGCAAAACGGGCGTGCGCGGCAAGCAGCCGTGCACGCCCGGTAACCCTGGCATCCTACATCAAATTGTCAGGTGGCATATTCCTGCGATTACTTCGGCTGCATGCGGATCGCCCCGTCCAGGCGGATCGTTTCGCCGTTGAGCATGACGTTTTCGATGATCGCCTTGGCGAGGTGGGCGTACTCCTTCGGCATGCCGAGGCGCGGCGGGAACGGGACCATCTTGCCGAGCGAGTCGCGCACTTCCTGCGGCATGCCCATCAGCATCGGGGTTTCGAAAATACCGGGGGCGATCGTCATCACGCGGATGCCGCTGCGCGCCAGGTCGCGCGCCATCGGCAGCGTCATGCCGGCCACCGCCGCTTTCGAGGAGCCGTAGGCGGCCTGGCCGATCTGGCCGTCGAAGGCCGCGACCGAGGCGGTGTTGATGATGATGCCGCGCTCGCCGTACTCGCCTGCTTCCGTGTTGCCCATCGCTTCGGCGGCCAGGCGCGACATGTTGAAGGTGCCGACCAGGTTGATGTTCACGGCGCGCTGGAACACGTCCAGCGGGTGCGGTCCGTCCTTGCCGACGGTCTTGACGGCCGGCGCCACGCCGGCGCAGTTGACCAGGCCGCGCAGCGTGCCCATGCCGACCGCCGCGGCGACGACCGCCTTGCCGTCTTCCTCCGAGGTGACGTCGCACTTGACGAACTGGCCGCCCAGCTCGGCCGCCAGCGCGGCGCCCGCTTCGGCCTGCACGTCGGCGATGACGACCTTGCCGCCCGCTTCGGTGATCATGCGTGCGGTGGCCGCTCCCAGGCCCGACGCGCCGCCGGTGACGATGAACACATTATTCTGAATTTGCATGGTTTTCCTTTGTTGTCCCGTTGTGCCTTCGTTTTGACGTTTACGTTAACGTCAACGCGCAGGATTGTAGCGAACTTTTACGGGAAAAAACCACGATTGTCTTAAAAGCATCGCGGAACGGGCGTTCCGCCGGGGGTGTGCCTAAGCGTTCAGAAGCATTGCATCGTGTTGCCGGTGCGGGTGCAGAGGCGGCCGGCATTGTTCACCGCCGCGTTGCCGACGCCGGTGTTGTAGGTGCCGCCGGCGGTGTCGGTGCAGGTGCCGCCGAGGCAGCTGTTGATCTGGGCCGGGCCGGCGACCGCCGGCACCGGTTGCGGCGGCGGCGGCGCGGCGGGCGGCAGCGGTGGGCTGGGCAGCACTTCCGGCACGCTGGCGATGCGCTGTTCGACCGAGCGGCGCGGTTTGCGGGCCGCCTGTTTCTTCGCCGGCTTCTTTGCTTCCGGCTTGGCGAGGTCGACCGGCTGCGGCGCCGGCCGCGCCGACGGATCGACTTCCTGCTGCCGGTTCATCGGCTGCGCGCCGGCCTTTTCTTCCTGGGCTTGCGGGCTCTGTTCGGGCTGGGCACCGGGTTCGGAACGGGTCGTCTGCGGGTGCAGCACCGGCCCATAGCTCGGCCCGGTCGCGGCCGGCGGGCGCTGCTGGGCGGCAGGCGTGTGCGGCGCGGCCTGCTGCCCGCTCGCGTGCGTACGCTCCTGGGTACGCTGCGGCGCCTGCCCGGCGGCGGTGCTGGCGGCCAGCACGGCGAGCAGGGCCAGCGCGATCTGCGCGACCCGAAGCGGTTTCGGATGTTTGGCGTGCTTCATGATGGACCTCCATGCAGCGGATTGGCACTAGGCCGATGGCCCGATTATCTGCCCGCAGGGGCGGCGATGGCGCGCGCTTGTGCCCGGCCTTCGTGTTGTCGTCATGTACGTGTCAGCTTGGCGCGTTACGCTGGCCGCACAAGCAGGCACGCTGCCCGCACCGAGGGCATGGCGGCCATCACAAGGATGGAGACGGCAATGCAGACGAAGCACCAGCAAAACGAGACGACATACCAGGCGGCCTACCAGGCAAAACGCGTCGGCGCGATCGACGCCCTGGCGCAGCTGCGCGACAACGACATGATCATCGTGCCGACCGGCGTCGGCGAGCCGCCAGCCCTGCTCACCGCGCTCTCGAACGAGCGCACGCGCTGGCGCGGCATCCGCGTAGCGCAGATCCTGGCGATGCGCAAGTACGGGTATTTCGACCAGGACAGCGCCCACCACGTGCGCCACGCGGCCCTGTTCTTCGGCGGCGCCTCCCGTGCCAGCGGCCAGGGCGGCTGGTGCGATTTCATCCCGAACTATTTTTCCGAGATCCCGGTCCTCATCGAACGCGGCCTGATGCCCTGCGACGTCGTGTTCGCCATGGCCTCGAGCATGAATGCGCAGGGTTACTTTTCGCTCAGCCTGGGCACGGACTACACGATGGCGGCGATCGCCCGCGCCCGCGTCGTGGTGCTGGAAGTCAATCCCAACGTGCCCTTCGCGCACGGACAATGCCACGTCCACATTTCGCAGGTGACGGCGCTGGTCGAGAGCACGGACCCGATCCTGGAGGTCGGGCTCCCAAACATCGGCCCGGTGCAGGAGGCGATCGGCAAGTACGTGGCCGACATGATCGAGGATGGCTCGACTTTGCAGATCGGCTACGGCGGCATCCCGGACGCGGTGGTGATGCAACTGACCGGCAAGCACGACCTGGGCGTGCACACGGAGATGATCGGCGACGGCATCCTGCGGCTGGTCGAATGCGGCGCGGTGACCAACCGCCGCAAGACCTTGTTGCCCGGGAAGATGGTGGCCACCTTCGCCCTCGGCTCGCGCCGCCTGTACGAGTTCATGCACCACAATCCGATGCTCGAGATGCACCCGTCGAACTTCACCAACGATCCGTATATCGCCGGGCAAAACGACAAGCTGATGTCGATCAACGCCAGCCTGCAGGTCGATTTGCTGGGACAGTGCGGCAGCGAGAGCATCGCCCACCTGCCCTATTCCGGCACCGGTGGCCAGGTCGATTTCGTGCGCGCGGCCAACCGCTCGCGCGGCGGCAAGTCCTTCATCGTGCTGCCTTCGACTGCCAAGGACGGCACCATCTCGCGCATCGTGCCGACGCTGACGCCGGGCACCCACGCGACGACCAGCAAGAACGACGTCAACTACGTGGTGACCGAATTCGGCGTGGCCCAGCTGCGCGGCAAGTCGGCCAAGCAGCGCGCACAGGAGCTGATCGCGATTGCCCACCCGGACTTCCGCGGGCAGTTGCGCGAGGAGGCGAACAAAATGTGCGTGTTTTAATCGCGGCGTGACGGCGCCGCCTGTGGGGCGCTGCCGTCACTCCGGCGGACGGCCCTCGTGCATCGTGCCTTTCAGCTGCTGGCGCAATTCCGGTGTGTCCCGATGCCCGTGGACGCTCACTGCATGCTGGACCGCCACCTCCATCAGTTCCTGTTCGCTGTCGGCCGCAATGGTGACCGAGCACTTCGTGTCGCTCGGAAACTCGCGGCAATCGATGTATTTGCGTGCCATGATGACCTCCTGTCGCGTGGCTCTGGCTTCAGTGTAGGCAGGCGCCGCGCATCTTCAAGCTGACAACACGATCGGAGGAAAGATGGATGAAAGGATGGCTATCGCAGAGCACGACCACGTGCGCGGCGACAAGGACGCGGAGGTGGTCCTGATCGAATATGCGGACTTCCAGTGCCCCTACTGCGCCAGAGCGCACCGGGCGCTGACGGAGCTGCAGCGCCGCCACGCCGGGCGCCTGACGCTGGTGTATCGCCACCTGCCGCTGACGGACCTGCACCCCTTCGCCCAGCCGGCGGCGGAAGCGGCCGAGGCCGCGGGCACGCAAGGCAGGTTCTGGGAGATGCACGACGCGCTGTTCGAGAACCAGGGCATGCTCGACGAGGACGCCCTGCCGGCCGTCGCCGCCAACCTGCAGCTCGATGGGCGGCGCTTTCGCAGCGAGTTCGAAGACGGCCGGCACCGTGCCCGGGTGCAGGCCGACGTCGAGCAGGCGCATGCCTTGGGTGCGAGCGGCACGCCGACTTTCTTCATCAATGGCGAGCGCTATCAGGGGGATTCGGATCACGCCTCGCTGGCGGCGGCGATTGACAAGGCGTTGGGTGGTGCATGAGACGCCAAGGCGGGTTGATCCCGGCCTTGGAAACGCACGCGTCGTGCGGGCATCGAGGCCTGGAGCCTGATGCCGGTCGATGAAGCCCATTTGCTGAGCCCAGGCAGCATGGGTGTGCAAGGGTTTCCAAACGCGTGGAGTCGGGAGGCTCGGCGCCCCCCTCACACCCTACGCATCGCGCTAGATGTAGGGTGGAGCGGGCGGCGAACCGCTCCTGACTCCACGCGTTTTTTCACCCTACGATATGCGCCGCTGGAAACTCTGATGAAACCAGCGCCGCAGCGGCATTTACTGCTGCGCCCGCCCCGCTTCGACCGCCACGGTCGTCGCAGCGGTCGAGGCCGCCGCCGGGCCCGCCACGGAGGCGCCCGCGGGCTGCACGACCTGGTGCGCAGGCCGCTTGAGCTGGGCGATCTGCGGCTCGGACATCGAGATCCAGCCCGCGGCCGGCAGCAGCGGCACCAGCAGCAGCGCCACGATGTTGATGATCTTGATGAGCGGGTTGACCGCCGGGCCGGCCGTGTCCTTGTAGGGGTCGCCGACCGTGTCGCCGGTGACGGCCGCCTTGTGCGTGTCCGAGCCCTTGCCGCCGTAATGGCCGTCCTCGATGTATTTCTTGGCGTTGTCCCAGGCGCCGCCGCCGGTGGTCATGGAAATCGCGACGAACAGGCCGGTGATGATGGTGCCCATCAGCAGCCCGCCCAGCGCGGCCGGTCCCAGCAGCATGCCGACCGCGATCGGCACGATGACCGGCAACAGCGAGGGCAGCACCATTTCGCGGATCGCCGAGGCGGTCAGCATGTCGACCGCCTTGTGGTACTCGGGCTTGCCGGTGCCGGCCATGATGCCGGGGATGTCGCGGAACTGGCGCCGCACCTCGACCACCACCGCGCCCGCAGCGCGCCCCACCGCTTCCATCGCCATCGCCCCGAACAGGTAGGGGATCAGGCCGCCGATGAACAGGCCCACGATCACCATCGGGTTGGAGAGCTCGAACACGATCGACTTGCCGACCGAGTCGAGCGCATGGGTGTAATCGGCGAACAGGACCAGGGCCGCCAGGCCGGCCGAGCCGATCGCATAGCCCTTGGTGACGGCCTTGGTCGTGTTGCCCACGGCGTCGAGCGGGTCGGTGATCGCGCGCACCGCGTCCGGCATGCCGGCCATTTCGGCGATGCCGCCGGCGTTGTCGGTGATCGGCCCGTAGGCGTCGAGGGCGACCACGATGCCGGCCATCGACAGCATGGACGTGGCGGCGATCGCGATGCCGTACAGGTGGCCCAGCTGGTAGGCCACGAGGATGGCGATGCAGACGGCCAGCACCGGGTAGGCGGTGGACTTCATCGACACCCCGAGGCCGGCGATGATGTTGGTGCCGTGGCCGGTGGTCGATGCTTCGGCAATATGGCGTACCGGCTTGAATTCGGTGCCGGTGTAGTACTCGGTGATGTAGACCATCAGGCCGGTGAGCACGATGCCGACGATGGCGCAGCCGAGCATGGCGGCGCGCATGGCTGGGTCTTCCCAGACCAGCCAGGTCACCACGACAAAGCCCAGCAGCGACAGCCCGGCGGCCCACCACAGGCCCGTGTACAGCGCCGACATGATCTTGCGTCCGGGCCGCGCGCGCACCATCGAGCAGCCGACGATCGAGCCGATGATCGAGACGGCGCCCAGCAGCAGCGGATAGAGCATCGCCTCGCCGACGCTGTCGCTCACCACCAGCGCACCGAGCAGCATGGTGGCGATCAGGGTGACGACGTAGGTTTCGAACAGGTCGGCCGCCATGCCGGCGCAGTCGCCGACGTTGTCGCCCACGTTGTCGGCGATCACGGCCGGGTTGCGCGGATCGTCCTCGGGAATGCCGGCTTCGACCTTGCCCACCAGGTCGGCGCCGACGTCGGCCCCTTTGGTGAAGATGCCGCCGCCCAGGCGCGCGAAGATCGAGATCAGCGAGGCGCCGAAGGCGAGGCCGATGAGCGGCTCGATGACGTCGTGGCGGGTTTGCGTCGCGCTGCCACCATCGGCGTTGCTGGTGAGGTACCAGTAGAACAGCGTCACGCCCAGCAGGCCGAGGCCGACGACGAGCATGCCCGTGATCGCTCCGCCCTTGAAGGCGACGCCGAGCGCCTCGTTCATGCCGGTGGCGGCCGCCTGGGCGGTGCGCACGTTGGCGCGGACCGAGACGTTCATGCCGATGAAGCCGCAGGCGCCCGACAGGACGGCGCCGGCGAAGAAGCCGAGCGCGGTCATGGGACCGAGCAGCGCGTAGATGGCGATGAGCAGCACCAGGCCGACGATGCCGATGGTGCGGTACTGGCGCCCGAGATAGGCGGAGGCGCCCTCCTGGATCGCGTGCGCGATGTCCTGCATGCGCGTGTTGCCGGCGTCCTGGCGCAGGATCCAGGCGCGCGCCCAGAGTCCGTAGATGACGGCGATGACGCCGCACGCCACGGCGAACGTGAGAAAGTTTGCTGCCATTTCGTCCCCTTAGATTTTGATCAAGTATTCACAACCACACATTGAAAGACCCTTCACCTCTTCGGCGAAGCAGTCTGCCTCACTGCGTACTGCACCACTTTGATTCAAACCATTCGTGCTGGGGGCGCCTGACAAAGACTCTATGGCGGCGTTGCATTCGTCTCGCCGTACTGGCGTACTGTCTTCGACGATGTCGCTTCCCCCTTGGGGATTGCCCTAGAGCCTTTGTCAGGCGCCCCCGGATGTCATCCGGGGCGAAAAAAAAGCGGACATCGCTGTCCGCTCCTGGCCTTACTCGGAGAGCGCGGCGAAGGCCGCGTCACGTACTTGTTCGACCGGTCCCACGCCCGTGATCTTGCGGTACTTCGGGGCGCCGGGCAGGCCCGACTGGGCCCAGTTGTTGTAGTAGCCGAGCAGGACCTCGGTCTGGTTGTGGTAGACCGCCAGGCGCTTCTTGACGGTTTCTTCCTTGTCGTCGTCGCGCTGGACCAGCGGCTCGCCGGTGACGTCGTCGGTGTCGGCGACCTTCGGCGGGTTGAATTTGGTATGGTACACGCGGCCCGAGGCCGGGTGCGAGCGGCGGCCGCTCATGCGCTCGACGATCATTTCGTCGGGCACGTCGATTTCCAGCACGTAGTCGACGTTGATGCCGTTGTCCTTCATGGCGTCGGCCTGCGCGATGGTGCGCGGGAAGCCGTCGAACAGGTAGCCGTTGGCGCAGTCTGCTTCCTTCAGGCGATCCTTCACCAGGCCGATCATGATGTCGTCCGACACCAGGCCGCCCGCGTCCATTACTTTTTTCGCCGCCAGGCCCAGCTCGGTGCCGGCCTTGATCGCCGCGCGCAGCATGTCGCCGGTGGAGATCTGCGGGATATTGTATTTTTCCTTGATGAAGTTAGCCTGGGTGCCTTTACCGGCGCCAGGCGCTCCTAACAGAATGAGACGCATGAAGATTCCTAAGACAGATGTTAAAAATTTTATTGGACAGCTTGAAAAACCTGAGCGTGTTGCACTGTGGATAAAACCACTGGCATGAGAGTGTTGTCGTTCGCTACGGTTTTGCGAGCTGCCCTATTGTGTTGGCAGCGAATTGCAATTGATGCATATCTGATCACCTTGGTACGAAACTTACCACAAAAGTAATCGCCAACGCCAATCACGGCAGCTGCAAAATCAGTTTCTTGATCTAGCGCAGACGGTCCGAGAATCAATTGCCACACAGATCAAGACGCGTAGTGCAATTGCACCCTCGCCAAGTCTTCCGGCGTGTCGACGCCTGCCGGCGGCGCGCCGTCGGTGATGTGGACTGCGATCGGATAGCCGTGCCACAGGACGCGCAATTGTTCGAGCGCCTCGACCTGTTCGAGCGGCGCCGGCTCCAGGCCGGGGTAGGCTTGCAGGAAGGCGTTACTGTAGGCGTAGAGGCCGATGTGGCGCAGCGGCGCATAGCCCGCCGGCAGCGCGTCGCGCGAGGCGGCGAAGGCGTCGCGGTGCCAGGGGATGGTGGCGCGCGAGAAGTACAGGGCCCTGCCCGCCTTGTCGAGCACGACCTTGACCACGTTGGGATTGAACACCTCGGCCACCGCATCGAGCGGATGGGCGCAGGTCGCCATCGGCACATCCGCACCGATGCGGGCGGCGCAGGCGGCCAGCAGGGCCGGGTCGATCAGGGGCTCGTCGCCCTGCAGGTTGACCACGACGGCGTCGTCGGCCAGCCCCAGCTCGCGCGCCACCTCGGCGATGCGGTCGGTGCCGGACGGGTGGTCGGCGCGGGTCAGGCGGGCCTCGACGCCGTGGGCCGCGCAGGCGGCCAGGATGTCGGCGTGGTCGGTGGCGACGACGATGCGCGCCGCGCCGGACTCGCGGGCGCGCTCGGCGACCCGCACCACCATGGGCTTGCCGCCGAGGTCGGCCAGCGGCTTGTTCGGCAGGCGGGTCGAGGCCAGCCGCGCCGGAATGATGACGGTGAAACTCATATTGCTATGCTCAGACCGGCTCGATCTTGCGCGCCTGGTCGGCCCACATGATCGGGATGCCGTCGCGGATCGGGAAGGCCAGGCGGTCCGGGCGGCAAGTGAGCTCCTGCGCCTTCTTATCGTATTCGAGCGGTCCCTTGCACAGCGGGCAGACCAGGATATCAAGCAGGCGAGCGTCCACGACATTTCTCCACAATTTGTTCGGCCAGGGCGGCATCGATGCGCGCCGTCACCGGGACGACCCACAGCCGCGGATCGCCCTTCAGGTTTTCAAGTTGCCCACATTTTACTGCATCCTTCTCGGTGATCAGGATGACATCGGCATCGCTACCTGCGAAGGGGTCGTCGCGGAAATCGTAATGGTCCGGCAAGGGCAGCTCGGCAAAGCGCAGGCCGGCGCCGCGCAGCAGGGCGAAGAAGCGGCCCGGATTGCCGATGCCGGCCGCCGCCAGCACGCGCTGGCCGGCAAACGCGGACAGCGGACGGCGCTCGCCCGGATCCGCCAGGCGCTCGGCTGTATCGCCGCTCAACTGCATCCGGAACGGCTCGCCGCCGACGGCCCGCGCCAGCGTAGACGTTACTTCCGGCGCGTTCACCACCGTGAAATCGCGCCGGCGCGAGGGCGCTTCGCGCAGCGGCCCCGCCGGGAGCAGCCAGCCGTTGCCGACCCCGCGGCCGTCGAACAGCACGACCTCGATGTCGCGCGCCAGGGCGTAATGCTGCAGGCCGTCGTCCGTGAGGACGACGTCCACCTCCGGGTGGGCGGCCAGCAGCGCCCTGCCCGCCTCGACACGCTTGCGCCCGACCACCACCGGCACGCCTGCGCGGCGCGCGATCAGCAGCGGCTCGTCGCCCACTTCGCGGGTATCGGAATCCAGGGTGACTTCACGTGGCGCCTCCCCCTCCCCGCCATGGCCGCGCGAGATCACGCCGGGACGAAAGCCGGCCTCGCGCAGCGCCTGCGCCAGCCAGATCGTCAGCGGCGTCTTGCCCGTACCGCCAATGAAGATATTGCCGACGACGATGACGGGCACCGGCAGGCGACCGGCCTTCAGCACGCCCGCGCGGTAGAGACCGGCCCGCAGCGCCGCCAGCGCCCGGAACAGCAGCGACAGCGGCCACAGCGCGCAGGCGAGCGGACCGCGGCGCAGCCAGGCGCGGGTCAGGCGGGATTCGAGGGTAGCGTTCTTGGACATGGTGTAGTGGAAAAAGAAACAGCCAGGCAGGCGTCCCGCGCTGCCTGGCTGTACTTTGTCAATGCTGCTTACTTCTTGCCGCCGGTCTGGGCAGCGAAGGTCAGCTTGTCGTAACCGGCGATGCGCGCCGCTTCCAGCACGTTGATCACCATCTGGTGCATCGCGAACTGGTCGGCGTTGACGATGACGACCGGGTCGGCCACCGGCTTGCCGTCGGGGCCGCTGCGCGCGGCCGCCCGCAAGTCGTCGGCCAGGCCGGCCACGCTGCTGAACGAGACCGGCGTGTTGTTCACCGTGTAGTTACCCTTGGCATCGATGGTGACGTTGATCTCGAAGGGCTTGTTCGCCACCTGTTCGGCGTCGGCCGTGGGCAGCGTGATCTGCAGCTCGGTGAACTTGCTGTAGGTGGTCGACACCATCAGGAAGATGAGCACGACCAGCAGCACGTCGATGAAGGGGATCAGGTTGATCTCCGGATCCTCGCGCTTCTGGCCGCGGCGGAAATCCATCATTTGCGTGCCCCGTGGACGACGTCGACGAATTTCACGGCCTGCAGTTCCATGTCAATGATGAAGCTGTCGACCAGGGCGCGGAAGTGGCGGTAGGCGACCAGGGCCGGCATGGCGATCGCCAGGCCGAAGCCGGTGTTATACAGCGCCACCGAAATGCCGTGGGCGAGCTGGGCCGGATTGGCGCCGCCGGTCGCGTTTTGCGAACCGAAGATCTCGATCATGCCGACCACGGTGCCGAACAGGCCCATCAGCGGCGCCAGCGAAGCGATGGTGCCGAGCGTGGTGAGGAAACGTTCCAGCGTATGGGCGACGCCGCGGCCGGCTTCCTCGATCGACTCCTTCATGACGTCGCGCGGCGCATCGACATTGCGCAGGGCGGCGGCCAGCACGGTGCCGAGGGGCGAGTTCTGCTCGAGCGTATGGATGATGTCCGGGGTAACTTTATTGTTGCGGTGGACCTGGATGACCTCGCCCAGCAATTGCTTTGGCAAGATTTTTTCACGGCGCAGATAAATCAGGCGTTCGATGATCAAGGCCAGGGCGACGATGGAAGCAATCAGCAACGGCCAAATGGGCCAGCCTGCGGCTTGAAGAATGGCGAGCAAGTGAACTCCTGACAAATGGAAACGAATTCGGCAATGTAGCAAGTTGGCAGCAATGCGGCAAGAGTAGTTCTGCACAAGTTCTGTGGATAAAATTGTGCGCAAGGACCCATGCTGATGCCAAGTGCGTTGATTCTTAACAGAATTTTTCCTCTGCGCAAGAAACTAGCACGGTGGGCAATATTGCCCTCCCCGCCTGTTTTCCGGGAAAGCTCGCCAGCTGGGCGGCCTCTTCACTTGTAAACATTTTCTGTGGATAAAATTGTGCGTAATGGTCCCGCGCGATAGGTAAGCCATTGATTTATCTCAACAATATCTGGCCGATGAAAAAGCAGGCGCAGTCTCTCACGCTTTCCCGCCAGCACTCGCGGCCCATGGTTTCCCACATTTACTGTGGACAAAATTGTGCGCAAGCGCCATCGCCCCTGCTCAAGTGACTGTTTTTAAACGGGAATGTTGTTCTGTCCTAAAATTGAGCAGTATCAATACTTTGCGGACAAGTGCCAGGCTGGACCATTCAGGTTTGACCGAATCGGTGGTCAGACGCGAGCTGGGCATGCTATGCACACCTTCTGTGGAAAAGAATGTGCGCAAGGCCCGCCCCTCATCGGTAAGCCATTGATTCCAAATGAATTTACTGTTGCGCCTGCTTTTTAGGCAGGCGCAACCATATCCACAATGCCGTCTGAGCACGCCGTGCCGGATTGGCTGATCGGTTCGTCCATGGGACGGCGCAATTATTCCCGTTAGCCTCGGGAGACATCCGTACCCTGCCCGGCCCTGGAATCGGCACGGCATACGGCGCCCGGACGGGACAAGACCTGCGGCTGGTAGGCGCCTTCGGCGCCCTGTGCGTTTCCCCACATTTTCTGTGGACAAAATTGTGAGGAAGCGTATTGAGATAACGCAAGTACCTTGATTTCAAAGAGAAAAGTTGGGCTGCTCAAATTTCTCGCATCAGGGCATGTGGGACCGAAAAACGGGCAGACCGGACTGAAAGCTTGATCAAGACAACAACTTTCTGGGGAAAGGTCCGCAAAACCTTCATTCTTCACACAAACTGTGGAGAACAATGTGCGCAAGGCTATTTCTTAGTTATCAAGTCGTTGATTTCAAAGGAGTTAATTGCCCTGCCCGCTTTTTTGGCACCGTGATTACCACTGCTGCCGAGTTCCCCACATTTTTTGTGGATAACATTGTGCCCAAGTGGGATTACCCCATCCCAAGTCATTGATTTAAAACAACTCACCCTGGACTGCCAGCAAAAAAGGCGCTGTCCACAACACGGCGATTTGTTTCGAAACCCCTTGTCCTGAAGGCAGGGATATGCCATAAGCTTCCCGCTTACGTTGTGGACACGCCATGCTTAATTATTCCGATTCCGACACCGATACCGCCTATACCCCGCCCCCGGTCCTGACCGTCACCGCGCTCAATGGCCAGGTCGCGCGCCTGCTCGAGCGTTCCTTTCCGCTGGTCTGGATCGGCGGCGAAATCTCGAATTTCACCCGAGCCAGTTCCGGCCACTGGTATTTCACGCTGAAGGACGACGCGGCCCAGGTGCGCGCCGTCATGTTCCGCAGCCGCGCCCAGTATGCCGGCTTCAATCCGCGCGAAGGCGACAAGGTCGAGGTACGGGCTCTGGTTACCCTGTACGGCGCCCGTGGCGACTACCAGATCAACGTCGAGACCATCCGCCGCGCCGGCGTCGGCGCCTTGTACGAGGCTTTCCTGCGACTCAAGGAAAAGCTGTCCAGCCAGGGCCTGTTCGACGCCGACCGCAAGCGCCCCCTGCCCCTGTTCACGCGCAGCATCGGCATCGTCACCAGCCCGCAGGCGGCGGCGCTGCGCGACATCCTGACCGCCCTCGGGCGGCGCGCCCCGCACGTGCGCATCGTGCTGTACCCGGCGCCGGTCCAGGGACAGTTCGCTGCCCAGAAGATTGCCGAGGCGATCATGACCGCGTCGGAGCGGGCCGAGGTCGACGTGTTGCTGGTGTGCCGCGGCGGCGGCTCGATCGAAGACCTGTGGAGTTTTAACGAGGAACCCGTGGCGCGGGCGATTGCCGCCTGCAGCATGCCGGTGATTTCCGGCGTCGGCCACGAGACCGACGTCACCATCGCCGACTTCGCGGCCGACCTGCGCGCCGCCACCCCGACCGCGGCGGCCGAGCTGGCCGCCACCCCGCGCGAGGACTGGATGGCTTCGCTGCAGGCGGACGCGACCGACCTGCGGCGCGCGATGCGGCGCCAGCTGTCCGAGGCGAGCCAGAGCCTGGACAACGCCAGCCGCCGCCTGCTCAGCCCGACGGCCCAGGTCGCGCACCAGCGCCTCAAATTGCGCGCCATGGCGGCCGGGCTCACCCACGCGGTGCGCGTGCCCCAGGGCCGCGCCAGCGTGCTGCTGGCCCAGCTGCAGCAGCGCTGGGCGCGCCACCGGCCGGACCTGCGCACCCTGCGCGCCCAGATCCTTGCCGAACAGCGCCACCTGAACGCCAGCGTGTGTTCGCTGGTCAAAGGACAACGCGATGCGCTGGGCGCCCTGGCGGCCCAGCTCGAACTGCTCAACCCGCAGCGCACGCTCGAGCGCGGCTACGCGATCGTCAGCAATGCCGAGGGCCATGCCCTGCGCGCGCCCGGCGAGATCAAGGCGCGCCAGACGCTGACGGTGCGCCTGGCCGAGGGCAGCGCCGAGGTGAAGGTATCGAGCGTGCAGGCCCGGCTGGAATGAGCCCGCGCCCGGCTTGCCAACTCGGATAGACAATCGATTACGCAGCAAACATGCAACGTCTGCCCATCCGGTTTAGAATATGCGCCGTTTCGGACGTATTCAACCGCTTCCAACCAATCAAGGAACAAGACATGGAACATACTCTGCCACCGCTGCCGTACGCAAAAGACGCCCTCCAGCCGCACATCTCTGCTGAGACGCTGGAATACCACTACGGCAAGCACCACGCCACCTATGTGACGAACCTGAACAACCTGATCAAGGGCACCGAGTTCGAAAACATGTCACTGGAAGAAATCGTCAAGAAGTCCTCGGGCGGCATCTTCAACAATTCGGCCCAGGTGTGGAACCACACCTTCTTCTGGAACTGCATGAGCCCGAACGGCGGCGGCGCCCCGACCGGCCCGGTCGCTGACGCGATCAACGCCAAGTGGGGTTCGTTCGACAAGTTCAAGGAAGAGTTCTCGAAGTCGGCCATCGGCAACTTCGGCTCGGGCTGGACCTGGCTGGTGCAAAAGGCCGACGGCGGCGTCGACATCGTCAACACCTCGAACGCCCACACCCCGCTGGCATCGGACGACAAGGCCCTGCTGACCTGCGACGTCTGGGAACACGCCTACTACATCGACTACCGCAACGCCCGCGCCAAGTTCGTCGAAGCGTTCTGGAACCTGGTCAACTGGGAATTCGTGAACAAGAACATGGCGTAATACGCCAACGCTGTTTCCGGCCCAGCCCGGAACCGCCTGCCTCGCGGCCCGCTCTCAGCGGGCCGTTTTTTTGTGCCCTCCGCCACTCCCGGCCGCCCTCCTGTGCGTAAGCACAACACTTCCCTCTCGCCAAAGTTGATCGACTGCAAGCCTTGCTGCCGATGCGCCATGGCCCTGCCGAATGCGGCGTTAAATGGTTCCGCTGTATTTCCTGACATAAACCAGAGTCTGTGATTCATTTGACAAGGAAGAACACGTGAACATCAAAAAAGGGATGACCGTTGCAGGATTCGTTGCCGTCGCGATGGCAGCGACGGGCTGCGCCGTGCCGGGCGGCGGAGGCGGAGGCAAGGTGGTGCTGTCGACCGACCAGATCTATCCGGCGATCGGGCCGTACTCGCAGATGATCGGGCACGGCAGGGTGATCTATTTCTCGGGGGTGATTGCGCTGAACAAGGCGGGCACCGCGATCCAGGGCACGACCATCGAGGAACAGACCAGGCTGGTGCTCGACTACATCGGCGCCGAGCTCGCTTCGCAGGGCCTGACCTACGAGGACGTCCTGACGAGCACGGTCTACATGAAGGACCTGAACGAGTTCGCGGCCATGAATGCCGTCTACGGCCAGTATTTCAAGAAAGATCCGCCGGCCCGCGCAACGCTCGAGGTAGCACGCCTGCCGCGCAACGCGAAGATCGAAATCGCCGTGATCGCGGCACGCCGCTGAGCCGTCCATCCACCCACAGGAGACCACCATGCACGATCTGAAGACGCGCGATGACGCGGCGGCTGCTTCCCCATCCACGACCGATGCTCCCGAACACTGGAGCCGCAACCGGCGCGATTTCCTGCGCATCCTCGGTTCAGGCGCCCTCGCCGCCACGCTCGCCCCGCTGGCCGGCTGCAGCCAGGGCCAGGCCAGCAGCCTGACCGACGAGCTGCGCCGCCAGCTGGTGGCCGACGAGCGCTTCTGGGCCGAAGCCAACGCCCTGTTCCCGCTCAATCCGGCCCGGCGTTTCATGAACGTCGGCACGGCCGGCTCGATGCCGAAGCTGTCGCTCGACCTGTTCGACCAGGAAAACCGCGCCAAGGCGGCCGATTGCCTGAGCGGCTACGGCAACCTGTTGACCGAGCGCACCCAGGTGGCGCCGGGTTTCGGCGTCGATCCCGACGAGCTGGCGTTTTCCTACAATACCTCCTCCGGGATGTGCCATGCGATTCTCGGCATCCAGTGGAACGCGGGCGACGTCGTCGTCACCACCAACCACGAGCACCCCGGCGGCGACGTGCCGCTGGCGATCGCCGCCAACCGCTACGGCATCGAGATCTCGCGCGTGGCGCTCCCGGTCGGCAACAACCAGACGGCGGCCGACTATGTGACGCTGTTCGACAACCAGATCCGCGCGCTGCGCACCCAGGGCCGGCGCGTGCGCGCGATGATGTTCTCGGCGCCGACCTACAAGACCGGCACGATGCTGCCGATCGCCGACCTGATGGAAGTGGCCAAGCGGCATGAGCTGATCAGCATCGTCGACGGCGCCCACCTGCCCGGGATGATGGCCTACAACTATGCCGACCTCGGCATGGACTTCATGTCGGGTGCCGGGCACAAGTGGCAATGCGGTCCCGGCTCGACCGGCATCCTGGTCGTGCGCAACAAGATCCGCGCCTCGAATCCGCTGCCGCTGCCGGCCTGGTACCCGATCCACACCAGCAGCTGGACGCCGCGCCCGCGCACCACCAACGGCACGGCCACCTACGATATCGGCTCCGTCATCACCTCCTGCGGCAGCCTGCACACCCCGATGTTCCACGCCCTGGTGTCGGCCTGCGGCGTCTGGGACCAGCTCGGCCGCAAGAAGGTCGAAACCTACGACCTGGCCCTGTCGGCCTACCTGAAGGAGCGCATCGCCGAGATCTGGGGCGTCGACCGCCTGTATTCTCCGAAGGACGACCCGAAACTGGTCTCCGCGCTGACCTCGTTCAATCCCTTCGTCAACGCCACCGACGTCCTCGACAGCGCCAAGTCGGGCCAGTTCGTGGCGCGCATGCTGAGCGACTACAGCCCGGGCTTCGTGATCCGCAACGTCAACGTGCCGGTGGTCGGCGCGCCGAGCGACCATTACGTGATGCGGATTTCGACCCACCTGTGGACCAGCGTGGACGATATCGACCGGCTGGTGGCGGCGATGTACGACCTGAGCCGCAAGATGGCCTGATTCGCCGGCTGGACCTGCATCCCCCGCAAAAGCCGCCTCGCGCGGCTTTTGTTTTATCCCCCTTGCCCTTGTCGATTTGTCCGGAAAATGTATCGGTCTGTAGTCAGAGTGTAGTAATCGTGCCTCCAGCCGATTGCATCTATACAATAACGGGCGAGGGTAAAAACCACGGGTGGGGAAGCATGTATCGATTATTACTGGTGGAAGACGACGCGCGGCTGGCCGAACTCGTCACGGAATACCTGTCGAACTACGAGTTCGCGGTCGAACTGGTGACGCGCGGAGACGAGGCGCTGGCGCGCTTCCAGGCCTGTGCGCCCGACATCGTCGTGCTCGACCTGATGCTGCCGGGCCTGGACGGCATGGTCGTGTGCCGCCAGATTCGCGACCTGTCCGCAGTGCCGATCCTGATCCTGACGGCGCGCGAGGATTCGTATGACGAGGTCTCCGGCCTCGAGCAGGGCGCCGACGACTTCGTCAACAAGCCGGTGCAGCCGCGCGTGCTGCTGGCGCGCCTGCGCGCCCTGCTGCGCCGCACCCAGCCGAAGGCCGCGCCCGATTCCGGCGAACTCGTGTTCGGCGCCCTGCGCATCGTCGGCGCCGACCGCACCGTGTTCTGGCGCGACGAACTGTGCGTGCTGAGCAATACCGAATACAAGCTGCTGATGGTGCTGGCCGAGGCCTCCGGGCGCGTGCTGTCGCGCGACGAGCTGCTCAAGAAGATGCGCGGCATCGAGTTCGACGGACTCGACCGCAGCATCGACAACTGCATCTCCAAGCTGCGCCGCAAGTTCGACGACGCCAAGTCGGAGAAGATCAAGACCGTCTGGGGCGAAGGCTATTTGTTTTCGCCCTCGGCCTGGAGCTGAGCGGCGCTACACGACTACTCGAACAGCGGCACGATCGCCAGCGGAGGATGCACGGTGATCAGCTGCGCACGCTCGGCATTGCCGAATCGGTATAGCACCGTCGGGAAGGTGTCGTCCAGGTCGCCCTGGAAGGCGACGCCGCCGGCCACCGCCAGCGCAACGTCGCTGCCGTCGGCGCGCTGCAGGCGCACGCCAGCTTCCCCTGCCCGCTTGGCGAACACGAAACGCACGCCGCCGCACTGGCGGTTGCGCAGCGAGCCGTCACCGTAGCGCGCGAAGCCGAGCGCCTGCTCGCAGGCCGTGCGCAGCTCGGCATCCTCGTACACGCCGTCGGCCTGCAGCGCGATCGAGATGCGCGGGCGCACCGTGAAGGCGCCGATCTTGCGGCTCAGCAGCAGGGGGACGTTCTCGTCGTAGGCCGCCTTCAATAGCGGGAAGATGGTGCGCCCGAGCGGGTCGAGCGGCAGGTTGACCTGGTTGGTCTTGCCCGCCAGCGTCAGTTGCAGGGTGTCGAAGGAAGCGGCCTTGTCCTGCGGCGCCACCTGGAGCTGGCTCTGCAGGTAGGTTTTCGGCCCGCCGTATTTTTCGAAGACCACCATCGCCCGGTAGGCGTCGCGATAACTCACCCATTCGCCCGAACGCACCTGTGCATCGGCACAGGACGCGACCAGCGACAGGGCGCAACAGGCAGTGAGGTGGCGGGCCAGGGGCATCGTCAGAACCGGTATGCGATGGCGGTGGAAACCGTCACGTTGGTCGGCCGCTCGACGAGCGGGCTATGGCGGGCGTCTTCCTGCAGGCGGCGCGCCTGCAGCTGCGAAGTCAGCATCCAGGACGGCGTCAGCGTCCAGTTCCAGCGGGCGCCCAGGTATACGTCGCGCAGGCCGCCGCCGGGCGCGTACACCGGGTTGCCGCTGCTGAAGCTGTCCTCCAGGCTGACGCCGAAGAAGGCGGCGTTATGGCTGCGGCTGACCAGCGTCAGCCCAGCGCCCAGCGTCACCCGGTGGCGCGCGCCGATGTCCATCGCGAGGCGCTGCACGCCGAGGTCGACGCGGGTACCGTTGTGCGCGTTGCCGGCGCCGTACAGGGCGCTGCCGGTGAGGCGCCACGAGGGCGTCAGGTAGATGTTCAGGAAGCCGCCGGCCTGCAGCCGGGTACGGATCTCGGGCATGCCGGCCAGGCGGTTCTCGGGTCCGGTCGCGGGAAAGGATGGAGGCATGCTGTCCGGTGCGGCGCGGATGGCGAACATGCTTCCTTCGATGCCGACGGGCCCGGCGCCGCTGCCGGACGCGTCGCGCCCCGGCTGCACTTCGAGCAGCGGGCCGAACTCGACTTGCGGCGTGCGCGACAGGTGGATGCCGGCGCTCAGGCCGGACACGAAGGCGCCGTTACTCCATTGAAATTGAATGACCGGCAGGGCGGAACGCTCGCTGTCCCTGCTCCCCTCGTAGCGCGGCTTCGACACTACGCCCAGCCCGACATACATGTCGCGGCTGCCGTCGGGCATCGGATTGTTCGCCGGCGTCTGGGCGGCGGCGCTGGAAGCGGCGGCGCCGAAGACAACTGCAGCGAGGACGAGAAAGATGGTCATGGTCGGGGTAGCGAAAACGCAGGTGCCAGTATTTTACGTTGAGGCAAGCCCAGCTCCCAAATCTCGTGATGTCCCTGTCGTTCCTGCAGCGGGCCGGCGGCCTGAAGCCTGCCCGTACCCCTGGGGATGGCCGCACCTGAAGGGCGGCCGAAATAAAAAAGCCCACCGACACTCGCATGCCGAGTGGGCAAACGGAAAAGCTGCTGATCTACTCCATTCCCATCATCTTAGTCGGCAACAACTTTCCAGTCGTACAGCACTTGTAGCCTATTTGTCGTAATTTTGTAATAACCGGGATAAAGTTTGCTCCGTTACAATGTCGAAAGGAGAAAAAAGATGTTGCGACGGTTGCGGACACAGGCGGGACAGGGACGAATGGCGGGAGGCGCCGGGTGAACCGGATCTTCTTCCGCTTTTTCGTATTGGTGATGCTGTCGATCACCGCCGCGACCTTCGTCATCTATTTCGCGATGAGTCGGCTGTTCGGCGACCCGCTCGACGACATCGCCCGGCGCCAGGCCTCGGCCCAGATCTTCCTGATCGAGCAATACGTCGACGAGGCGCCGACCGACGAGTGGCTGGTGCGCCTGAACCGGGTGCGCGAGGTGTCCGACACCCGCTTCGACCTCATCATGCTGAACAAGGCGCGCTCGCTGCTGCCGGCCGCCAGCCTCGGCGCGCTCGACCGCGGCGAGGTCGTGCTCGACGTCGAGGGCAAGGCCTTCTTCCGGCGCGTCGACCTCAAGGGCGAGCGCTATATCGGCAGCGAGGCGGAAGTCATCCATGCCCAGGACTTGCCGATCGACGTAGGACTGGCGCTGCAGATGGAGGTGGTGCGCTACGTGATCGTGGCGCTGGCGCTGCTGCTGCCCATCCTGCTCTGGTCGCGCACGCACTGGCAGGGCCTGCAGTCGCTCTCGCGCGTGGCCGACGAGTTCGGCGCCGGCAAGCTGTCGGCGCGGGCGCGCATGCAGCCGTCGAGCAGCATCTATCCGCTGGCCGAGCGGATCGACCACATGGCCGACCGGATCGAGGAATTGCTGGTGTCGCAGAAGAACCTGCTGCACTCGCAGAAGACCCTGCTCCATTCCGTGTCGCACGAACTGCGCACGCCAATCGCCCGCCTCGAGTTCGCGCTCGAACTGCTCGACGCCAAAGCGAACGACCCGGCCTTGCACAAGCGGATCGCGGCGATGGAAGGCGACCTGTCGGAACTGAACACCCTGGTCAACGAACTGCTCGGCATGGCACGGCTCGACAGCGGGCAGGCCCTGCAGCGCGAGCCGGTCGAGCTGGCCGGCCTGCTGGAGAGCGTCGCCGCCTCCCTGCCCCCGGGCTCAGCCCTGCTGGCGATCGACTGCGCGCCAGACGTGGGCAGCATCGAGGCCGATCCGCGCCTGCTGGGGCGGGCGCTGTCGAATTTGCTGCGCAATGCGCAGAAGTATGCAGCCGGCGCCATCGAGATGACGGCGCGCCGCGAGGGCAATCGCGTGACGATCGCCGTCGAGGATGACGGGCCGGGCATTCCCGAGGACGAGCGCGAGCGCATCTTCGAACCCTTCTATAGGCTCGACCGCAGCCGCGACCGGGCCACCGGGGGCTTCGGGCTGGGCTTGTCGATCGTGCGCAAGGCGGTGCTGCTGCACGGGGGGAGCGTGCAGGTGGAGCGCTCGGGGCTGGCGGGAGCGCGGTTCGTGGTGGGCTTGCCGGGGTAGTGTTTGGGAGCGCAACCCTCGGTTGCGGTTGGGATGATCCGGATTCGTACAGCGTGGGCTCGAGAGCCCACCCTACGAAAACCTTACTTGCCTGCAACTTCCGGCTTGACGTGCGTGAAGGCGTACCACAGGTGTTCCCACCAGTGGTCGCGCGAGCGCACGGTGTAGAGGCAGGCCTTGTCGACGCCGCCCTTGAACACCGGGTCCGGGCACTTGTTCGTTAGCAGCGCGTAACGCTGGTTCTCCGCATTGACGAGCGCAATGCAGAGCCAGATGGCGATGCCGCCGAAGATGACGGCAAGCGACCAGGCAAGGTGGTTCACGTTGCTGGTCTCGAACAGGTCCTCTTCGCGAGGGCGGGCGCCCTCGTACATTTCGAGGACCTTGCGTTCTACATCGCTCATTTCGTTGCTGCTGCCTTTGCCACGAGTGCGTCCAGGACCTGGAAGTGCGCCTGCAGGATCTGGTTGGTGTCGCGGATTTTCAGTTTTTCGGAAATCAGGCCCGGCGAGGTCTGGTATTTACCGTCGACGACGATGGTCGGGGTGCCGCTCACCTGGTAGGCGGTGCTCACCTGCGGCAGGCGGCGCAGCTTGGTCATCACGCCGAACGAATTCCAGACTTCCAGGAACTTGGCGCGGTCGATGCCGTTCTTCGCCACCCAGTCGATGATCTGCTCGTCCTTCATCAGGCGCACGCGCTGGACGTGGACCGCATGGAAGACCTTGCTGTGCATGTCGAGGCGGCCCATCGCTTCGAGCGTCAGGAACAGGTGGGCTTCCGGATCGGTCGCGCCCTGGAACGGCACGTGAACGCGGCGCAGGACGATCTTGTCACCCTGCTTTTTGACCCATTCGTTCAGGCCAGGTTCCAGCATGTTGCACGCCGGGCAGTGGTAAGCGAAGAATTCGATGACTTCGACCTTCTTGCCGACTGCTTGCACCGGCTGCGGCGCGGACAGCGTCGTGTACTCCACCCCGTTTTGCGGATTGGTGGGCGAAGCGTAGGCGGTGCTGGCGACCAGGCTGGCGGCGACGAGGGCGAAACGCAGGGAGCGGCGCATATAAATCCTTCTTGTTTGAAAAGGTGAAGAAAACGACCGCGAGATTACCACTTTTTTCGTCTTCCTTCGGGGCACGGAGCGTTTTTTTGCATTTGCTTACCGCTGTAACGATTCCCCTGTAACTATTCCCGTTACGCGCTTACGGCCGCCGTGCCCGCGCCATCTCGAGCCGCTCGCACAGCCGCGCCGCGCCGTGGACGATGCGCGGCCCGGCCCGGGTCAGCAATTCCTCGTCCAGGGTGAACAGGTTGCCGCGCTTGACCGCCGTCATGCCGCGGTAGGGCCGCCAGATCGACAGGCCGCGGTCCTGCGGCGTGTAGAGTTCGCCGCCGACGATGGCTTCCGGGTCGGCCTGCACCACCGCCTCGATGCCCACCTGCGGCGCGATCGTCTTCAGGTGCCCGAAGATGTTCCGTCCGCCGCACAGGCGGATCGCATCGCTGGCGATCTGCTCGTCGTTGAGGGTGTAGAGCGGATTGTCCCAGGCCTGGTAGAACACGGTGACGGGCGGGCGCTTGCCGTAGCGCGTGCGCAGCGCCGCCACCTGGCCGCGGAACCCGGCGGCCGCGGCATTCGCCGTCGCGTCGGTTCCGAGCAGGCGGCCGAAGCGCACCAGGCTGTCGGCCACCATCTCGAAGCTGCGCGGCTCGCTGTGGAAGACCGGAATGCCCAGGCTTTGCAGCTGCGCGATCTGGCGCGCGGTGTTCCCGCTCCGCCAGACGATCAGGAGGTCCGGCTTCATGGCGACCACGCGTTCGAGGTCGATCTGGCTGTTCGAGCCGATGAGCGGGATCTTGCGCGCGGCTTCCGGGAAGTCGCTGTAGTTCATGGCGCCGACGATGCGCGCGCCGCCGCCGGCCGCGAACAGCAGTTCGGTCACGTGCGGCGACATCGAGATCACGCGCTGGGCCGGGCGCGCCAGGGTGACGCGCTGGCCGCTGTCGTCGACGACGCTGACGGCGGCGTGGACGAACCGGGTGGACAGCGCCAGCAGCGCCGTCAGAAAGAAGCGGGACATGCTCAAAAAGTTCTCCTGACAGGAATGACCGGCGCGGCTTCGGCTTTGACTTCGGCCGCGTCGGGCAGGAAGATGGTACGCCCGCCGTGCTGGACGGCGGCGATCGGATGGCCCAGGCAGGCGCCGAGCAGGTCGGCGCGCATCACCTCGGCGACGGGGCCGGCGTGCCAGCCGCCCCCGCCCATCAGCAGCAGCGCGTGGGTGGCGCCGCTCCAGGCCAGGTTCAGGTCGTGGCCGACGCTGACTACCGCCCTGCCCTCCTCACGGCACAGGCGCGCGAGCAGCCCGGTCATCGCCACCTGGTGCGCCAGGTCGAGGGCATTGGCCGGCTCGTCGAGCAGGAGCAGCGGTGTTTCCTGGGCCAGCAATGCCGCCAGCGCCACGCGCTGGCGTTCGCCGCCCGACAGGGTGCGCACGTCGCGCTCGGCCAGGTGCAGCACGTCCAGGCTGCGCAGGGCGTACTCGGCGGCGGCGTGGTCGTCGCTGCCTTCCCAGTAGCGGTCGGCGTGATAGGGATGGCGCGCCATCAGGACGGTTTCGATGACGCGGTAGGCAAAGGCGTCGCCGCGCGCCTGCGCCAGGTAGGCGCGTTCGCGCGCGAGCGCCGTCAGCGGCCACTGGGCGAGCGGCCGGCCTTTCATCAGCACGCTGCCGCCGTCGGGCGCGCGCAGGCCCGCCACGGTGCGCAGCAGCGTGCTCTTGCCGGCGCCGTTGGGGCCGATCACGCACCAGCTTTCGCCGGCATGCACGCGCCAGTCCAGGCCTGCCACCAGCACGCGGCCGTCGGCGCACAGGGTGAGGTCCTGGGTCTGGATGATGGGAGCTTGCATGAGGGGAGCGTGGATCATCGGCGGCGCAGGTGCAGTTGGTGGAGCTGGAACAGGAAGACCGGCACGCCGATCAGCGAGGTCAGCACGCCGACGGGCAGCTGCTGGGGCGCGAGCACGGTGCGCGCCAGGGTATCGGCCAGCACCAGGAAGCTGCCGCCGGCCAGCGCGGCGGCGGGCAGCAGGATGCGGTGATCGGGCCCGAAAGCATGGCGGCAGGCGTGCGGCACCACCAGGCCGACGAAGCCGATGCTGCCGCCGGTGGTCACGGCGCAGGCGGTCAGCAGGCCGGAACAGACGAACAGGAAGCGGCGCTGCGCGGCGACGTCGACCCCGAGGGTGACGGCGGCGTCGGTGTGCAGCGCCAGGATATTCAATGCCCTTGCACGGCGCAAGCCGAGCAGGAGCGCCGCACCCAGCACGAGCCAGGGCAGCAGGCGCCAGGAGGTGCCGGCGAGGTCGCCGATCATCCAGAACACCATGCCGCGCAGGCGGGATTCGGGGGCGACCGAGAGCATCAGGGTGACCAGCGCCATGCAGGCCGAGGCCAGCACCACGCCCGTCAGGAGCAGCACGCCGGACTCGCCGGTGCGCGCCGCGCCGCGCCCGCCGCCGAGATCCCTGCGCGCGAGCAGGTAGAGCAGCAGCGAGATGCCGATCGCCCCGCCGAAGGCGCCCAGGTCGACCGCCCACAGGGCCGCGCCGAACAGCAGCGCCGCCAGCGCCCCGACCGCGGCGCCGGCCGACACGCCCAGCACGTAGGGATCGGCCAGGGGATTGCGCACCAGCGCCTGCATCATGACGCCGGCCAGCGCCAGCGCGGCGCCGGTGGCGAACGCACTGCTGGCGCGCCCGAGGCGCAGGTCGAGCAGGGTTGCCGTCATCCCTTCCGGGGCGCCCGCCGCCAGGCTGGCCAGCGCGTCGGGCAGTTCCTGCAAGACCAGCGGCACCGAACCGGCCAGCCCCGCCCCGGCCAGCGCCAGCAGCGCGCAGACGCCCAGCAGCGCCAGCACGGCATGCTGGCGGGGACGGGACGCGGCTGGCAGCACCCTCATGGCATCAGAACTCGTAGCGGGCGGACAGCTTCAGCTGGCGCGCGTCGCTCGGGTAGATGCCGCTGCGGCAGCCGAAGGCCTGGCTGAAGTAGCGGCGGTCGCCCAGGTTCAGGCCGGTCGCGGCGAACTCCCAGGCGCCGACCTTCAGCGCGTAGCGCGCGTCGATCGTCGTGTAGGACGGGATGCGCGCGGCGCAGCTGTTGTCGAAGTCGCTGCCGTAGCGCTGGTTCGAGACGTACTGGGCGCCGATGTCGGCGCTGTGGCCATTCCGGGGCATCCAGGCCAGGCGCGCGGTGACCACGTTCTTCGGCACCAGCACCATCTCGCGGCCGGGGTTCGGGCCGTCGGTGAACTCGGCCTTCACGTGCTGCACGTGGCCGCTCAGGCGAAGGTTGGCAGGCAGGTCCAGGTGGCCGTCGACTTCGATGCCCTGGCGGCGGGTCGGATCCAGGTTGGTGTTGATGCCGAAGCCGAAGGCGAGCGTCGGATCGAAGAAGATCTCGTCGCGCAGGCGGTGGCGGAACACGCGTGCCGAGATGCGGCGCGCTTCGCTGCCCACGGTCACGCCGAATTCGAGGTCGCGCGAGGTCTGCACGTCGAGCACCTGGACGCTGGAGCGGTAGCTGTTCTCGTCGGCATTCGGGATACGGTAGCTCTCGCCCGCCTTGGCATGCAGGGTCACGCCCGGCACCGGATCGATGCTGCCTTCGACCGACCAGGCGTTCTGCGACTGCCTGCTGCTTTCCTGCGGCACGCTGGCGAACGGGTCGGCGTAATCCTTCTCGAACGTCTCGTGGCGGGCGCCGACGGCCAGGCGCGCGTTGTAGGCCTCGTTCCAGCGCACTTCGTCGCGCAGGTAGAAGGCGCGCGCGTCCTGCTTCGCATCGTTGCCCGAGACGCCGAAGGCGCCGCCGAAGGTGGAGACACGCTCCCACTCCAGCAGGTCGACGCCGGCGACGAATTCGTTGAGCAGGCCATTGTGGCGCGCAAGGTGGCGCAGGCGCGGCGAGAACTGGGTCTGGCGGCTGCGGTTGGCGACGTCGCTGGTGCCGAATTCGGATTCGTAGTGGCCCAGGGTTTCGCGCTCGCGGTGCGACAGTTCGGCCGCCAGTTCGACGCTGCCGATGCGGTGGGCGCCGGAGAGGGTCACGCGGTCGCTGTCGAGCGAACCGAAGTCGTTCGGGGTCAGGCTCTGGCGCGGGTTGGCCTCGAACTGGGCCAGGCTCAGCGAACCCGGGAAGCGCGATTCCTGGCGTGCCGATTCGACGCGCAGGCCGAGGCGGCTGTCGCCGCGCGCCCACTGGACGCCGCCGCTGACGGTCTTCTGGCGGAACTCGTTGTTGTCGCGGTAGTTGTCGGTGCCCTGGTGGGCGGCGGCCAGGTCGAAGGAGAGCGCGCCTTCGCCATGGCGCAGCGAGGCGCGTGCATCGTGCTGGTCGAAGCGGCCGCCTTCGAGGCTGACGGAACCGTGGTAGCCGGCCTGGGCGCCGCGTCTGGTGATGATGTTGATGACGCCGCCCGTCGCGCCTTCGCCATACAGCACGCTGCTGCCGCCGCGGGCGATCTCGATGCGCTCGACGGTGTCGACGGGGATGGTCGACAGCACGGCGCCGGCCAGTTCGTTCTCGTTCATGCGCACGCCGTCGACCAGCACCACCATGTTCTGGCTGCTGTTGGTGCCGAAGCCGCGCAGGTCGAGGCCGAAGTCGGGCGAGCCGTCCAGGCTCTGGCGGCCGTAGACGCCGCCGATCTTGCGGATCGCCTGGTTGACGTCGGTGACGCCGGCGTTACGGATTTCGTCGGCGGTGATGACGGTGGCGCCCACCGTGGGCAGTGCGGCATCGGCCGGGAAGCGCGAGCCGGTCACGTGGACGGTGGAGATGGCCTGTTCCTGGGCGCCGGCAGCGCCGGCGAAAAGGGAAAGGGAGAAAGCGCAGGCCAGCGCGAGCGGCTTGAGTACCGGCGCGCTGTTCGGGACAACAGCAAAGCTCATGTTTTGGTTCTTTTGAAATGAATGTGCACCCGGCCTGCGTCCCCGCAAGCCGGATTCAACGGACGCTGCCCGATCGCTGTGGATCGAGCAGTGCCCCCCTGTCCTGGCCGGTATCCGGGCTAGCAAGTCGGACCGCTTCACCTTCCTATGCCGGGCACAGTGGTGTTCGAAGCGGCCAGTCGCCGTGGGGCGACGCTTGTTTACCGTTGCGGGGGCAGCACACGTTGGCCGCGCGCCGGAGGCGCTGGGGCGTCGTGTTTCCCGTTTAACTGCGCGCGCAGATTGCGCACGCGGGCACCAGAACGGGGGTGATTATATACGTGGCAAGGGAAATGTTCACCAACGGGCGTTGGTGATGGCGCGGATGTGCGTGTCGTCAGACTGCGTGGGCACAAGTGCCCACCCTACGAAATCTACGCCTGTATGCACAGAGCTAGCGTTTCGGGGCCTCGACAAACCGTAGCGAGCGGAAGGAGTGTCGTTCGAGAAGCGCAGCTGTACTTTGGTACAGCGAGCATCGCAGGGCGACAATCCGACGCGCAGTAGGTTTGTCGAGGTCCCCTCACGTACCGCGCTTGCCCCGTGCTGCTTCCTCGGCTTTTAACGCCGCCTTCTCGGCCGCGATGCGCGCCTTCTCTTCCACCTCCGCCTTGTGCGCGGCCAGGCGCTGGGCGCGGCTGTCCGGCGTTTCCAGGCTGATGCGGCCGAGGGCGCCGCTGCGGTAGTCGTGCAGCAGCACGTGGGCCGCCTTCTCGACATCGAATTCGCCGCCGCGCACGCGGAAGCCACGGCGCGCCGCGACGTTCTCGACCACGCCGATGCCGTCCAGTCCTTCGGTCTTGAAGCCATAGCGCGCGCTGAGCAGCTGCGGGTAGCGCTCGAGCAGCAGGTCGCCCAGGAAGAAGGCCACTTCTTCCTCGATCAGCGCGTTGGTGCCGATCGCGTGGCTGGCGGCCAGCATCAGGCCATCGCTCGGCATCTCGATCTTCGGCCACATCAGGCCCGGGGTATCGACCAGGACCGTGTGCTTGTCGAGATACAGCTTTTGCTGGGTCTTGGTCACCGCCGGCTCGTCGCCGACCTTGGCCACGCGCTTTTTCAGGAGCGCGTTCATCAGCGTCGATTTGCCGACGTTCGGGATGCCCATGATCATGATGCGCAGCGGCTTGGTCGGCACGCCGCGGTGCGGGGCCAGCGAGAGCGCCAGCGCCGGGATGCGCGCGACGTCGGCCGGCCGCTTGGTCGTCATCGGATAGGCCGTCACGCCGGGCAAGGCATCGTAATACGCCTTCCAGGCGGCGGTCGCCTCGGGATCGGCCAGGTCGATCTTGTTCAGGATTTTGAGCACCGGACGCTGGCGGAACTTGCGCATCCGGTCGACCAGCGGATTGCAGCTGGCCTCGGGCAGGCGCGCGTCGAGTACCTCGATCACCAGATCGGTGTTTTCCATCTGCTCCTCCGCCTGCTTCTTGGCGGAGTTCATGTGGCCCGGGAACCATTGTATCGACATGCTGTGCTTTCAAAATTCTGCGAACGAGGCGGTATTTTACGCGGCTATCGGGAACGGCGTCCCGACGCGTTGTTGCAAAGTTTCCTTACGGAATTGTTTTGGCTTGATTCGTTGCAATATCGAGTCATCCCGGACGGGCACGATGACAGCACGGCCGCTCCCGGCCGCGCAGGGATCACATCACGGAGGAGATCATGGACATCGCGCGCAACGTCGAGGTATGGATTTTTGGGGCTTTCGGGGGACTCGTCCTGGCCGCCTGCCTGAGCGGGCAATCGGACCGCCCGCTGCCCGCTGCGCCCGTGAGCGCGGTGGCCGAGACCGAGCTGGCGCAGCCGCCAGGGGCGCAGCCGATGTATGTGGTGTATGTGACCGCCAAGCGGCTGAGCGCGGCGGAAAAGCGCAAGCTCGACCGGTCGGGGTGATTTCGTAGCGTGGACGGGTCTCCCGTCCACGCGTTCAGTCAAGGCTAGCTCTCTGATCGGTCATCGAGGGCGCCGCGACTGTCTTCTATACTCAAGAGAGAGTTGAACGCGTGGGCAGGAGACCTGCCCACCCTACGTGTCTGTTCAGCTATCTCGCCAGGGCTTCCATATCGCGCCTTACCAGCGACGTCACCCCACCCCAGTTGCGCCCCGTGTAGTGCCCGTAATCCTCCCCATCGTCGCGGAACACCACCGAGTGGAAGGCCCACTTCGTCCGCCCGCCCTGGTTCGGTCCGCTGCCGAGGCTCAGGTCGTTGCAGAACCAGTCGCCCGGATTGCAGAAGGAGCTGCCGCCGCTGCCCGAGACGCCGCCCGAGCTGTGGTAGGCGACGACCTCGTCGTCCTGCCCCGGCAGCGTGAACGAGTACAGGGTGCCGGCCGCGCCCGCGTACATGTAGAACCAGATGTTGCGCGTTTCGTTGTGGTTGTAGAGCGCGCGCGCGGTCGCCACCTTGTGCTGCTGGGCCAGCGGTTCGCTGGTAGTCCAGGAGCCGATGTCGGCCAGCTCGGTGCCGCCGGCCGAACCCGCGGCCACCCGCACCCACTTGATGTTCCAGCCGGTCTGGGTGCCGCCGGTGCCGGCCGTGCAGACGCCGGCCGCATTCGGCTGGGCATTCGTCACCGGGCGCGCCGAGCCGCCGTAATTGGCCAGCGTGTAGCCCATCAGCATGTCGCCGGCGCTGTGCACGGCGACATAGCACCAGTTGCCGCCGGTGCAGAAGCAGTCGAGCGCGGAGCGGATGGTGCCGCTTTGCGAGGCGACGCTGCTGCGCCCGTCCCAGTTGACCGACTTCTTGTTGATGCCGGCAGGGGTGGCGTTCGGACCGAAATAGGTGAAGTCGTTGTAGTTGCCGATCGCGCCGCCGCCGGTGCGGCCGTGGATCCACAGGCTGTAGTCGGTGGCGCCGGCCACGCCGGCGGCGAGCAGGCCAGGCAGGCACAGCGAGAGCGCAAGGCGCGCGGAACGTCGCATGTCATCCTCCGTCTGATGGGTTGCAGTGGCGTGGGTTGCAGGCGGCCGACCGCGTGTTCATATTTTTGCGACAAGAGGGACTGTGCGTCAATCCGCATGTGCGGCCGAGTCGTGTGGAGGATACCGAACAGTGGCGGGCAGCCGTGCCCGGAGACGAATCCTTACCCGGCAAATAAAAACGGGCGCCGGCTGCGGCGCCCGTCCGCGTTTTATTTTACCGGCCCGCAGGCGCTGGCCGGCATCGGCCCGGCCGGATCGAATTTTGCCAGTTCCGCGTGCGCCTGCCTGCGGTCCTTGGCGAACTCCGTCAGGTAGCGTTCGCGCTCCTCGCTGGTCCACTCGGTGTCGGCGATGCCGTCGAGCGAGCGCGTGCGGCTGGTCAGCACAGTCCCTTCCAGGCGCGCCATCAGCTCGCGGTCGGGGTCGGTGTTTTCCTTCAGCAGGTAGCCGTCCACGTCGCGCAGGGTCAGCGGCAGCTTCGGCGCGCCATCATGCATCAGCTTGCCGAAGGCGACCAGCTTGATGTCGTTCGGCCCCGGCCCCAGCACCTCGTTGAAGGTGGCCAGCGCGAACGGCTTGCCGCTGGCGTCGTCGATGCGGCCGGTGACGACGTAGCGTCCGGCCTGGCGCACGTCGACGCGCAGGATGAAGGCGAGCGAACCGTCCTCGAGCGCCTCGCGCGGCGCCCCCGCCCAGATCGCCGGCACCTTGGGCGAATAAATTACGTCGAAGACCAGCGCGCCGTTCTTGCCGCCCGCCGTGTAGCGCACTTCGGTGCGGATCGTGCCATGGAAGCCCGCCAGCCCGGTTTGCGCAGGTGTCAGCACGGCGGCGAAGGCGCCGTCGCCCGCCACCGGATCGGCGCCGCTGCCGTCGTCGGCAAAGGCGAGCGGCACCTGCGTGGTCGGGCGGGTGCCGACAGTGGTAATGCCGGCCGCGATCGAGCGCGTGACCACCAGCGGAATCACGGTGCCGTCCGGCGCGACCGCGCGCAGCGAGAACGCGACCGATTCGCCGGCCGCCAGGTAGACGCGCGACTGCGAGCTCTGGATTAGGATGTTGGGATTGCTGCGCCGGTCGTCGCCGCGCATCGGGGTCGTTTCCGTCACCGGCTGGTTCGGATAGGCCTGGTCGGGATTCTGCGACATCGGGCGCGAGCTGGCGGGGTACTTGCTGCCCTCGCGGTAGCTGCAGTAACTGTGGTCGGCCAGCTGGAAGGTTTCCACCAGCTGCTGGCGCCGGCGCGCGCGTTCGTCGCCGGCCGGCGGACCCATCTCGCCCCCGACCTGGCCGAAGAACTGCCGGCCCTGGGCGGGCGCCGGCGCGGCGGCGGCCGTGGCAGGTGCCGCGGGCTGGCCATCGCCGCGCAGCGCCAGCCAGGCGATGGCCGCCACCAGCGCCGCCAGCAGCGCCAGTGGCAACCAGCGGCGCCAGGCCGCCTCCCTTCCCTGCCGTGGACGCTCAGAGGGCACTGTTCACCACGGCGTTGCGTACCACGCCGACGATCCCCGCCCAATTGGCGTTGGCGTAGTGGTTGTAGGCCTCGTTATCGTCGCGGAAGCTCACCGAGTGGTAACTCCACTTCAGCGCGCCGCCCTCGTTGGCCGCCGTGCCCAGGGTAAGGTCGTTGCACAGCCAGTCGCTCGGGTTGCACCAGGAGCCGCCCGAACTGCCGGCCACGCCGCCCGTGCTGTGGTAGGCCACGGCCTCGTCGTCCTGGCCCGGCAGGATGCCCGAGTAGGCCGTGCCCTTGGCGCCCGCGTACATGTAGAACCAGACGTTGCGGGTGGTGTTGTGGTTGTACATCGCGCGCGCGGTGGTGGTTTTCAGGTCCTGCACCAGCGGCTCCGAGGTGGTCCAGAAACCGGCGTCCGACAGCTCCGAGCCGCCGGCGGCGCCCGAGGCGGCGCGCACCCACTTGATGTTCCAGCCGGTCTGCGAGCTGCCGTCCGAATTGCCGCACACGCCGGTCGAACCGGGCGAGGCGTTCTTCTTCATGCGCGCCGAGCCGCCGTAGTTGGCCAGCGTGTAGCCCATCATCAGGTCGCCCGCGCTGTGGGTCGCGACGTAGCACCAGTTGGTGCCCGTGCAGAAGCAGTCGAGGGCATCGCGGATCTTGCCGCTTTGCGAAGCGATGCTGCTGCGCCCGTCCCAGTTGACCGACTTCTTGTTGACGCCGGCGGCCGTGGTGCCCGGCCCCCAGTAGGTCCAGCTGTTGTAGTTGCCGACGACGCCGCCGCCCGTGCGTCCGTTGATCCACAGCGTGTAGTTCGCCGCTGCAGCCAGCCCGGAGACTGCCATCAGGCAGACCGCCAATACCATCTGTAGTGCTTTCTTCACATTCTCCTCCTGTTTTGAGTGGACGCCCGTCGACCGGCCACCGCTGCCCGGCTGACGCAGGCGCAGCCGCTTCCTGCGGCTGGCTCGACTGTATGCCTGAGCTTGCTACCAGTCACGCACGATTGGAAGAATGAAGAAGATTTTGTTGTTTATTCGCTAATGCAAATAAAGTTTGCTTTTAATCAAGTTCCGAAAGAACTTTTATGTGTGCAACGACACTGCGGCCGAGCGCCGACAGGTCGTAGCCGCCCTCGAGGCAGCTGACGATGCGTCCCTGCGCGTGCTCGCGCGCCACCGCCATCACCTGCCGCGTGATCCAGGCGTAGTCGGCCTCGACCAGTGCCATGCCGCCCATGTCGTCGTCGCGGTGGGCGTCGAAGCCGGCCGAAATGAAGATTATTTGCGGGCGGTGCGCATGCAGCGCGGGCAGCCAGTATTCCTGCACCACCTGGCGCACGACGTCGCCGCCGCTGCCGGCCGGCACCGGCACGTTGACGCAGGTGGCGGTGATCGGTTCGGGCGCGGTGTAGGGATAGAACGGGTGCTGGAAGAAGCTGGCCATCAGCACGCGCGGGTCGTCGCGGAAGGCGTCGACAGTGCCGTTGCCGTGGTGGACGTCGAAATCGACGATGGCGACGCGTTCCAGGCCATGGCTTTCCATGGCATGGCGCGCGGCGATCGCCACGTTGTTGAAGAAGCAGAAGCCCATCGGCTCGTTCGGACGCGCGTGGTGGCCCGGCGGGCGGGTCGAGCAGAAGGCGTTGTCGATCTCGCCGGCCAATACCGCATCGGTGGCGGCCAGCGCGGCGCCGGCGGCGCGCAGGGCGGCGTCGTAGCTCGCGTGGCACAGCAGGGTGTCGCCGTCGAGCGGATAGACCGTGCCGGGCTCCTTCGGCGTATTGTCGCGCACCAGCGCCAGCGCGCCTTCGGTGTGGTTGCGCAGGACGGCCGGGATCTCCGCGAGCGGCGCCAGGCGGCGCTCGAGCAGACCGTCGAGCCGGGCCAGGATCAGCTGGTCTTCGATCGCCTGCAGGCGGGACGGCGACTCGGGATGCCAGTCGCCCATGTCGTGTTTCAGGCAGTCGGGATGGCTGTAGATTGCTGTGCTCATGGGGTGCCGATGGGTGCGGTGGTGGTGCGCTGTTTCTTGACGCTGTTTCTCGAATATAACTCAGCCATACACCGGGATCTGCCGTTCTCGCATAGAATCATCCGGACGGCTTGCCGCGGCGTAGAAAGAAAGCTTGCCAATGGCGCTAATCTACCATGTCGCTCAGCGTCCGGCACTACCCGCTACCCGCTATCGGAACCTATCATGTTCAACAAACTGCACGCCGCCGCCCGCCAGGTCAACCAGGTCGTGGTCGGCAAGGACCAGCAGGTGCGCCTCGCCTTCACCTGCCTGCTTGCCGGCGGCCACCTCCTGATCGAGGACGTGCCGGGCGTCGGCAAGACCACCCTGGCGCACGCCCTCGCCCTCTCGCTCGGCCTCAAGTTCAACCGCGTCCAGTTCACCAGCGACCTGCTGCCGGCCGACGTGGCCGGGATCTCGGTGTACGAGCGCGAGAAGAACGGTTTCACCTTCCACCCGGGACCGATCTTCACCCAGGTGCTGCTGGCCGACGAAATCAACCGCGCCACGCCCAAGACGCAATCGGGCCTGCTCGAAGCGATGGAAGAGCGCCAGGTCAGCATCGACGGCCAGACGCGTCCCCTGCCCGAACCCTTCTTCGTCATCGCGACGCAAAACCCGGCGCACCAGGTCGGCACCTTCCCGCTGCCCGAGTCGCAGCTCGACCGCTTCCTGATGTGCCTGTCCCTGGGCTACCCGGACGCCGCCGCCGAACGCGCGCTGCTGATGGGCGAAGACAGGCGCGCCATGCTGCGCGAACTCGCGCCTGCCATGAGCCCGCTCGAGCTGATCGACGCGCAGGGAGCGCTGCGCGGCATCCATGCGTCGAGCGCACTGATCGATTACGTGCAGGCGCTGGCCCAGGCTTCGCGCGGCGGCAACCTGTTTGCCGAAGGCCTGTCGCCGCGCGCCGCGATCGCGCTGCTGCAGGCCGGGCGCGCCTGGGCCGCGCTCGAGGGCCGCGACCACGTGCTGCCGGAAGATATCCAGGCGGTGCTGGTGCCGGTCTGCGCGCACCGCCTGCGTCCGCTCAAGTCGGCCCAGGGCATGGCGCTGGCCAGCCGCGACCTGGTGCTGCAGCTGCAAAAATCGGTGCCGGTGTAAGGGCCCGCTCATGAATCAGCGCCTGGATCAGCCGCTGGACCAGCCCCTCGCGCAGGCGCACACGACGGCCGGGCCGGTCGGCGACTGGTTCCGCCGCCGCAGCATGGGGTGGCGCCGCTCCGCGCGGAGCGACAAGGGCGAGCTCTTCCTCGGCCAGCGCCGCATCTACATCCTGCCGACCGGGCCCGGCCTCGGCTTCGGCGCCCTGCTGCTGGTGCTCCTGATCGGCTCGATCAACTACAACCTCGGCCTCGGCTTCGGGCTGACCTTCCTGGCGCTCTCCTGCGCGCTGGTCGACATGGCGCTCACCTGGCGCAACCTGGCCCACCTGCGCCTGAAACCGGTGCGCGCCGCGCCCGTGTTCGCGGGCCAGGAAGCCGTCTTCGAGCTGCAGCTGGTGAACACGACGGCGCGCGAGCGCTACGCCATCTGGATCGACGTCGCCGACACGGGGGATGCGCGCCACGCGGCCGACGTCCCCGCGCTCGGCAGCACGACGGTGCGCATCGCCCTGCCCACCGACAGGCGCGGCTGGCTGGAGGCGCCGCGCCTGACCCTGTCCACCCGTTTCCCGCTCGGGCTGTTCCGCGCCTGGAGCTACTGGCGTCCCGACCTGCAGGCCCTGGTCTACCCCTTCCCCGAGGAAGGTGCGCCGCCGCTGCCGCGCGATACCGGCGCAAGCGCGCGAGGCGACGCCGGCGGCCGCGCGGGCGAAGACGATTTCGCCGGCGTGCGCCCCTACCAGCCGGGCGACCCGCTGCGCCGCCTGGCCTGGCGCCAGATCGCCCGCCTCGACCCGCTCGACGGCGGCCAGCTCGCCACCAAGCATTTCGAGGGCGGCGCGCGCGACGAACTGGTGTTCGACCTGGCCCAGCTGCCCCCGCAGCTCGACCTCGAACTGCGCCTGTCGCGCATGACGCGCTGGGTGCTCGACGCCGAAGGACGGGCCCTGCCCTACGCCTTCCGCCTTGGCGACGCCAGCTACCCCGCCGCCAGTGGCGCCGCCCACGCGGCCGCCTGCCTGCGCGCGCTGGCCCTGTACGGCGGGGGCGCGCGATGAAGGCGCTGCTGGCCCGTCTTGCCGCCCTGCCGCGCGACAAGGCCGACACCCTGCTGCTGCTCTTCAGCGCCCTGCTGGTGCTGGCGCCGCACACGGCCCACCTGCCGCCGTGGGTCTCCGCGCTGTGCGCCCTGACCCTGCTGTGGCGGGCGGCGATCACGCTGCAGGGCAAGCGCATGCCCTCGTCCGTCCTGCTGCTGCCGCTGGCGGCCGCCGCCATGGCCGGCGTCGCCCACAGCTACCAGACCCTGCTCGGGCGCGACGCCGGGGTGGCGATGCTGGTGCTGCTGGTGGCCTTCAAGATGCTGGAGATGCACGCGCGGCGCGACCTGTTCGTGGTGGTCTTCCTGTGCTTCTTCCTGGTGCTGACCAACTTCTTCTACGAGCAGGGCATCGGCACGGCGCTGCTGATGGCGGCCTCGGTGCTCGCGCTCCTCACAGCCCAGATGAGCTTCCAGTTCAGCGGCGCGGTGCCGCCGCTGCGCCAGCGCTTCCTGATGAGCGCGCGCATCCTGGGCCTGGCGGCGCCGCTGGCGCTGGCCCTGTTCTTCCTGTTCCCGCGCATCGAAGGCCCGCTGTGGGGCATGCCGGGCGACGCCAACAGCGCGCGCTCGGGGATGTCCGAGACCATGGCGCCGGGCACGATGGCGCACCTGGCGCAGTCCGGCGAGACGGCCTTCCGCGTGCGCTTCGACGGTCCCATGCCGTCCCAGGAGCAGCTCTACTGGCGCGGCCCGGTGCTGGGCGACTACGACGGGCGCACCTGGACCCGTACCAGGGCTGGCCGCTCGGCGTCCAGCCCGTCCTTGCCATCTTCCCTGCCGGCGCTGTCGGTCAGCGGCAAGCCGGTCGGCTACGAAATCACCCTGGAACCTTCGAACAGCCGCTGGCTGTTCGCCCTCGAAATGCCGCAGCGCCTGCCTGAACTGGACGGCAACATCGCCCGGGTATCGAACGACTTCGAACTCACCGCTGCCTTCCCGGTCGCGGCGCGCCTGCGCTACCGGCTCGCTTCCTTCCTCGACTACCGGCTGGAGGCGCCCGGCCTGCCCGACGACAGCGGCCAGTGGCTGCAACTGCCCGGCGACAGCAATCCACGCGCGCTGATGGCCGGGCTGTCGCTGCGCTCGGAACCGGATCCGCGCAAGCGCGTCGTGGCGGTGCTCAACGGCTTCCGGCGCGAGAACTACGTCTACACGCTCAACCCGCCGCTGCTCGGGCGCCACGCGGTCGACGATTTCCTGTACGGCAGCCGCGCCGGCTTTTGCGAGCATTTCGCCGGCAGCTTCGTGTTCCTGATGCGCGCGGCCGGGGTGCCGGCGCGGGTGGTGACGGGCTACCAGGGCGGCGACCTCAATCCCATCGACGGCTTCGTCACCGTGCGCCAATCCGACGCCCACGCCTGGGCCGAGGTGTGGCTGCCCAGGCGCGGCTGGGTGCGGGTCGACCCGACGGCGGCGGTTGCCCCGGAGCGGGTGCGCAGCGGCCTGAACGAGGCGATCCCGCCGCCGCCGCCCTTCGGCCTCGAGGGACTCGGGCGCCTGATCCGGCTCGACGCCGACAGCAACCCGTGGCTGGCGCAGATGCGCTACGCGGTCGGCGCCGTGAACAATGGCTGGAACCAGTGGGTGCTGAATTACTCGCCGCAACGCCAGCGCAGCTTCGTCGACAGCGTGCAGTCCTCGATGCTGGACTGGCGCATGCCGGTCGGTCTGGCCGTCCTGGCAACTGTGTTGCTGCTCGTGCGAACTTTAAGGCGCCGCCGGGAAATTGATCCGATCGATGCGCTATACTCGGCCCTATGCGCGCGCCTGGCCCGGTTGGGTTTGGCGCGCTCGGCAGATGAGAGCCCGTCCGCGTATGCCGCGCGGATTGCGGCATCGGGCCAGCTGGCGCCGCCGGCAGCCGCGGCGACGGCCGAGTTCCTCGCCCGCTACGGCGCCTGGCGGTATGCGCCGCCTCGCCAGCACGACCGTCTCGCCGCGACCCTGAAGCGCTTACTTTCGCACGTTAGATGAAATCGTTCGTACCACTTCTCGCAGCAATCTTCCTCGCAGCAGCACCCCTCCCCGACGCCGCCGCGGCCGCCAAGAACCAGCCGGCCAAGACCAGGGCCGACAAGGCCAGGGCGGCGAAAGCCAAGGGGGCCAAGGCAGCCAAGGCGAAGCCGGCCAAGGCCGCCAAGGCCAAGCCCGTCAAGGCCGCCCCGGTCGCCGCCAAGGTCATGGCGCCAGTGGTCGCAGTCGCCGCCATCGACTACGCCGGCGAACAGGTCAATTTCAGCGAGTGGCAGGCGGTGCGCGACTTCATCGACGAGATGGTCGTCAAGCATGGCCTGGACCGCGCCGAGCTGGAGAACCTGATGCGCCAGGTGCGCTTCGTCGAATCGGCGGTGCAGCTGGTCAAGCCTGCGCCGCCGGGCAAGCCGAAGAACTGGCAGGCCTACAGCGAACGCTTCATCGAGCCGATCCGCATCAATGCCGGCGTGCGCTTCTGGAACGAGAACGCCGACGCCCTGGCGCGCGCCGAAGCGACCTATGGGGTGCCGGCCGAGATCATCGCCGGCATCATCGGCGTGGAAACCGTGTACGGCCGCGACACCGGCCGCTTCCGGGTGATCGACACCCTGACCACGCTCGCCTTCGCCTATCCGGAAGCGCCGAACCAGGCCGCGCGCAGCGTGTTCTTCCGCAGCGAGCTCGAGAACGCCCTGCTGCTGGCGCGCCACGAAAAGATCGACCCGTTCACCCTGCTCGGCTCGTTTGCCGGTGCGGTCGGACTGCCGCAGTTCATGCCCGGCAACATCCTGAAATACGGCGTCGACTTCGACGGCGACGGCCACGTCGACCTGCGCAACTCGACGAGCGACGCCATCGGCAGCGTCGCCAACTTCCTGATCGAACACGGCTGGAATCCGCGCGATACCGGCCCTGCAGTGGTGCGGGCGGACGTGGCGCCGCACCGCGTCTGGGAAAGCCTGCTCGGCCGCGGCCTGGCCGCCACCCTGCGCCCGGACGAGCTGCAGTCGGCGGGCGTGGTGACCGATATCCCGCTGGCGCCGAACCGCCTGTACGGCCTGGTCGACCTGCAAAACGGCGCCGATGCGACCGAGTACTGGGCGGCGACCGATAATTTCTTTGCCATCACCAAGTACAACCGCAGTTATTTCTACGCCATGTCGGTCATCGACCTCGGGCGCGCCGTGCGCGAAGCCCGTGCGGCGCAGACCTCCCCGGTCTTATAACGACAGAAATGTTGTAACAGCGTGTAACCGCCTGCAGCAACTTCTGCCGCAGTGCAGCAGCCTCGATACCCGCCACTGGGCGGGTACTCCCCCGGTGTACCCGTTCCCGTCCTGTTTCTGTACTCTATGGAAACATTCAGGCACGCCGCATACCCCCTCATATCTTGTCATTTAAGCATATCGTTCTGAAACGTGCGGCGCGCAACACGTGTTTCTCTTAAACTTCAATTTAACGAAAAAACAATTATTTTTTCAGTGAGTTTGTGAGAGAATTGCATTGCGGCTATTGTTGCGATTAGACAACAGAGTCAAGGCTTCGCACCGAATTCTATTGCTCATAAGTACTAGAGCTCAAAATAGTTGTACAATTGAGTAGATTTTTTCGAAAGAACTTCCGGAATCGAAACGCCGCTAGCGACTTTCCGTAACCCACATAGGAATTTTTGAAATCATGACAAACCAAGTCGGCATTGATATGAACAGCGATGCGGAGTCGGATGAACTGTTGCAATACAACCCGAACCGTCTGCTGGACACCCTGATCGAGAACCTGCGCCTGAAGAACGACGCCGCCCTGTCGCGTGCGCTCGAAGTGGCGCCGCCGGTCATCTCCAAGATCCGCCACCACCGTCTGCCGGTCGGTGCTTCGCTGCTGATCCGCATGCACGAAGTAAGCGACCTGTCGATCCGTGACCTGCGTTACCTGATGGGCGACCGTCGTAACAAGTTCCGTATCAGCGACAAGCAGTTCAAGCCGAAAGAAGGCGCAGCACCGGCATCGAGCGGCGAGTAATCCTCACGCATTCTTGCACAGCCGGCACCTATGCGGCTGTGACGGAAAGGTTGCGGGAAGCGCGTAAAAGCGAAAAGGGGCGATTCGATCGCCCCTTTCCTATTACGTTTCCGGTTGCATCAGGCCGGGAACACGCCCGTCGACAGGTAGCGGTCGCCACGGTCGCAGACGACGAACACGATGGTCGCGTTCTCCACGGTCTGGGAAATGCGCAGCGCCACTTCGCAGGCGCCGGCGGCGGAAATGCCGCAGAAGATGCCCTCCTCGGCCGCCAGTCGGCGCGCCATCTGCTCGGCGGCTGCCTGGCTGACGTTTTCCACCTGGTCCACGCGCGCCTTGTCGTAGATCTTCGGCAGGTAGGCTTGCGGCCACTTGCGGATGCCGGGGATCGACGAACCCTCCTCCGGCTGGGCGCCGACGATGCGCACCGCCTCGTTCTGTTCCTTCAGGTAGCGCGACACGCCCATGATGGTGCCGGTCGTGCCCATGGCGCTGACGAAGTGGGTGATGCGGCCCTCGGTGTCGCGCCAGATCTCCGGCCCGGTGGTTTCGTAGTGGGCGCGCGGGTTGTCCTGGTTGGCGAACTGGTCGAGGATGATGCCCTTGCCTTCCTTCTGCATCTGCTCGGCCATGTCGCGCGCGTATTCCATGCCGCCCGTCTTGGGCGTGAGCACGATCTGGGCGCCGTAGGCGGCCATGCTCTGACGCCGTTCGATCGACAGGTTGTCGGGCATCAGCAGCAGCATCTTGTAGCCGCGGATGGCAGCCGCCATGGCCAGCGCAATGCCGGTATTGCCCGAGGTGGCCTCGATGATGGTGTCGCCCGGTTTGATCTGGCCGCGCTCTTCAGCATGCTTGAGCATGGACATCGCCGCGCGGTCCTTCACGGAACCGGCCGGATTGTTGCCTTCGAGTTTGCCGAGGATGATGTTGTTGCGCGCCGCAGCGTCGGCGCCGGGGAGGCGTACCAGCTGCACCAGCGGGGTATTGCCGATCGTGTCTTCGATGGTCTTGTAGGCCATGGTTGCTCTCATGCAGTTCTTTAAGCTGCCATTTTAATCCGAGAAGCAATTGGGCGTATTGGGCGGCCTTATGGCCGAGGTGCGTAGGGTGGACGGGTTCCCCGTCCACGCGTTCAGCAAACGTATGAAACGTTCATCATGATGTGCAACCGGTAATTGAACGCGTGGACGGCAGAGCCGTCCACCCTACGATCAGCGCAGCGGCAGCGGATACGTCGCCACGCTCACGTTGCCATCCTTGTCCACCGCCTGCACGCCGAAGAAATAATTGTCCTTCGACAGCTTGATGGTGGCTTCGTTGACGTTGCCGACGAACTTCGAGCCTTGCCACACCGGCGCGGTGGTCTCGCGCCAGACGACGCGGTAGCCGGCGACGTCGGGTTCGGCGTTCGGCTGCCAGACCAGCGTCGTGTCGTTGGTCAGCTTGTCGGTGCGCACCTTGACCTGCTGGGGCGCGGCCGGCGCCAGGGCCAGCGAGGCGAGCGTCGCCGCGTTCACCTTGGCCACCTTGGCGGTGTAGTCGTAGTCGACGAACTCGAGCAGGTCGCCATAGACCTTGCCGTCTTCGGTGCGCAGGTTCTGGTGCTGGTGCGCGAAGTCCTCGTTCGGCTCGGTGAAGCGCAGCGCCGCATAGCCCTGTTCCAGGAAAGGCATGTGGTCGCCGCCGCGCAGGTAGCGGTCGTGGCGGTGGATCACGCTGACCTTGAAGCCCTTCACGTAGCGCTCGCCCTGCTCCTTGGTGTGGCGCGCGAGCTGGCGCGAGATCGAATCGCTCTCGCCGCCGGTGGCCAGCAGGGCGCGCACGGCTTCGCTCATTTCCTTGGTGGCCGGGACGCTTTGCGAGAACAGGCGCACCTGCTTGTTGTCGATGCGGCCGTCGTCGGCGCGCGAGCTGCCGATGATGTCGTTGGTGAACATGCCGGCGACGTTCAGGTTGTTGGCGCGCGCCTGCTTTGCCCAGTGGCCCGCGCCCAGCAGGCCCTGCTCTTCGGCGGCGACCGCCATGAAGACCAGGGTCGCGTCGAACTTGTGCTTGGCCATCACGCAGGCCATCTCCATCACGGCGGCGGTGCCCGAGGCGTCGTCGTTGGCGCCCGGCGCGGCGCCGTTGGCGTCCATCACGTCGGTGTTGCGCGAGTCGTAGTGGCCGCTCGTCACGTAGATGCGGTCCTTCGACGCTTCCTGCGTGCCCGGCAGCGTGGCGACGACGTTCACGATTTCGGTCGGTTTCGAAATGCGCGCGGAGACCGGGGCCACGTGGCTGTCGAAGGCGACCTGCAGCGCGGTGCCGGCGCCGCAGCGCTCGAGCTCGGCCTTGATCCAGCGGCGGGCGGCGCCGATGCCGCGCGTCTCGGAAACGGTGTCGGACATCGTGTGGCGCGTCTCAAAACTGACCAGCTTGCGCACATAGGCTTCGATGCGCTTGGGCGAAATCTCGGCGACGATCTGTTTGATCTGGGCCTGCTGGCGGGTGACGTCAGGGCCGGCGGATCCGGCAGCTGCGGCAGGGGTAGCTGCGGCGGCGCCGGTGGCGAACAGTGCGGCGATCAGGCCGGCGGTGATGCGGAGTGGAGGCATGAGAATTCCTGGAATCGTTGCGCTTCAATCAAGCAGCACATCTTCTCATGCATACCCCGTCTCTTGCAGTATTTACATGCAAAAATTCCTTGAAGAGCCTGTGGCTGGCCGGTCGGCGCGACATCCGCCGGCCCGGCCTTTCCTACCTTTCCTTACATCGCGGCCTTGGCTTCGGCCGGCTTGGCCTTCGCTTCCTTGGTGGCGGCGGTCTTGGCCGGCTTGCTCTCGGCCGTGGCGGCAGCCGCGCCTTCCTTGCCCTTGCCGTTCACCTGCAGGCCCGCTTCGGACAGCTTGGCCGCCTTCTTCTCGCCGACACCCTTGACGCGCTTCTGGAAGTCAGCCCAGTCCTTGAACCCGCCCTTGCTGCGCTCCTCCAGGATCGCTTTCGACATGCTCGGGCCAACGCCCTTCACACCGTTGAGCGCGGCTTCGTCAGCCTTGTTGATATCGACCTGGGCAAAGGCGAAGCCGGTCGACGCGACCAGCGTGGCAAGGGCAAGCATCAGTTTCTTGATCATCGAATCTCTCCATGTACGAAAAGCGGACGGCGGATGCCGGCCACCTGCGCTTAACGGTCCACGGCCGGGCTTGTTGACGCCTCACGTTTGAGCGTCGTCAAGCGAGACTGTGCGGGGAAAAAGACAGCTGCGCTGCCAGCTGTTGAGCTTTTTGCAAAAGCGTGAAAGGATGACGGATCACGCCTCGCGATCCCCGTCCATCATGCGCCGAGTCCGCTCCCTGCCGGCCTTCCTGCCGGTCACCCTGCTGGTCTTCCTGCTCGCCCTGGGTGAGGCCCCGGCACGGGCCGAGGCGCCCGACGGTCCCATCCAGCAGGTCCAGGTGACCGGCACGCGCACCCGTCTCGTCCCCTACGCCGACCTGTTCTACCCGATGGCCAAGGCGGTCCAGCAGGCGCTCGGCGGCCGCGCCGCGCTGGCCGTGCAACTGCGCGGCACGCGCCAGGGCGTGCGCACCGACGACCTCGAGATCTGGCTCGAGGGCGAGCACGACACGGTGGCGGTGCGGCCCGAGCGCAGCGGCGTCTTCGTGGTGCCCGTCATCGACCAGGTGGCAACTGAAAAAGGACACTTCCTCATCAACAAGCGCAAGGAAGATTTGTCGGTCAACCTGGTGCTGGTGCCCCTGCTCGCGCCGGACGGCTGGACCATCGGCGGCGTGCGCAGCCTGCTCCAGGACGCGCGCGGCTCGGTCGGCAGGCTGCTGCCGTGGTACCAGAAGCCGGTGGTGTGGGCGGTGACGCGCAAGCTCAGCGTGTCCGTCTGCAGCCGCATGCGCGACGCGGCCGTCACCCTGGTCGATGGCGAACACGTGGTGGCGACGCTGCCGGCCAGCGAGGAATTGCGCAATTATGCGAACCAGACGGTGTTTTGCCGCAGTTTCAATGGGGAGGAAAGGTATCCGGCGGCGAGCAGGCTGGTGTTGCCGGATGATGCGGAGGTGTTGTTAATGTGAGAATTGAACCGATTATCCCGGGAACAATTCCTCGCGCGTGACCGTGGCCGTACCCAGCTTCCCAACCACAATTCCCCCTGCCCGGTTCGCCGTCGCCAGCGCCACGTCCAGCGGGGCGCCGGCGCCCAGCATGGCGGCCATGGTCGCGATCACGGTGTCGCCCGCGCCCGAGACGTCGAACACCTCGCGTGCGTCGGCGTGTACGTGCAGCACCTCGTGTTCGGTGTACAGGCTCATGCCCTCTTCCGAGCGCGTCAGCAGCAGCGCTTCCAGGCCCAGCTCGACACGCAGCGCCTGCGCCTTCGTGGTCAGCTGCTCTTCGGTCTTCCAGTTGCCGACGATGCGGCGCAGTTCGGACTTGTTCGGCGTGAGGATGGTCGCACCGGCGTAGGGCGAGAAATCGTCGCCCTTCGGGTCGACCATCACGATCTTGCCGGCCTCGCGCGCGGCGCGCACCATCTCGGCGACGTTGACCAGGCTGCCCTTGTTGTAGTCGGAGAAGATCAGCACGTCGTAGTCGGGCAGCAGCGCGCGGAACTGGGTGAGCTTGTCGCGCAGCACGGTTTCGGTGGGCGCATCCTCGAAGTCGATGCGCACCATCTGCTGCTGGCGGCCGATCACGCGCAGCTTGATGATGGTGGAGATCGCCTCGTCGCGCTTGAGGTAGCTGTGGATCTGCGAGTCGCGCAGCAGGGCCTCGACCGAAGCGCCGGCTTCGTCGGCCCCGACCACGCCAAGCAGGCCGCTGTGGGCGCCCAGCGCGGCCGCGTTGCGGGCGACGTTGGCGGCGCCGCCGAGGCGTTCCTCGCGCCGCTCGATGCGCACCACCGGCACCGGCGCTTCCGGGGAAATACGCGAGACGTCGCCGAACCAGTAGCGGTCGAGCATGACGTCGCCGACCACCAGCATGCGGACGTTGTCGAGCTGCGGGGCGGCCGCGTGGAGGTAGTCTGCGCCCGACAGCAGGCGGCTTGGGGTATCAATGCTCATGTTCGATTCTTCAGGTACGTGCAACGCGTCAGTTCATGACGTTCAGTTCTTCGGTGCGGCGCGGCGGATAGGTTTCCCAGTGGTTGCAGCCCGGGCATTGCCAGTAATACTGGCGCGCCTTGAAGCCGCAATGCCCGCACTGGTAGCGCGCCAGCTTGGCCGTGTAGCCGTGGATCAGGTTCTTCACCATCGACAGCTCTTCCCAGATGTGGGCCGGGGCGTCCATCAGGCGCGCTTCGAGCAGTTTGTCCAGGCCAAGCAGGGTCGGGTTGCGGCGCAGCTCGTCGACCACCAGCTGTTTGGCAGCGTCCACGCCGTCGAGTTCAATGACGGCCTTGAAGACCACCTCGATCAGGTCAATCGAGGACGCTTCGGCCAGGTAGGAACGCAGCAGGTTGACGCCTTCCTGCGGCCGGCCGACGCGGCGGTAACCGTCCATCAGGCGCCCGGCGACCAGGGCCACGTGCGGCACGCTCTGCTGTTCGACCCGCTTCCAGGTCGTGATCGCCGCCTCGGGGTCGCCCTGGGCCAGCAGCGCGTCGCCCAGCAGCATGGTCGCGCGCACGCTGTTGCGGTCGGCGTGCAAGGCCTTGTCCAGCAGCGCCATGGCGTCCGGGATGTCGCGCCGCACCAGGGCGTCGTCGGCCAGTTCGCAATAGAACTGGGCGATTTCCTTCTGGCGGGCACCGGCGCCCGAGGCCTGCAGGCCGGTGGCGGCCTCGATGGCGCGGCCCCACTCCTTTTCGCGCTGGTAGATTTCCAGCAGCGAACGGCGCGCCTGCACGCTGTAGGAACTGTCGACCAGGCCATTGAAGGTTTCCTCGGCGCGGTCGAGCAGGCCGGCCTTCAGGTAGTCCATGCCGAGTTCGTACTGGGCGTGGGTGCGCTGCTCGAGCGGCAGGTCGGGCCTGGCCAGCAGGTTCTGGTGGACGCGGATGGCGCGCTCGATCTCGCCGCGGCGGCGGAACAGGTTGCCGAGCGCAAAGTGCATGTCGGCCGTTTCCGGGTCGAGCGTGACGATTTCGATGAAGGCGTCGATGGCCTTGTCCGGCTGGTCGTTAAGCAGCAGGTTCAGGCCCTTGAAATAGGCCCGCGGCAAGGTGCGCGATTCGGACAGGAGTTGCTTGATGTCGACCCGGGCGGCGATCCAGCCGAGGCCAAAGAAGACGGGAACGGCCAGCAGCCACCAGATTTCAAATTCCATGGAGTTCTTATTGTTGAGTAATGATGCGCTTAGCGCGGGCTGATGGGAACCGCGTCGACGGTCGGCTGGGCCACGCCGGTACCGGCCGCGCTCTGCAGCGCCTGGATGGTGTTCTTGTGCTGCGAGGCCTCGCGGCGATGGCGGAACACGGTCGGCGACATGGCCAGGATGCCGAGGGCGGCGCCGGCGATGAAGAAGGCCAGCAGCATCAGCACGAGCGGACCGCGCAGTTCGTAACCGAGGAAAAAGTTCAGGTCGACTTCCTGCGTGTTCTTCAGTGCGAAGCCGAAAAACAGGACGAAGAGGATAAATCCCGCGATGGTGGAGACGAATTTCATCAGGTGGGCCTGGCGGTGGGGAGTGCAAAGGCGCAGTGTCGCATATCTGCAAGTTTATTTCAAAGACGTAGGGTGGGGTAACGGAGGCCGGGGGCCTCCGTTACGCGCTTCGTGCCCACGCGGACGCTTGCATAGTGTTTGCAGGAGAAAATGCACAGAGATAAAGGTTGATACGGACGCGATCGGGTCCGCTTGAAATACGGCCAACAATACGCACAGTTCCGCGTGGGCACGGGGGTGCCCACCCAACGAAAAACGGCACCCTCGCGGGTGCCGTTCCATTGCCTGCACGTGGCAGACGACGTCAGTCTTCGATGATCGGTTGCCCGACCATCGCGTCGACCCGTTCGCGCAACTGCTTGCCGGGCTTGAAGTGCGGGACCCGTTTTTCGGGCACCATCACCTTGTCGCCCGACTTCGGGTTGCGGCCGATACGGGGCGGACGGCTGTTGAGCGCAAAGCTGCCGAAACCACGGATCTCGATGCGCTGGCCGGTCGCCAGGGCGTTCGTCATCGCGTCGAGGATGGTCTTGACAGCATACTCGGCATCCTTGGCGACCAGCTGAGAATAACGCTCAGCCAGTCGTGCAATCAGCTCGGACTTGGTCATCTGGTCGCCTCAGTAGACTAAATTAGCCTTTGCTTAGTTCTTGTTATCGAACTTGGCCTTCAGCAGGGCGCCCAGGCTGGTGGTGCCGGTCGCTGCGCTGTTGTCCGAAGCCAGCTTGCTCATCGCTTCCTGGGTCTCGACATTGTCTTTCGCCTTGATCGACAGCTGGATGCTGCGAGCCTTGCGATCGATGTTGATGACCAGGGCTTCGACCTTGTCGCCCACTTTCAGGTGGGTGCCGGCGTCTTCCACGCGGTCACGCGAGATTTCCGAAGCGCGCAGGTAGCCTTCGACTTCTTCGTTCAGGGCGATGACGGCGCCTTTCGGCTCAACCGACTTGACCGTACCGGTCACCAGCGAACCCTTGTCGTTCAGGGCTGCGAAGTTGTTGAACGGGTCGCCTTCCAGCTGCTTGACGCCCAGCGAAACACGCTCGCGCTCGACGTCGATGGCCAGAACAACGGCTTCCAGCTCGTCGCCCTTCTTGAAGCGGCGCACTGCCTCTTCGCCGGCTTCGGTCCACGACAGGTCCGACAGGTGCACCAGGCCATCGATGTTGCCTGGCAGGCCGATGAACACGCCGAAGTCGGTGATCGACTTGATCGAACCCTTGACCTTGTCGCCCTTCTTGTGGGTCATGCCGAAGTCGTCCCATGGGTTCGCCTTGCACTGCTTCATGCCCAGCGAGATACGGCGACGCTCTTCGTCGATTTCCAGGACCATGACTTCGACTTCGTCGCCCAGCTGCACGACTTTGTTCGGAGCAACGTTCTTGTTGGTCCAGTCCATCTCCGACACGTGCACCAGGCCTTCGATGCCCTGCTCGACTTCGACGAATGCGCCGTAGTCGGTGAGGTTCGTGACTTTACCGAACAGGCGGGTGCCTTGCGGGTAACGACGCGACAGGCCGGTCCATGGATCGTCGCCCAGCTGCTTGACGCCCAGCGAGACGCGGTTCTTTTCCTGATCGTACTTGAGGACCTTGGCGGTGATTTCCTGGCCAACCGACAGCACTTCCGACGGGTGACGCACGCGACGCCATGCCAGGTCGGTGATGTGCAGCAGGCCGTCGATGCCGCCCAGGTCGACGAACGCGCCGTAGTCGGTGATGTTCTTGACGACGCCGGTGACGACGGTGCCTTCTTTCAGGGTTTCCATCAGCTTCTGGCGCTCTTCGCCCATCGAAGCTTCGATGACGGCGCGGCGCGACAGGACGACGTTGTTACGCTTGCGGTCCAGCTTGATGACCTTGAATTCCAGGGTCTTGCCTTCGAACGGGGTGGTGTCCTTGACCGGACGGGTGTCGACCAGCGAACCCGGCAGGAATGCGCGGATGCCGTTGGTCAGGACGGTCAGGCCGCCCTTGACTTTACCGTTGACGGTACCGGTGACGATCTCACCCGATTCCATTGCTTTTTCCAGAGCCAGCCACGATGCCAGGCGCTTGGCCTTGTCGCGCGACAGGATGGTATCGCCGAAACCGTTTTCCAGCGATTCGATGGCCACGGAAACGAAGTCGCCGATCTGGACTTCCAGTTCGCCCTGGTCATTCTTGAATTCTTCGACCGGAATGAAAGCTTCCGACTTGAGGCCGGCGTTGACGATCACGAAGTTGTGATCCAGGCGCACGACTTCAGCGGAGATGACTTCGCCCGAGCGCATGTCTTGACGCGACAGCGACTCTTCAAACAGGGCGGCAAAGCTTTCCATGCCGGTATCTTGGGTGGTTGCAGTAGACATAGGTGATTTACATGTTAGCCAGCAGGACCGTCGATGGTGCGGTTCTGAACTGGGTCAGGTTAAAACAACACCCCCAGGGCGGAAAACCCACAGGGGCACTCTTGTTGCTCTTTACAACAGCGCGTGCCAATGGAGAACTTGCTCCACGGCTTCATCGACCGACATATCCGACGTATCGAGGATGTACGCGCCCTCTGCCGGGACCAGCGGGGCGACGGTGCGATGGGTATCGCGTTCGTCGCGCGCCTGCAAATCCGCCAGCAGATCGTCCATGTTAGCAGAAATTCCTTTGCCAATCAATTGCTTATATCGGCGTTCGGCACGTGCTTCGACACTTGCCGTCAAAAACACTTTCAGCTTCGCATTCGGGAAGATCACCGTGCCCATGTCGCGCCCGTCGGCCACCAGGCCGGGCGCCTGGCGAAAGCCCAGCTGCAGGTCGTACAGCGCCTGGCGCACGCTCGGCAGGGCCGCGATTTTCGATGCGCTGTTGCCCACTTCCTCGGCCCGGATCGCCGCCCCCACCTCTTCCTCGCCCAGGAAAATGTCGCCGTTCGCGAAACGCGCCGGCAGGGCCTCGGCCAGCTTCGCCACACCCTGCTCGTCGGTCAGCGCGACGCCCGCACGGATGGCGGACAGGGCCGTCAGGCGGTAGAGCGCGCCCGAATCGAGCAGGTGGAAGCCGAGCCGTTCGGCGACGCGCGCCGCGACGGTGCCCTTGCCGGAGGCGGTAGGACCGTCAATGGTAATGACGGGGATGTGGGAGTTAGGCATGGATGTACCTCAAGTACGCTTGGTAAGCGTGGTTAAAACAGTTCGTTGCGCGCGATGGATGCGAACGCTTCGAAATAGTCGGGGAAGGTCTTGGCGACACACTTCGGGTCGTTGATGCGCATGGCGTTGCCGCGCCGCGCCTTGCCGTCGAGCGCCGCCAGCGAGAAGCACATCGCCATGCGGTGGTCGTCGTAGGTGTCGATCGTGGCCGGCTGCAGCTCCTCGGGCGGCGTGATGCGGATGTAGTCGGCGCCCTCCTCCACGGTGGCGCCGACCTTGCGCAGCTCGGTCGCCATCGCGGACAGGCGGTCGGTTTCCTTCACGCGCCAGCTGGCGATGTTACGCAGGGTACTCGGGCCGTCCGCATACAGCGCGGCCACCGCGATCGTCATGGCGGCATCGGGAATGTGGTTGAAGTCGGCATCGATGGCTTTCAAAACGCCGTTGCCGCCCGACCTGGCTTCGATCCAGTTGTCGCCGCGCTCGATGATGGCGCCCATCCGTTCGAGCGCATCGGCAAAGCGCACGTCGCCCTGGATGCTGTCGCGCCCCACCCCCTCCACCCGCACCGGGCCGCCGCCGATCGCGCCGGCCGCCAGGAAGTAGGAGGCGGACGAGGCGTCGCCCTCGACGTGGATGCTGCCCGGCGACACATAGCGCTGGCCGGGCTGCACCGTGAAGGAAGCCCAGCCGTTCTGCTCGACCGTCACGCCGAAGCGGCGCATCAGGTTGAGGGTGATTTCGATGTAGGGCTTGGAGATCAGCTCGCCGACCACGTCGATGGTGACCGCGTGGCCGCGCGCCATCAGCGGCGCGCTCATCAGGAGCGCGGTAAGGAACTGGCTCGAGACGTTGCCGCGCACCGACATGCGGTTGGCGTGGATGTGGCCGCGCTTGATGTGCAGCGGCGGGAAGCCCGGTTCGCCCGTGTACTCGATCTGGGCGCCGACTTCGTTCAAAGCGTCGACCAGGTCGCCGATCGGGCGCTCGTGCATGCGCGAGACGCCGTGCAGGGTGTAGTTGCCCCCGATCACGGCTAACGCCGCGGTCAGCGGGCGGATCGCGGTGCCGGCATTGCCCATGAACAGGTCGGCTTCGTGGTTCGGCAGCGTGCCGCCGTTGCCGTGCACGCGGACCGTACGCTCGTCGATTTCTTCCCATGCAATGCCGAGCGAGCGCAGCGCGCCCAGCATGACCATGGTGTCGTCGGAAGCCAGCAGGTCGTGAATCAGGGTCGTGCCCTCGCTCAGTGCGGCGAGCAGCAGCGTGCGGTTGGAAATGCTCTTCGATCCCGGCAGGCGCACCGTGCCCTCGACGTGCATGACGGGTTCGAGGTCGATGTGCTGCGGGTAGTGCTTGGACTGCTTGGATTGCGTCATTCGGTTTCCTGGTTCGGACGTGGCGGCGGCTCGGCCGTCTCGATGGCCTCGCTCCAGGCGCGGCGGGCGCGCTGGGCATTGGCGTAGACCGCCTCCAGCCCCGGGCCGTCACCGAGCGCAAGCTGCGTCCGTAATGCGTTCAATTGTGCCAGATATGCATCGAGCTCGCCGAGGAGTGCATCCCGGTTGGCCAGGCTGATGTCGCGCCACATTTCGGGCGAGGAGCCGGCGATGCGCGTGAAGTCGCGAAAGCCGCTGGCGGCGTACTGGAACAGCAGCTCGGCATGGGGCTTCTTCGCGATGTCGTCCACCAGTGCGTAGGCCAGCAGGTGCGGCAGGTGGCTGACCGCGGCGAAGACCCGGTCGTGCTCGTCCGGCGTGAGGGTGTGGACGATGGCGCCGCACAGGCGCCAGGCGGCCGCCACCAGGCCGACGTCGCCGTGGGCGTTTTCCGGCAGCGGCGTGAGGACCGCCTTCTTGCCGCGGTAGAGCTCAGCCAGGGCGGCGTCCGGCCCGTTCGATTCGCGCCCCGCGATCGGGTGCGCCGGGACGAACTGGTTCACCTTGCTGCCGAGCGCCTTGCGTGCGGCCGCGACGACGTCGCCCTTGGTGCTGCCGGCATCGGTGATCACGGTGCCCGGTTCCAGGTAGGGCAGCAGCGCGGCCAGGATAGTGCCGGTCTGCGCCACCGGCGCGGCGAGCAGCACCAGGTCGGCGCCCTCCATCGCTTCCCGGGCGGAAGTCGTGATCTGGTCGACGATGCCCAGCGCCAGCGCCCGCTCCAAGGCTTCGGGCGAGCGCTCCATGCCGACCACCTGGCGCGCGGCGCCGGCTGCTTTCAGCGCCAGCGCGAAGGAGCCGCCGATCAGGCCGGTGCCGACGATGACGACCTTGCCGAGCATTAGCCCAGGGCCTTCTTCAATGCCTCGACGAAGGCGGCGTTCTCCTGCGGCAGGCCGATCGAGATGCGCAGCCATTGCGGCAGGCCGTAGGCCGCCACCGGGCGCACGATCACGCCCTGCTTGAGCAGCGCCAGGTTGACGCGCGCGCCGGCGCCGTCGTCCTCGCCCACGCGCACCAGCACGAAATTGCCGAAGGACGGCACGTATTCCAGGCCGAGTTCGTCGAAGGCGGCGGTCAGCTGCTGGTAGCCCTGGGCGTTGTTCTCGGCGCCCTTGGCGAGGAATTCCTTGTCGTTAAGCGCCGCGATCGCCGCGGCCTGGGCCAGCGAATTGACGTTGAAGGGCTGGCGGATGCGGTTCATCAGGTCCGTCACGGCCGGCTGGGCGATGGCGAAACCGACCCGCAGGCCGGCCAGTCCATAGGCTTTCGAGAAGGTGCGCGAGACGACCAGGTTCGGGTACTTGCGCACCCAGTTGGCGGACTCGAACTGGTGCTCGGCCGCCAGGTATTCGTTGTAGGCCTCGTCGAGCACCACGATGACGTTGCCCGGCACCTTGTTCAGGAAAGCTTCGATCTCGGCCGCGCCAATGAAGGTCCCGGTCGGGTTGTTCGGGTTGGCGACGTAGACCAGGCGGGTGTCGGGCTCGATGGCGTCGGCCATGGCGGCGAGGTCGTGGCCGTAGTTCACGGCCGGGACGACGATCGCGCGTCCGCCCACGCCTTGCGTCGCCAGCGCGTACACAGCGAACGAGTACTGCGCGAACACGACCGACTCGCCCTTCTGCACGAAGGCGTGGGCGGCGATTTCCAGGATGTCGTTGCTGCCGTTGCCGAGGGTGATCCAGTCGGCCGGCACATCGTAGCGCGCGCTCAGGGCCGCCTTCAGTTCGAAGCCGTTCGCATCGGGATAGCGGCCGAGGTCGGCCGCCGCCCGGGCCATCGCCTGCCTGCTCGACTCGGGCACGCCGAAGGGATTTTCGTTGGAGGCAAGCTTGACGATGCTGGCTTCGTCGAGACCGAACTCGCGGGCGACTTCAGCGATGGGTTTGCCGGCCTGGTAAGGGGCGATGGCACGAACGTACTCTGGACCGAATTGCGACATTGGTAACCTCAAGGATTCTCGAAAAAGGGTGTTAAAGACCGACCGGGTAGGAGCCCAGCAGCTTGAAGAAGGAAGCGTTGTCCTGCAGTTCGGCCAGCGCGCGCGCGACCGGCTCGTCCTGGCGGTGGCCTTCGACGTCGACGTAGAAGTAGTACTCCCAGGTGCCGATGCGCGCCGGGCGCGACTCGAAGCGCGTCATCGACACGCCATGCTTCGCCAGCGGCGCCAGCAGCTTGTAGACGGCGCCGGCCTTGTTCGGCACGGCCAGCACGATCGAGGTGCGGTCGCGTCCCGAACGATTCGTTTCGAGGGCGCCGATCACGACGAAGCGGGTGCGGTTGTGCGGGTCGTCCTGGATGTGAGCCTGGACCACGCCGAGGCCGTACTGCTCGCCCGCCATCTCGCTGGCGATGGCGGCCACCGACGGATCGCGGCTGGCGATCACGGCCGCCTCCGCGTTCGAGGCCACGGCGCGGCGCTCGATGCCCGGGTGGTGCAGGTTGAGCCAGACCTGGCACTGGGCCAGGGCCTGCGAGTGGGCGCAGATGACGGTGACGCCCTCCATGCTGCCGGTCTTGCTCATCAGGCTGTGGTGGACTGGGATCGACACCTCGCCGCTGATCGCGCTGGTGGTGGCGAGCATCAGGTCCAGGGTGCGGTTGACCGCGCCTTCCGACGAGTTCTCGACCGGGACCACGCCGAAGTCGGCGGTGCCGGCGTCGGTGGCGCGGAAGACTTCGTCGATCGACGCACACGGAAGGCCTTCGACGGCGCTGCCGAACTGCTGGTAGACGGCCTGTTCGCTGAAGGTGCCGGCCGGGCCGAGATAGGCCACCGTGACGCGCTTCTCCAGCGCGCGGCAGGCCGACATCACTTCGCGGAAGATGGTCTGGACGTCCTGGTTCTTCAACGGACCCGGGTTGCGCTCGGCCACGCCGCGCAGCACCTGCGCTTCGCGCTCGGGGCGGAACACCGGGGCGTCGGTTTCGGCTTTCACGTGGCCGACTTCCTGGGCGATGCGCCCGCGCTGGCTCAGGAGCGCGAGGATTTGCGCGTCGATCGCATCGATCTGCTCGCGCAGGGGGGTGAGTTTGTCTGTCATGGTTTAGTTAACGAGAGGCTGCGTTCATCCATCGTTTGCCGGAGGGACGTAGGGTGGGCGGGTTCCCCGCCCACGCGTTCAAACAACGCGTGCAAATCGCACCGTGTCTGCGCAACCGTAATTTGGACGCGTGGGCGGGAAACCCGCCCACCCTACGGGTCAAGCGCATCTGTTGCCGTTATGCCGGCAACATCAACGCCCCGCAAACTCATTCAAATAATCGACCAGGGCCTGCACCCCTTCGATCGGCATCGCATTGTAGATCGATGCCCGCATGCCCCCGACGGACTTGTGGCCCTTCAGCTGCAGCAGCCCGCGCGCCTTCGCGCCGGCCAGGAATTGCTCATTCAGTGATTCGTCGCGTAAATAAAACGGGATATTCATGCGCGAGCGGCATGATGGATCCACGCGATTCGAATAAAAATCGTCGGCATCGAGCGCCGCATACAGCAGTCGTGCCTTTTCAATATTACGCTGTTCCATGGCCGCCACGCCACCCTCGCGTTTCAGGTGCGCAAAGACCAGCCCGGCGATATAGATCGAATAAGTCGGCGGCGTGTTGAACATCGACTCGTGCTCAGCCACGTTCTTCCAATGGAAGGCGGACGGGCAGATCGGCAGCGCGTGCTCGAGCAGGTCGTCGCGCACGATCACCAGGGTCAGCCCGGCCGGCCCGATGTTTTTCTGGGCGCCGGCGAAGATCACGCCGTACTGCGACACGTCGATTTCACGCGACAGGATGTGCGAGGACATGTCCGCCACCAGCGGCACGTCGCCATCGAGCCGGGGCACGAAGTTGTACTCGACGCCGTCGATGGTTTCGTTGGTGCAGACGTGCAGGTAGGCCGCGCCCTCGGTCAGCTTCCAACTGTCCTGCGGCGGCACATACGTAAAGCCCTCGGCCTGGCTGGAGGCGGCGACGTTGACGCGGGCATAGCGCGCGGCTTCCTTGATCGACTTGCCGGACCACGAGCCCGTGTGGACGAAGTCGATGGTGGCCGGCTCATTGGCACGACCGTGCACGCGCCCCAGCAGGTTGAGGGGAATGACGGCGTTCTGGCCGAGTCCCCCGCCCTGCATGAACAGGATCTTGTAGTTCGGCGGCACCGCCAGCAACTCGCGCAGGTCGGCTTCGGCTTGCTTGTAGATTGAGATGAATTCCGGACCGCGGTGGCTCATCTCCATCACCGACATGCCGCTGCCGTGCCAGTCGAGCATTTCGCTCGCGGCCTGCTGCAGTACTTCCTTGGGGAGGACGGCGGGTCCTGCTGAGAAATTGAATACCTGGGTCATGCGAGGAAAGGTAGGCGGAAGTGTTCCATTGTACGAAAAAAAACGCCACCCCCGCAGGAGTGGCGTTTTATCGGGCTTATTGCGGCCCTGCTTCGAGCTCGACCTCTTCCAGGTCCGTCTCGACGATGCGCTGCAGGCCCGACAGCTTGGTGCCGTCTTCGACCGCGATCAGGGTGACGCCCTGGGTCGCGCGGCCCATCTCGCGGATCTCGGACACGCGGGTGCGGATCAGCACGCCGCCGGTCGTGATCAGCATGATCTCATCGTTGGCGTCGACCAGGGTCGCGGCGACCACCTTGCCGTTACGCTCGCTGGTCTGGATCGCGATCATGCCCTTGGTGCCGCGGCCGTGGCGGGTGTACTCCGTGATCGGGGTACGCTTGCCGAAGCCGTTCTCGGTGGCCGTGAGCACCGACTGCTGCTCGTTCTCGGCCACCAGCAGCGCGATCACGTTCTGGCCGTCCTCCAGGTTCATGCCGCGCACGCCGCGCGCGGTACGGCCCATCGGGCGCACGTCGTTCTCGTCGAAGCGCACGGCCTTGCCGGCGTCGGAGAACAGCATCACGTCGTGCTGGCCGTCGGTCAGCGCCGCGCCGATCAGGAAGTCGCCCTCGTCCAGGTCGACCGCGATGATGCCGGCCTTGCGTGGATTGCTGAAGTCGCGCAGCGGCGTCTTCTTGACCGTGCCCAGCGAGGTCGACATGAACACGTAGTGGTCTTCCGGGAAGGTGCGGTTTTCGCCCGACAGCGGCAGGATGACCGTGATCTTCTCGTTGTCCTGCAGCGGGAACATGTTGACGATCGGCTTGCCGCGCGAGTTGCGCGAACCCTGCGGCACTTCCCACACCTTCAGCCAGTACATGCGGCCGCGGTTCGAGAAGCACAGCATGTAGTCGTGCGTGTTCGCGATGAAGAGCTGGTCGATCCAGTCCTCGTCCTTGGTCGCCATCGCCTGCTTGCCGCGGCCGCCGCGCTTTTGCGCACGGTATTCGGCGATCGGCTGCGACTTCATGTAGCCGGTGTGCGAGAGCGTCACCACCATGTCCTGCGGGGTGATCAGGTCTTCGGTTTCGAGCTCGTTGGCGTTGTGCTCGATGGCCGAGCGGCGCGCGTCCTTGCCGTTTTCCGTGTAGTCGTTCTTGACCGCGACCATCTCGTCGCTGATGATGGTCGTCACGCGTTCCGGCTTGGCCAGGATGTCGAGCAGGTCGGCGATGTGGGCCATCACTTCCTTGTACTCGTTGACGATCTTGTCCTGCTCGAGGCCCGTCAGGCGCTGCAGGCGCATCTGCAGGATTTCCTGGGCCTGCTCGTCCGACAGCTTGTACAGGCCGTCCTGCTGCATGCCGTAGTGCTTCGGCAGGTGCTCAGGACGGAAGGCTTCGATGCCGCCGATGGTGTTGCCCTCGGCGGTACGCAGCAGCATTTCGCGTACCAGGGACGAATCCCAGGCGCGCTGCATCAGTTCCACTTTCGCCACTGGCGGCGTCGGCGCGGCCTTGATGATGGCGATGAAGTCGTCGATGTTCGCCAGGGCGACGGCCAGGCCTTCGAGCATGTGGCCGCGCTCGCGCGCCTTGCGCAACTCGAACACGGTGCGGCGCGTGACCACTTCGCGGCGGTGCGACAGGAAGCACTCGAGCATCTGCTTGAGGTTCAGCAGCTTCGGCTGGCCGTTGACCAGCGCCACCATGTTCATGCCGAAGGTGTCCTGGAGCTGGGTCTGCTTGTACAGGTTGTTCAGCACCACTTCCGGCACTTCGCCGCGCTTGAGTTCAATGACGACGCGCATGCCCGACTTGTCGGACTCGTCGCGGATGTCGCTGATGCCTTCGAGCTTCTTGTCGCGCACGTTCTCGGCGATGCGCTCGAGCAGCGACTTCTTGTTTACCTGGTACGGCAGCTCGTCGATGATGATCGCGACGCGCCCGCCATCCTTGCCATACTCTTCGAAGTGGGTCTTGGCGCGCATCACCACGCGGCCGCGGCCGGTGCGGTAACCGTCGCGCACGCCCGAGACGCCGTAGATGATGCCGGCGGTCGGGAAGTCCGGCGCCGGGATCAGCTCGATCAGCTCGTCGATGCTGCATTCCGGGTTGCGCAGCAGGTGCTGGGCGCCGTTGATGACTTCCGCCAGGTTGTGCGGCGGGATGTTGGTCGCCATGCCGACCGCGATGCCCGAGGAACCATTGATCAGCAGGTTGGGAATCCGGGTCGGCAAGACCGTCGGTTCCTTTTCCTTGCCGTCATAGTTAGGCTGGTAGTCGACCGTGTCCTTGTCGATGTCGGCCAGCAGTTCGCTCGAGATGCGGTCGAGGCGGCACTCCGTATAACGCATTGCCGCCGCGCTGTCGCCGTCGATCGAGCCGAAATTGCCCTGGCCGTCGACCAGCGTGTAGCGCAGCGAGAAGTCCTGGGCCATGCGCACCAGCGTGTCGTAGATCGACGAGTCGCCGTGCGGGTGGTATTTACCCATGGTGTCGCCGACCACGCGCGCGCACTTCACGTACGGGCGGCTGTGCGTCGTATTACTTTCGTGCATCGAGAAGAGGACACGGCGGTGCACCGGCTTCAGGCCATCGCGCACATCCGGCAGCGCGCGGCCCACGATCACGCTCATCGCGTAGTCGAGGTAGCTCTTGCGCATCTCTTCTTCGAGGGAAATAGGGACTGTTTCTTTTGCGAATTGATCCATTGGGCGGGTCGACTGCTTTCAGGCTAATGGTTATGAGTTCCAGCCAATGATTCTACCATGCACCACTAGTCGCTGCGACATTTACAGGCAGAGCGCGCCGGGGCCTCGACCGCACACAATTGTTGATCTGACACAAGCGCGTCATAAACATTCGTCAAGCTAGCGTGCGCTGCTAATCCGTTGTTGCGCAGAAACAACGCGACGCCACGCCATGCACGGCGATTGCGCACTCAGGCGGTCGTGCAGATGTGGCGTATGTGGCAAAATGGCCGAGAAGTTAATTGCATGTTTCGCAATGCGAAACGGGCGCGGGCACATCGCTGTTAATATTCTGCCTACGTTACCGCGAATGACTAATCGTTTCGCTACGAAAAGATATAAAACCGAAAGGAAGAAAAAGATGAAGAAGATTGCAACCCTCATGCTGGCCGCGTCGGCAGCGATGGCTGGGAGTGCCTTTGCCCAAAGCGCACCACCTTATGCACCGCTGACGACCGACATCCAGGCGAACAAGCCGTACAGCGCGTACGTCCAGGACAGCCGCGGCGTGATCGCGCGCGATCCTTTCGGCCTCTGCTGGCGTACCGGTTACTGGACCCCGGCCGACGCGGTCCCTGGCTGCGACGCACCGCTGTGCGTCCCACCTGAAAAACTCGAAAACGGCAAGTGCGTCGCTCCGCCGCCACCGCCACCACCGCCGCCAGTGGCCGAAGCACCGGCTCCAGCGCCTGCACCGGCACCGGTCCCGACCTCGGAAAAGGTGAGCTACTCGGCTGACGCCTTCTTCGACTTCGACAAGGCCGTCCTGAAGCCTGCCGGCAAGGCATCGCTCGACGAGCTGACCTCGAAGCTGGGCGACATGAACCTGGAAGTCATCATCGCCGTCGGCCACACCGACTCGATCGGCACCGATGCCTACAACCAGAAGCTGTCGATCCGCCGCGCCGAAGCCGTCAAGGCCTACCTGCAAGGCAAGGGCGTCGATGCCGCACGCATCTACACCGAAGGCAAGGGCGAGAAGCAGCCGGTCGCCGACAACAAGAGCTCGGCTGGCCGCGCGAAGAACCGCCGCGTCGAGATCGAAGTGGTTGGTACCCGCACCCGCCAGCAGTAATTCCTGCTGCGTTACAAAGAACCCCGCTACGGCGGGGTTTTTTTTCGCCCTTGCGCGTCCTGCATATTTTGTCCGTCGCAGCTTATTATTTCCCGCTATTATTCCGACCTATGAATACGAACGCCGACCCCTTAGAAATCAACAAGTTCAGCGAGCTGGCCCACCGGTGGTGGGACCCGACTTCCGAGTTCCGCCCGCTGCATGAGATCAACCCACTGCGCCTGGAATGGATCAACGCGCGCGCCCCCCTGTCGGGCAAGAACGTGATCGACATCGGTTGCGGCGGCGGCGTGCTGTCCGAATCGATGGCGCGCAAGGGCGCGAAAGTGACCGGCATCGACTTGTCGAAGAAGGCATTGAAAGTGGCGGATTTGCATGGCCTGGAGTCGGGCGTCGACGTGCGCTACAAGCTCATCGCCGCCGAAGACATGGCCGCCGAGGAACCGGGCCAGTACGACGTCGTCACCTGCATGGAAATGCTCGAGCACGTGCCGGACCCGGCTTCGATCGTGCGCGCCGCCGCCGCCCTGGCCAAACCGGGCGGCAAGCTGTTCTTCTCTACCATCAACCGCAACCCGAAGGCCTATTTGCTGGCCGTGATCGGCGCCGAATACGTGCTGCGCATGCTGCCGCGCGGCACCCACGACTACGGCAAGTTCCTGACGCCGGCCGAACTGTCGCAATTCATGCGCGCAGCCGGCCTGCAGGTCGACGGCATGAAGGGCCTGACCTACAATCCGCTGACCAAGATCTATTCGCTCAACAACGACACCGATGTGAACTACATGGTGGCGTGCTCCAAGCCTCTCTGAACCAAGCCTGAATTAAGCGCCCCACGATGACCTCCCCTGCCTTCACCCTGGCACCGCGTGCCGTCCTGTTCGACCTCGACGGCACGCTGGCCGACACCGCTCCCGACCTGGCCGCCGCCGTCAACTGGCTGCGCACCGAGCGCGGTTTCGAACCGACGCCCTACAGCGTGCTGCGCCCGACCGCCTCGGCCGGCGCCCGCGGCATGATCGGCGCCGCCTTCGGCCTGGCGCCGGGCGACGAAGGCTACGAGGAACTGCGACTGCAATGGTTCGACCGCTACCAATCGAACATGGCCGCGGAAACGACCCTGTTCGAAGGCATCGATCAACTGCTGCACGGCATCGAAGAGGCCGGCATGGCCTGGGGCGTCGTCACCAACAAGCCGGCGCGCTTCACCGACCCGCTGATCCCGCAGATCGGCCTGGCGCACGCCGGCTGCATCGTCTCGGGCGACACCATGCCGCACGCCAAGCCGCACCCGGCGCCGCTGCTCGAGGGAGCCCGACGTTTGGACATCGCGCCTGAGCTGTGCTGGTACGTCGGCGACGACCTGCGCGACATCGAAGCCGGCCGCGCTGCCGGCATGGTGACGGTCGCCTGTGGCTGGGGCTACTGCGGCGAGATCGCCCCCACCACTTGGGGCGCCGACTACCTCTGCAATACGCCGCTCGAGCTGCTGGACGTGCTGCGCAAGCTCGCGCCGCATGCTACGACTGTTGACGCATAGCATTAACAACTGATTACAACTGAAACAGGCTTCTGTCTATCGTGTAACTGAAGCGGCCGGTAATCTGCACCCATCGACAACGCAACAATGATGGAGCAAAAGATGAACACCACCACCCAAACCGCTTCCCGCATTCATCCCCTGATGGCCGCTGCAGCCGTATCGGTGGTCATCGTCAGCCTGACCGGCGCCGCCGCCATCACCGGCCTCCTGCCGACCTCGCGCGGCGCGGCGGAACCGGCTCTCACCCCGGCCACCGCCGGCATGCCGCTGGCGGCACCATTGGCAGCCGGCCAGGTGCAAACCACCGCCGTGCCGCCGCTGGCAGCGCAGCAGTACGCGGCAGCCGCACCGGCCGCCGCTCCGCTGGTGGTCAGCGCCGCGCCCGGCACGACCACCTACGTCCAAGCCGCCAACCACCCTTCCGCACCGGTCGTGGTCGTCAAGCAGGAGCCGGCGCCAGTCGTCAAGAAAACGGTCGTCGTGCAGAAGCCGGTTGTGCAGAAGGTCGTGCGCCATGAAGAGCCGATCTACCGCCCGACCCAGCAGGTGGCCCGCTACGAAGAGCCAAGCTACCGCCCTGCCCCGGCCCCTGTCGCCCCGGCACCGGCACCAGCGCCGTCCCAGCCGAGCTACGTCGGCATCGCTACCGGCGCCGTCGTCGGCGGCCTGATCGGCAACCAGGTCGGCGGCGGCAACGGCAAGAAGCTCGCCACCCTCGCCGGCGTCATCGGCGGCGGCTACCTCGGCAACGAAATCGCCAAGCGCAACAGCAACGGCCAGTAAGCCCCGATTGTTTTGGTTGAACCGCAGCGCAGGACTGGCTGCGGTTTTTTTCGTGGCGTCGCAGGGTGCGCATTCATGCGCACGCGGTCTTACCGCCAGAACACCTGTGGCGTCATCCTCACAGGCATTTGCAACACTTCGTAACCCCACGGGCCAGCAACGGCTCGAGACCACCCAAGCCACTGCACACGAGCCGCGATTGGAGTACAATGAAGCTTCTTCGTTGGGGGCGACCTGGTTTCGACGTGGGTTGCAAAGCAGCGCAGGGCATACCGAGGACTGGTTACCTCGTAAATACATCCAGAAATCAATAACTGCAAACGATAACTCGTACGCACTCGCAGCTTAATTGCTGCTAGCTCTACAACACCTCGCCCCTGGGGTGGCCGCAAGGCAGTAGAGTCATTTACAGGGGCTAGGACTCAACCGGGTTACTTGGTTGCTTCCGAAATTTAAGGTAACTCGCTTGTACAAAGGGTGCACGTCCCCGTTGTACCGGTTAAATTAAATGGCAGTGCTAAGTATGTAGAACTGTCTGTAGAGTGCTTGCGGACGCGGGTTCGATTCCCGCCGCCTCCACCACCGTACAAAAAACACAGCCCCGCTGGCGAAAGCCAGCGGGGCTGTGTTTTTTGTACGGCGTTGTTTAGGCGTCGGGAATCGGACCTGCGGACGGCACGGACGCGGGGCGAGCAGGGGTTTCGAGCCGCGCGAGCGGCGAGCCTGCGAGCGACTTTGCGCCCCTGGGCGCAAAGGCTCTCCGATTCGCCTGACTAAGGAAAATCGCGCAGCGATTTTTTGCCTTTGCCTTTTTTCTCTCGTGCTGTGTCTCGCGGAGCTTGTGTCCGAATGTCAGACCTGACCCTGCTACGCTGACCCTACTGCCCAAGATGGGAGGAAATGAGGGAGCGCGATACCATCGCCCCCTTCACCAAGCACGAGCAAGCGGTCATCCTGCAGCAGCTGCAGGGCCAGGGCCGCAACCTGATCCAGTTCGCCTTCTGGACCGGCATGCGTACGTCCGAGCTGGTTGCGCTCGACTGGGGCGACATCGACTTCGTCCGCGGCGTCGCCGTAGTATCTCGCGCGATGACGCAGCAATCGAAAACTGCCGAGGTGCCGAAGACCGACGCCGGTCGGCGAGAGGTCAAGCTCTTAGCCGGCGCGCTCGAGGCGCTACAGGCACAGAAGCCGCACACCTGGCTCGCAGGCGCTGAAGTGTTCCAAAATCCTCAGACCAAGGCTCGATGGGCTGGCGACCAGCCGATCCGCAAAACGCTATGGACCTGGGCACTAAAGAAAGGCGGGGTTCGCTACCGCTACCCGTACCAAACGCGACACACCTACGCCAGCATGATGCTCTCCGCCGGCGAACACCCAATGTGGGTCGCAAAACAGATGTGGCACGCAGATTGGACGATGATTGCTCGTACTTATGGAAAATGGATGCCCGACGCAGATCAGCTTGCTGGCTCCCGTACTGAAACCGTTTTCGGACAACCATCATTGGCCGCATGAGGTGACTGGTAGAAATCGAAAGGCTGTCTGGCTATTTCGTCAGGTCGTGGATAATCGCGGCCTTCAAATTGTTTACATCTGGACTCTCAACAATAAATTGGATGCTAGCAAGGAATTCCATGAACACTGCGTCAAGGAACTCAGGTTCATATCGGAATTGTTCCGACTGATCTTCCAAACCCGAAATATCACAGTTGAAAATTGCCCCGCCGTTCTGAATTCCAAGACGCAAACTGCGACGAAGTTGACCCATAGCCTTAAGCTTCTTCTCAGGCAACGAGTTAGAGGGCGTCATATCGTAATGCACTCCTCCAGCTTTATTAGCAACGTAGCTTATAACCTCCCGTCGAGTTATCTCGGTTCCGTTAATGAAGCCAACTACTTGCTTAAGGAAACTGTCTAACTTGAGAGGAATGAGCTTCGATGCGTCGAAGTCCATAGCTGGGGCTTGAGCACCTACCGAAACCACCCCTCGCGATATCTGAACACCAAACGCCTTCAGACCACCCAAGATGAAGCACACCACATGACTATTTCTAGCTGCACTGGCGATAGGCTTAACATCAGGAACGAGGAAGGTAAGAGGCATTCGACGGCTTCCAGCTGCTGATGGAAGCACTCCGTCTAGCAAAAGGCGCCGCACTGTAGATGCATACAGCCTGACGTCGTCCTGACTTGGGTTGACAATCTCCTTGAGCTTGGCCAGATTGTTCAGATCGCCAAGGAGAATCTGATCTCGCTCGAGGTCTTTCTGAATTACCTTCATTTTCACCCTGTAATTTTGTGAGACAGGTTCTCGAACCTTGGCTCAAGACCTTTCTAGAGTTCAATGATACTCCAGCGCTTACAAGTCAGCCGTGCTTCGAGCTGGCCACGCCAGGGGAAGGCCTGCAGGGCTACACGGCTACACGATGCAGCGTCACGGCATCAACGAACGCACGTCCGAGCACGGTCGGCTGAACCATTGGATAAAACTTCGGCCCCCCGAACGTATCTCCGATATCGATACAGCCGACTCGCTCCAGATTTTCCAACGAAAGCTTCACGTCTAGCGACGGCTGCGCCCAGTTGTCAACGGTCTCACCTGGGATGGAGTTGCGTGCACGCTGTGGCAACTCGCCAGTAACTACCCCTTCCCGCTGATTCTCGTTTGGCAGCAGAGAGTAGATCTTCAGAAGAATCAGGGCGTCGAGCGACGTCAGCTGTTCCAAAATAGAAATGAATGCTCGACGCATCTCGACCGGGCTGCTGGCATTCGCCGCATTCACGAGCAGATGGGCCCACAGATCCTGCAATGAATCGTCCTCCTCGAGTGAAGCCTGCTCAAGAAGCGGCACTGCGAATTTCAAGGGGACAGCGCGCGTGGGATGCGCAATCCCCAATTCGCTCAAGAGTTCCCGTGTGCGCACCTGAAATCGAAGCTGCCGTTCCGCGCGCATAAATGTCAGCCTATCCGCAACGATGCCGAAGCCAGCGGCCAAAGGCGCTCGCGTGAACTCAGACACGAAATGGCTTAGTTCGGTTATTGCTTCGATTCCCTTTCCGGTCACCTTCGCTACCTCTTGCACTGCTTCCGCTACTGCTGTTATCGGATCTGACGGCACGCGAGCCTCCAAAAATTGTTCTTAAGGTATGGTACATGATGATGGGCTGGCCGCTTAAAGGCAGGCGCTGTTGCGTTCTTCGGATCGGGAACCAAAAAAGAGTGAAAAGCTGTTAAATGACAACCTGCGGACAACATACCTGCTGAAACCCGCATGAATGCTCAGTTGTCGCGGGTTCGATTCCCGCCGCCTCCACCACCGTACAAAAAACACAGTCCCGCTGGCGCAAGCCAGCGGGGCTGTGTTTTTTATACGGTGTTGTTTAGGCGTCTGGAATCGGACCTGCGGACGGTACGGACGCGGGGCGAGCAGGGATTTCGAGCCGCGCGAGCGGCGAGCCTGCGAGCGACTTTGCGCCTCCGGGCGCAAAGTCTCTCCGATTCGCCTGACTAAGGAAAATCGCACAGCGATTTTTTGCCTTTCCGCCTCCTGCATGATCAGCCGAGATATCGACGTCCGGCCAAAACAATTTCCCCACGCTCAGCAGTTCCCCCCCAGTTGTCCCCCCACCCATTTTCGCGTATCTTTTACCCAACGCTCCATGCAGTCCGCATCCTCATAAACCATGCGCACCCGCCGAGACCACCAAACCGCCAAACTGATCGACACCACGATCAACGACCTCCGTTCACGCGGCATGTACGCCACCGCCCGCTCCCTGTTCGAAGCCGGCGTCCCCTTCACCGTCGCCCGCCGCGTCCTGGCCCATCCCGACCAGCGCCGCACCTATGGCAGCGCCGCCCTCCACTAAGCTGCACCCCCCATCCCGCACGCCAGCGGAACTCAGCAATATCCACTTGCTGTGTTAGCATTTGCTTAACGCGAACAGTCGCGGCATAACGTCATCGAAGGAATCATGGTTAAAGTCAACGGCAAGGAAGTTCTGTTTTCCACCTCATTCATCGTCGGCCCGAACGAAGAGGCTGTCCTCACGCCTGCGGAGCTGCGCGGCACGAGTATCACCATCCATGCGGTCGAACAGGCGGCCGACGCGAATGCCTCGGCCCTGAAGATCGACGGCTCGCCCGGCAATGCGAAGATCACGCTGCCGTTCGTGCAGAGCGGCGCCTTCTCGGGCGCGCTGGAGATGGGCATGTCGGGCAAGGACAGGGTCACCGGCCGCATCGTGGCGCAGGGTTTTAACGGCGCAATGATCGTGCACTTCGCCATGTACCTCGAGCGTGAAGCGAACTACGCGATGCGCAAGCCCCAGTAATCCCGCACGGGCACTTCTTTTTTCTTTCCAAAATGCATGCAGTGGATGGCGGCGATATAGAATCGTTGCCGTCCACACCCTTGCCCTGCAAAAGGAAAGTTGCGTATGAATTTCGACGAAGCGAAGACCCTCTGCCGTTCCTTCCCCGGCGTCACCGAAGACACCAAGTGGGACAATGACCTCGTCTTTTCCATCGGCGAAAAGATGTTCGCCGTGACCAACCTGGGCGAGGCGACCGGCATGAGCTTCAAGGTCGACGACGACCGCTTCCTGGAGCTGACGGACCGTCCGGGGATCATTCCGGCGCCTTACCTGGCGCGCGCCAAGTGGGTGTATGTCGAGGATGCGAAGGCGCTGGGCGACGAGGAGGCGGCGCAGTTGCTGCGCAGGTCGTATGAGCTGGTGTTCGGGAAGTTGACGAAGAAGCTGCAGCGGGAGATCAGCGGGAGCTGAACGGTTTCCAGCTCCTGGCAATGCGCCCAACCGGGCGGGGCGCTTATTGGAACTTCAGGTCGATCCGTTCGTCGTTCAACAGCACGACTGATTCGTCGATCAACCTCTGTCCCGAAATGTCCTTGTTCTTATAATTTCGCACGGCTGCTTGCGGCATCATGAATTCGTACTTCAGCCGCTCGCCCGGATCGGATTCCTTCGTAAAGTTTTTAGTCCTTGTGCTGATCACGATGTTGTATCCGTAGAAAAGCTTGGGGTCCGAAATCCTATCGTTCAGGGGATTGAGCGTCTTGCGCACCGTTCCGTCGAATACTTCCTTCCCAGTTCCATACCGGTCGAACTTGAGCGAGTTGAAGACGTTCTCGGAGTCGAGCTCAAAGGTCAAATTGAATCGCCACGACTATCGTAGACACTCCTGAGCCATAATAGCGGACACAAGGAGAAGATATGAGCGGTAAGCGGTATCCAGAGGAATTCAAGATTGCAGCGGTCAAGCAGGTCGCGCAAGGCGGTC